>JAYSNJ010000129.1:0-30223 GCA_043723905.1 Holophagaceae bacterium
GATGGTGCGCTTGGTCCCCAGGAAGCGGTCGGCGATCTGGCCGCCGGAGAGGGCGAAGACGTAGAGGGAAAGGTAGTAGCCCGCAAATATCGCCGTGGCCCGGCCCAGATCGAGGCCCAGCCCGCCCATGGCGATGGAAGCCGTCATGTAGAGCATGAGGAGCGGTCGGGTCCCATAGAACGACATGCGCTCCCAGGTCTCCGTGAAGACGAGCACCCAGAGGCCCTTGGGGTGACCCTTCGGTACGTCCGTCGCTTGAAGAGCGGACTGATTCATAGGGAGGTCCTCCTCGCAATTCGTTATGCCATCGTCTCGCGAGGGCACCACCCGTGGCAATGGAGGGATGCAAGGTGGCCGCAATTGGCCAGGTTTCTTGGGGGATGAGCTCAGTCTGGCTGCGGGTTTTCCCCCCCCGGCACGAGCCGATCGAACTCGTCTTCCAGGGAGGAGGTGCACCTGGGGCAGAGCCCGTGGGTGAACTCGGCTTCCGAGTGCTCGTGGAGATAGCTCTCCACCTGCTGCCAATAGCCGCCATCGTTCCTGACCTTCTTGCACTGGGCGCAGATGGGGATGAGGCCCCGCAGGATCTTGACGTTCTCCAGGGCGCTGCGCAGTTCCGTGATCAGCCGAGCCCGCTGGTGGAGGAGGATCTGGTCCCGGTTCCTGAGCACCTTCAGGGTCTTGAACACCCTATGGGTGAAGAGGTGGAGGAGCAGGCCGAGCATGGCGGCCGCAATGACCGGAAAGAGCCAATTGAGGAAGGGATTCAATCCGACCAGTGCGCTGGTGCCCAGAGCCCAGAACAGGAGGCACAGACTCTGCACGAACAGGAAACGCCAGCGGGTGAGGAAGGCGAATCCGGAAACGACCAGCAGCAGCATGAAATTGGCCGCCTGATCGGGGTCGTGGGTCAGGACCAGGAGGCTGACATTGTTGACCAGCCCCAGGGCGACCAGTCCCAGTCCCAGGTTCTCCACGTGACCCATGAGGAGCTTGACCCGGGGTGCGAAGGCCGCGAGAGCAAAGCATGTGGCGGCCAGGGCGATCGCCTCCCAGATCAGGAGAGGGCTGGAGGCTGTCGAACGCATCCAGCCTATCCGCCAGGGCAGGAGGATCAGGAAGAACAGCCCCATGAGGAGTGCGGAGATCCGGTACCCCTGAAGGTACGAACCCTCAAGGCTCTGGCGGAATGTGGGGGTGGCAGATTCCATGTCGCAGTTCCAGGGGTGTGGCAACCGACCTCATTGCATCCACAAGCTCGAAGCAGATTAGCCCATCTGTCTGCCCACCCGTAAATATCCCGGATTTTCCTGACAAATTCCAAGTGGCATCAAGCCCCTTCTGGAGGTCCCATCGGGTCGTTTGGGAACACTGTAGGCCTCGCCGGTGGCCCACAACTGCGGGCCGGAGAACACCCGGGCGACCATTTCCTCCTGGATGAGGCTGCGCCTAAAAACGCCAGGGCCCGGTTGAACCGGGCCCTGGCGCTCTAAAACCTTGATCAGAAGTTGAAGCGGGCCGAGACGGCCAAGATGTCGATGCTGTTCTTGAAGGTGCCGCTCAGATTGCCGCGGAAGAAATTGGGGTTTCTGTTTACATAGTCTGCCCCGGCAGGGTTTGTGGAATCCGTGATGGCGAGAAGACCTACAGGCCCGTCCTTGACTGCGATGTGGGTGTAAGCCAGATCAAAGGTGAGGCTCTTGGAGATTGCATAGCCCAGGCCCGCGGAAAACCAGGTGCGGTCGCCGTCGGGAATGCGGGGGGTGCGATAGCCGTCCTCGATCGCACCCTTGTCGCTGGCAAGACCTGCGCGCAGGGTCCAGTCCTGGGCCGGCTTCCAGGTCATGCCCAGGGAGTAGAACCAGGTGTCCTTCCAGTTCTCCTCCGTGAGGGACTCCTTCAGGTACAACCCGTTGGTGATGTTGTCCGTGAACTTGACGCGCAGTTCCTTGAACTTGGACCATCCGGTCTGAGCCACTTCGCCCTGGATGGCGAAGGTCTGGCTGAAATCGTAGTTGAAGCCCAGGGAGGCCGTGGAGGGGAGGTTCAGTTCGGCTTCGCCGGCCCCGTTCTTGAATCCTCGGCTCTGAAGGGAAGCCAGGGTGGCGGCGGAGATCGCAGGATTGAAATTGGTCGGGAGCTGGAAGGTTCCGTCCCCCTTGAGGGTGATGCTCACGGCCGACTGGTAGGCCATTCCGAAGCGGAGGGCGTCCGTGGCCTGCCAGGTGGCGCCCACCTTGAAACCGTATCCCCAGGCGCTGCCTTTGAGGCCACCCGTGCCGTCCTGCTTTCCGGGCCCAACACCCAGTCCGATGAGGGTTGGGATGGAGGCTGGGGCAGCACTGGCCAGGACGATCGTTCCGAAGTCCACCGCATTGGTGATCTCGGCGTCCGCCTTGCGGGCCACGAAGGCCACGCCCACGGAGAACTGGCTGTTCACCCGATAGGCCAGGGAGGGGGAGAAATCGATCGTCTTGAGATCGGACTTCAGGGCGTGATAGCGCCCCACGAAATTGTTGTCGTACTCGGTGGTGAGGCCGAAGGGCACATTCACCGAGAACCCCAGCTTGAGATCCTTGCTCAGGCTGTACATGAGATTGAGGGCGGGAAGGGCCGCGGACTGGGCAGCGTTCGGGTGGGAGGCCGGGGCAGCGGGGTAGGACCCGAAGCCGGGGGTGAAGGGCGATGCGGCGCCATTGCCGAATTCGGCCTTGGGTGCCACATAGGAGGCCCCGAGGGAGAACTGAGTGCCAGAGAACTGGGTCAGGCTGGCAGGGTTGAAGAACACCACACTGATGTCCGACCCACCGGCCGTCACGCCCGCAAAGGCGTTGCCCTGGGCGCTGGGGCTCTGCTCCCGGAGCTGGAAGCCGGAGGCGAGGGCGGGGGATGCGAGGGCTCCTGCCACGAGGAGGGCGAGTGTGGTGGTCAACGTGCTCTTGGTGCGGGATGTCATGTCTGAATCGCTCCTATCCCGGATCGCCGGGGCCTTGGAACGAACCAGACTAGGGGAGATCGATTGATATTGATAATAACAATTGGCGCCCTGGTGAACGCGCAGGCACTAGGAGCAGCAGGGATCCCGAGGTGTTGAGAAAAAAACGATTGAGAAACTCATGTTCCGCCCCGGGCTACCGGGGGTGCACCTTTTCAGTCCTGACCGAGCAGTTCCTTCAGCCGGGCGTATCCGCTCTTGCTCACGGGCAGGCGCGTGCCGTCGGTCATCACCGCCACCCAGCTCTCCGTCTCGCTCTGTTCCAGGCGAGCCAGGCGGTCCATCTGGATGATGAAACTCCGGTGGATGCGCAGGAAGCGCGTGGGGTCCAGGCGGGATTCGAGACTGGCCAGGGTCTGCTGCTTGAGGTGCCCCTTCTCGGGTGTCTTCAGGAGCACATAGTCGTCCTGGGCCTGGATGTAGTCGAGCTTGGAGAGGGGGATGAGTGTCACCTTCGTGCCGTCCCGCACCACGATGCGGTCCAGGGGCCAGTCGCTCTTGGCGGTGCTGGAGAGGTCCGTGGCCTGGACCCGCATGGGCTCGCCGCTCCCCAGCCGGGCCTTGGCCCGCAGGAGGGCCTCCTCGAAGCGCTCCAGGCCGAAGGGCTTGAGCAGGTAGTCCACGGCGTGGACCTCGAAGGCCTTGAGGGCATGCTGGTCGTAGGCCGTCACGAAGATGACCGTGGGCTGAGGATCCAGCAGCTCCAGCACCTCGAAGCCGTCCAGCTTGGGCATCTGGATGTCCAGGAACACCAGATCGGGCTTCAGGTCGGTGGCGACCTTCACGGCGTCGAAGCCGTTGGCGCACTCCGCCAGGATCTGGATCTCGGGATGGGCCGCCAGGTGCTCTCTTACCACGGCCCTGGCCAGCTCCTCGTCGTCCACGATCAGGGCCGTATACGCGCGCTCGCTCATGGTTCCACCTCGCTCATGTCCCTGGGGAAGGTGAGCACCGCCTCGTGCCGACCCTCCCGGATCTTCGCTTCAAAAAAGGTCCGGCTGCCGTACCGCCCCTGGAGGCGCTGCTTCACCTGTCGCAGGCCGATCCCGAGGCCCTGGGGCCTTTCGGCGTCCTCGTCCACGGGATTCTCCACGTGGATCTCCACGAAGGCTCCGGGTGCGAAGGCCTGGATGCGGATCGTGCCGCCTTCAGGGGTCTGGGCGATGCCGTGCTTGTTGGCGTTCTCCACCAGGGGCTGCAGCAGCAGCGTCGGGACCTCCACGCTGGCGATGGAGGCGTCCACGTCCCATTCGATCTGCAAGCGGTTCCCGAAGCGGATCTGCTCGATGGCGAGATAGTTCCTCACGAGATCCAGCTCCTCGGACAGCTTCACCGTGGAGCGCTCCCCGAGGCGAAGGCTCTTGCGGAGGAAATCCGAGAGCAGCACGCACATCTCCCGGGCCCGCTTGGCGTCCAGGGTGGTGAGGGCGCTGATGGAGTTGAGGCTGTTGAAGAGGAAGTGGGGATTGAGCTGGGCGCGCAGGGCCTTCAGCTCGGCCTCCCGGGCCAGGACCCGCAGCTCCTGCTCCGTGCGGTCGGCCTCCTGGCGCTGGTCCAGGGTGATCAACAGGTAGTGCAGGGCCACGGTGAGGATGTAGAGGATGCAGCCGGTCGTCCCCGCCACCAGCAGGTTCAGGAGGCTCCTTTCGCCGTAGGGGGCCAAGGCGGGAGACCACCGCCCCAACTGCCTCAGGACTTCCAGCATCAGCACGGTCCAGAGGGCGCCCATGACCAGGGAGGAGGCCATCCAGGTGGTCACCAGCGTGCTGGTGCGGGACGTGGCGATGGGCAGGGTGCGGCAGAGGAAGAAGGACGAGAGGAAGAGCCCCGCGGCAGTGTAGGCGCCCACCAGACCGACGATCATCGCGGCGGGCAGGGGCGTGTGCTTGACGGCGGCCTGGGCCGCCAGGAGCGCGGCGATGGGGACCCACCCCAGGAGGTAGGTCCCCAGTCGCGCTCGGCTCCTCAGGATGGGGTGCATATCAGTTCCGGATCTCGATGCCTCCGAAGAGTATCAGACCGGTGACGACGAGCCGGGGCCGGGCCTCGGAACTGAGGGGCAAGGGGGCCGTCTTGTCGTTGACCCCCCCGAAGATCGCCGTGGCCTGCACCAGCACTTCCCAGCCCTCGGGCACACGGAGATCGCCGCCGCCGAACATCACGAAGGTATCGAGGCGGGCGGAGGACCCTTCGATCAGGGCCTGGCGGAGATCCACTTCGAAGCCGCCGAAGATGGAGGTGAGCTCGCCGCCCCGGAAGGACTGGGACTGGTGGCGGTGCTTGAAGGCGCTGAGGATGGCGTTGCCCCGGAGAAAGCCCTCGCTCTGCTGGAGTTCCTCGGGGACCCTCCGGTGCTGCTTGAGGGCCTTGAGCACGATGAAGATGCCCACACCGGTGAGGATCATGGGGCCGATGAGGACATCCACGCTGTGGCCGCCCAGGGTCTTCAGGAGGAGCACGAGGCCAGCGCCGGTGAGGAGGTAGCCGCCCACGCAGGTGCCCTGGCAGGCCCGGAGCTTGAGGAGGCCCAGCACGACCAGGATCAGGGGCCAGAACTTGAAGACCACGTGGCTGTATTCGAAGCCGAGATTCTCCAGGGTGAGCCCGAGGCCGAAGACGATGATGGCGATGCCGACGACCAGGGCAGGGGTCACGAGACGGCTGGTGCGGGGTTCAGATTCGGGGTTCATGACGGCCTCTCGTTGGAATCCTGACAGAAAGGTTCGGGAGCCTGGATGGGCTCGGGTTTGGGCCTGGGCCAAAGGGCCCGGAGGGTGAGGATCAGGCCCATCCAGACGACTCCCAGGGGCCACCACTTCTCCAGGAGGTATTCCTTCTCCAGGAAGCCCAGCTGGAGCCCGAGTCCCACCAGGATGAGGATGTGTCCTCCCGTGGCCCGGAGGAAGCCCCGGCTGAAGAGGCGCTCCAGTCCGAGCGCGACGAGGGCCAGGGGCCAGAAGCGGAGGCTGCGATCGGCGTCCAGGATGCCCAGGTTGTGGAGCAGGAGGGCGGCGCCGAAGGCCATGAATAGCAGTCCGATCACCAGCTTGGTGGTGAAGTGGGTCCTTCGTTCCGGCCTGTCGTGCATGGTGTGCCTCCCGTGATTCAAGCTACGGGACAGGGGGAGCGGCGGCTATGGCCATTCGGCGAACGGCGGAGAGGGATCGGCGAACGCTCGGGAGATCACTCCCAAGTCACGATTCCCCCCCGGCTGCGCTCGCGCCAGGCGTGTTCCAGGGAGGCAGCGCGCTCTGGAGGAATTCGGAAATTCAGGGTTGCAGTCCTTCCATCAAAATCCTGGCCCAGGATTTCGGCTTCGGGAAAAGCGCCTAAGACATGAAAGGGCAGGTGAGCCTGTTCTGTGGCGACCATGATCTGTCCGGTGCGCAGGATGCGGATGGTCTCGAGGAGTCCCAGGATGCGTGCCTCCGCGATGGCGCCCTGGACGCCCTCGGTGTAGGCGCGCACGAGGCCGCCCGTGCCCAGTTTGGTGCCGCCGTACCAGCGGAGACAGACGGCGAGCAGATCGGTGAGGTCCTCGCCCTCCATTACTTTCAGCATGGGGGCTCCCGCCGTCCCCGAAGGTTCCCCATCGTCGTCGGATCCCTGGGCCCTGAGAGGCGCGCCCTCCCGCCAGGCCGAGCAGTGGTGGGTGGCGTCGAAATCCCGCTTGCGGAGCCTCGCCAGGATCGCGGCCCGCGCTTCCATTGATTCGGCCGGGTGCAGCTCCGTCAGGAAGACCGAGGCCTTTTCCCGGAACTTGAAGCAGCAGGGCGCAGTGAGGCGATGCATTCCCCCAGCCTGCCATACAATGACCCATCGGCGGACTCACCCGTGGAACCCACCAACACTCTATTCGGCGCCTATCGCCTCCTCGAGCTCCTGGGCGAGGGGGGGATGGGCCGCGTGTGGAAGGCCGTGGATGTGCGCCTGGAGCGGGTGGTGGCCCTGAAGATCCTCAAGGGGGAGGACGAGGAGCGCCGCAGGGCCCTCATCGCCGAGGCCAAGACGGCCTGCCAGCTCCAGCATCCCAATATCGCCGTGGTCTACGAGGCCGGGGAGGTGGAGGGCACGCCCTTCATCGCCATGGAGTATGTGGAAGGCGAGAACCTGTCCTGCGAGCTGGGCAGGTGCATGAGCCTCCAGGCGCTGCAGAACCTCGCCATCCAGGCCTGCAAGGCCCTGCATCACGCCCACCAGAAGGGCGTCGTCCACAGGGATATCAAGCCCGACAATCTCGTGGTGACCTCGGACGGCACCCTGAAGGTGCTGGATTTCGGCGTGGCCAAGCGCAATCCCCTGCCCGCCGCGGGCGTCACGGCCCAGGCCTTCACCCTCACCCGGGAGACGGAGGCTGGCATTTCGGTGGGCACGCCCTCCTACATGAGCCCCGAGCAGGTCTTCGGGCGTCCCCAGGACGCGGCCGCGGACCAGTTCAGCCTGGGCACGGTGCTCTTCGAACTGGCCGCTGCCAAGCATCCCTTCCGCAAGAGCACGCTGGTCGAGACGCTCCACGCCATCGGGAAGGAGCCCCACCCCTCCCTCGGCAAGCTCCGGCGGGATCTTCCCCAGGACCTGGTGGCGGTCATCGACCGGATGCTCTCGAAGGAGCCGGATCGGCGTTTCCCCTCGCTCCAGGAGGCCCTGGTGCCCCTTGAAGCCCTGGCCCTGGAACTGGCCTCGGGCCGGATGCCCCGGCCTGCCCCCCTCCCGTTCCGGATTCCCGGGAGGCCCCTCGCATGGGGGCTCGGAGTCCTGGGTGCGCTGGGGATCCTCGGCGTCGGCATTGTGCGGCTGAGGGACCGGGGCCCCTCCCCGGGCGTCCCAGCGGCGAGCCTGGGCCGGGGGCGGAAGGTGGTGGCGGTGCTGCCCGTGGACCTGGAGGGGCTGCCTCCCGAAATGGCCTGGGCGGGGTCGAGCTTCCAGGATGCCATGGCCATGGGGCTGGTGCGCCGGGGGGACCTCCTGGTGGTGGACCGCCTGCGGGTGGCGGAAGTCCTGGGTGGGGATCGGAAAGGGGGCTTCGAGCGGCTCCGGAAGGAGCTGAGCGCGGACTACCTCGTGCTGGCCAGCCTGAGGGGCGGGGAGGCGCGGCTGCGCCTTTCCGTGCGGGTGGTCAATGGGACCGGAGCTGAACTGCTGGGGCAGTTCCAGGTCCAGGGAGAGGCCAAGGGCCTCCTGGACATGGAAGATGAGCTGACCCAGCGGCTGCCCGAATTCCTGGGAGGGCATCCCGGGGCCCGGGTCCAGGTCCTCTCCCGGGCCAAGTTCCCCCGCACTCGGGAACTCTATACCAAGGCCCTGGGCCTCATGGATCAGGGCAACGACGAGGCCTTCGGCGTGGCCCGCAAGCTCTTCGAGGAGGCCCTCCAGGCCGAGCCGGACTATGCCCCCGCCCGGGCGGGACTGGCCGCGGCCGAGCTGGCCCTGGGCGCTGCCCGGGTCCACCTGGGCAGCACGGAATCCCTGCACCTCATCTCCCAGGCGATCCTGGAGGCCAGGCGGGCCCTGGCCCTGGACGAAGGGCTGGCCTCCGGGCACCGGGTCCTGGCGGAGGCCATGCTGCGCCAGGGCGATCTGGCCGGGGCCCGAGGGGCCGGGGGCAGGGCCGTGGAACTGGATCCGGCGGATTTCAGGGCCCACGCCATCCTGGGGGACGCCTTCGCCTACGACACGGACCCGGCGGCCCTGGCCCAGGCGGAGGGCTGCTACCGCCGCGCCCTGGAGCTGAAGCCCACGGACTGGTTCGCCCACCACAGGTTGGCGGTGCTGCTGCAGAACCAGGGGGCGCTGGAAGAGGCCCTGCGCCATAACGAGGAGGCCCGTCGGCTCCAGCCCAAGGCCGAGTACCCCTACCTCACCTCCGCCCTCTGCCAGGCCTGGCTGGGGCGGGAGGGGGAGGCGAAGCAGTGCCTGGAGGAGGGGCTCCGGCACAACTCCGAATCCAAGCTCATCCGGGCCACCCTGGCCTTCCTGGCCTACCGCCGGGGGGACCGGGCGGAATTCCTGCGGCTGGAGCGGGAGATGGGCGAGGCCTGGCCCCCCGGCCACTCCATGACGGCCCTGCTGACGGGTCTCCGTGAGGATCTCCTGCGGGGGCCGGCCGCCCTGCAGTCGCGGTTCCAGGGCTTCCTGAAGACCAGCCAGTCCCAGGACTGGGATCGCAAGAACCTGGCGGAGCGCAGGACCACGGCCGTGAACCTCTACCACATGGCCGAAGCCGCTGCCCTCCGGGGCATGAAGGCACTGGCCCTGGAACTGGTGGCCGAGGCCGAGCGCCTCCACCCGGGCAAACGGGAAACCGCTCAGAAGGACCCGCTGCTGAAGAGCCTCTAGCGGCGCCCCTGCATCCGAAACGCCCGCATAGGCCCCTTGCTGAGCGCCGATCCGCCAAGAATCCGACAGATTCTTCGGATCATCGTCCTCTGGGCGACGAGACGCCTGGGGCCAGGTCCAGCTGGGCCCTGCTCCTGGTGCGGGGACCTCCCAGGCCCTCGCCGGGAAAGATCTTGTCGAACTGGCGGATGGCGATGGGATCCCCCTCCCGGTGGAGGGGGCCCCGGAATTCCAGGGGGTCGAGCTGGGCGAACTCCCCTCCCTTGGCGATATTGCCGTTGATGTAGGCGATGAATTCCTGCTGCCGGTGGCGGATGTAGCCCCGGAAGGGCCGGGAGACGAAGCTGAGCAGGGCGGAATCCAGGGTGGTCCAGGTCTGGAGGTGGCTTTCGAAGCCCTGGGGGCCTTCGCCGTAGTGGTAGACGACGACCATCTTGGCCCCCACGGGGAAGGGATTGTTCATTCGGCCCTTTTCGACCCGCCCCTCGATCAGGTAGACCCGCATTCCGGGGCGCTTGTAGGCCAGGGTGAGGGTCCCTCGGAGGCCACGGGTATCGTCCACCCTCAGCTGATCGCCGGGCAGTTCGATGGCGAAGAGTTGGGGCACGAACTGGCAGTGCCGCCACATGGCCGCCGCCAGGCGGGGGTGGTCGAAGAGTTTCTCCATGGTCGCCAGGCGGACCCTCACCGGTGCCGTGCGGGTCTCGAAGCTGAAGTCCGGACTCTGCAGGATGGTCTGGGCCCAGGTCCTGTGCTGGGGACTCAGGGCCTCCAGGGGGACCTGTCCCCCCAGCCGACCGGACAGCAACAGAAGCGTAAGCATCCAGGACAGGCGGCGGAGTTCCATGCTTCGAGCCTAGCTCCTGTCGAGCAGGGAAACCACTGGGGCGTTCTGGGCGTTTCCCTCGGCTGCGAATTACGGCATATCGGGCCGCGGCAGGTCGGCGGCTGCCGGGAGCCGCACCTTCATAGCGGGCACTCTCGGACGCAGCTGGCCATAGTTTGGGCTTCGCCCAAGCCTATGTCCTGCTGCTCGACGCCGTCGCCTTCGGCCTCGTCGCAACCCCTACGGGGGCGGTCTTCCGGGAGGTGCACCTTCGTGGTAGTTGGGCACTCCCGGACGCTGCGGTCTCCAGTTCACCCTTCGGGTGAGCCTGGATCCCGCAGCTCTACGCCGCCTCCTTCGTCGGCGGCTACCGGGAGGTGCACCCTAGTGCGGCAGGTGCCTGGGGGCGAGGCCCACGCGCTCGAAGAGGGCGGCCTTGCGCTCACTGATGATGCCTTCGGCGATGCGGCGCATCTGCATGGACAGCCAGTGGCTGGTGGGGCTCTCGGGGCGGAAGTCCGTGGGGCCGAAATGATCGATGCGGCCGTCCCGGCGCAGGCGATCCACCTGCTCCAGGCTGAGGGGATTGGTCGGGTCGTAGACCGCGTAGGCCGTGCCCTTGTTCTGCCGCATGACCGAGAAGGCCGGCACATCGCTGGGGCCGTCGGCGATGTAGATCATGTGCTGGAAGGGCACGCGCCGGTCCTCGTCCCCCATCTTGGCGTTCACGTCGATGCCGGGTGTCTTGTTGGCGCCCTTGTTGATCTCGAAGAGGGCCCGGGTCTTGCTCGTGTTGTCGTAGGCCACGGCGATCTGGGTGATGCCGTGGGTCGGCAGCATGGGCATTCCGCGGCCCGGCTCGTCGAGGTTCAGGGTCGCGTCGGGGTCGAAGCCCGGGGGGGGCGGTGCCTCGATGAATTCCGAAGCCCAGATGCCGTCTACGAAGGGCCGGATGGCCGAGCCCTCGATCATGGCCCGCAGCCCCGTGGAGACGATGTAGTGCTCGAGCTTGAGCTCGAAACGCTCGGCGTCGGGGTAGGCGGCCAGTTCGAGCCTGAGACGCTGGAAGAAGTCCGGCAGCCCGGGGTGGAAGAGGATCTTTGCGCCCAGTTCCCTCAGCTTGGCGTTGGTGAGGTTGGCCATGCGGCCGTGCTGCACGTAGGTCAGGAGATGGTTGAGGTAGGAGGTGTCCGGGTGGACGTGAACTCCGGCGCGCTCCAGGTAGGAGGGCAGGGCGTTGGTCTCCCTCCAGAAGGCGGACCCCTCGATGTGGTATTCCTCGAAGATCGGGTCCTGCATGTAGCCAGGGATCAGGGTCTTGTCGAAATCCCAGACCAGGGCGATGACGTTCTGGGGATGGAGGGCGGTGCTCATGGCCTCCAGCTTCTCGGACTTGGCCCCTGGAAGCCAGCCTTTCCCTCGATCGGGCATGCGTCACGTTTCCGGGAGGCGCCGAGGGGACCGCCCAATGCCACCGCTATACTTTTCCGGAGGCGAGGCTGGAACTCCGGGATCCCATGGAATCGGGAATTCCCTGCTCACGGTGGATGACCCGCACCTGGGGATATTCGGCCGAGGCTCCATCCTGATCCGCCTCGGGAGGAACCATGCTCCACGGCATCATCCAGTTCTTTGCACACAACCCTCTGCTCCTGCTCTTCGCCGTGGTGGCCCTGGGCTACCCCATCAGCAAGATCCGCATCGCCGGGGCGTCGCTGGGCATCGCCTCGATCCTCTTTGCGGGCATCGCGATGGGGGCCGTGGTCGTCGCGCCGGATCTGGATCCCGCCCTGAAGAAGGACATCTCCAAGGAGATGAAGCTCGTCTACGAGCTGGGACTCGCCATTTTCGTCTACGCTATGGGATTGGCCATCGCCAACAGCTTCTGGGCCGCCTTCACCAAGGAGGGGCTGAAGAAGAACGCCACCGTGGCCATCGTCATGGTGACGAGCACCGCGGTCATCGTCGCCGTCGCCAAGCTCTTCGGGTTCGACAGCAAATACGCGGCGGGCCTCCTCACGGGCTCCTTCACCAACATGCCCGCCCTGGCCGGGGTCATCGAGGCCCTGAAGCGCAACCCCCTCAATGACGCCATGGCCATCGCCCAGCCCACGGTGGCTGCGGCCATCGCCTATCCCATCGGCGTGCTGGTCCCCATGCTCTCCATTCTCCTGGGCCGCCGGCTCTTCAATGTGGATCTCCGACAGGAGGCGGCCAGCCTCCACGGCTACAGTTCCGGGTCCAGCAATCTCGTCGCCGCCACCATCGAAGTGCTGGAGGTGGGCGCGGGGAAGACCCACGTCGACCTGCGCGAGCTGGCCAACTGCAAGGTGGTCTTCAACCGCCTGCGCCGCGGGGAAGAGTTCATCATGGCGCCCCTGGACTTCGCCCTCCGGGTGGGGGATCTGCTCATGGTCGTGGGCACGCCGGAGGATGTGGTGCGGGCCACTTCCTTCCTGGGCCGGACCTCGGATACCGCCCTTCAGAACGATATCAGCGAGTACGATTCCACCCGCGTCTTCGTCAGCAACCACGAGGTCATCGGGCGTTCCCTCCGGGCCCTGCAGCTCCCGGAGACGCACAACTGCGTCATCACGCGCCTGCGCAGGGGCGATGTCTGGTTCGTGCCCGATGCCGACACGGTGCTGGAGCTGGGGGACCGGATCCGCGTGGCCACTGCCAAGGAGAACATCCCTGATATCGAGGAGTACTTCGGCGACAGCTATCGCGAACTCTCCGAGGCCAGCTTCCTCACCTTCGCCATGGGCCTGGCCGTCGGCCTGGCGGTGGGGCAGATTCCCTTTCCCCTGGGCCACGGCATGATCTTCAAGCTCGGTTTCGCGGGAGGCCCCCTGGTGGTGGGTCTGCTTCTGGGCCGGTACCACAAGTTCGGCCCCTTCGTCTGGAACATCCCCTACAGCGCCAACCACACCATCCGGCAGTTCGGGCTGGTGCTCTTCGCGGCGGGCATCGGTGTGATCTCGGGTGAGGGCTTCCGGCAGATCCTCGCCCACAATATCGCCTGGCTGCCCATCTTCCTCGGATCCGCCCTCATCGTGTCCGTGGTGGCCGATGGCCTCGCCATGTTCGTGGGCTACAAGCTCTTCAGGATCCCCCTGAACGTGCTCTTCGGTGTGGTGGCGGGCATGCACACCCAGCCTGTGGTCCTGGGATTTGCCAACCAGCAGACCAGGAACGAGATGCCCAACGTGGGTTTCGCCACCGTGTACCCCCTGGCCACCATCCTGAAGATCATGCTGGCCCAGGCGCTCCTGGTGCTGGCGGCGTAAGGTAGTAGCATGGACGCGACCACTTGGCCCTACCCCCTCCTGCGCCTGAAACCGGGCAAGGAGACCCTCCTCAGCAAGCGCCACCCTTGGGTCTTTTCCGGGGCCCTCGCCGAACCCGCGCCGGGACCCCTGGTGCGCCTGGCGGACGCCGGCGGCAATGTGCTGGGCGTGGGCACCGCCTCGGCTTCCAATCCTCTGGCGGCGAGGATCTTTCGCTTCGAGGACCGTCCCCTGGACGCGGCATTCTTCCGGGAACGCTTCCGGGCTGCTCTGGATCTGCGGAAATGCCTGGCTCTGGATGGGCCGGAGGCGGGATGTCGCTGGGTCTTTGGCGAGGGGGACTTCCTGCCCGGGCTCGTGGTGGACCGCTATGCCCAGGCCCTCGTGATCCAGGTGGGCACCGCAGGGCTCGAAGTCCTGCGGGAGACCTGGTGGCCGATCCTCTTCGAGATGGCCCAGGCGGAGGGCTGCCGGGTCTTCGTGGAACGCAGCCAGTCCGGGCGCAAGGATGAGGGGCTCGACCCCGTGAACCGGCTCCTGAAGGGCAGCCTGGGGGGCCCCATGTCCATCCTGGAAGGCTCAGCCCGCCTCTCGGTGGATCTGCTCAAGGGCCAGAAGACGGGCTTCTTCCTGGACCAGCGGGAGCACCGCCTGGCCTTGGGCAGGGTTTCCAAGGACTGCCGGGTCCTGAACGCCTTCGGCTATACCGGCGGCTTCTCAGTCCACGCCGGGCTCGGCGGGGCCCGGGAGGTCGCCACCCTCGATGTCTCCGCCCCCGCCCTGGATCAGGCCGAAAGGGACTGGGCGGAGAACGGCCTGGATTCCTCCCGGCACACCCGGATGCAGGGGGATGCCTTCGAACTGATGCGCTCCCTGGAACCAGGCGCCTGGGACAGGGTCATCGTGGATCCGCCGGCCTTCGCCAAGCAGCGCAAGGACGTGGACGCGGCCTTCAAGGCCTACAAGGATGTCTTCAGGCTGGGGGCCCTGGCGACGGCTCCCGGGGGCATGCTCTGGTGCTTCTCCTGCAGCCAGCATCTGGAGCGGTCCCGCTTCCAGGAAGCCGCCTGGACGGCCCTCCTGGAGGCCCGGCGGGAGGCCCAGGTCCTGGCCCACCTGGGGCAGCCCGGCGATCATCCCTACGGGTTGAACCATCCCGAGGGCTTCTACCTCAAAGGTTTGTGGCTTCGCCTAAGGTAGGTTCGGTCTGGAGGTCCAGCGTGGCCCGGGCCCTGTCCCTGAAGGTGCGGGCCAGGCTGTAGGCTTCGGCGGCCGTGGGGCCGTCGGGCACGCATTCGGGATCCTCGAGCTGGGCGGCGAGATGGGTCAGGGAGCGGAGATGGGGGCGGAACTCCTCCCAGGCGGGTTCCTCGTTCAGGCACAGTTCGAGGAGCACCACCAGATGAGGTGTGGACGGGAAGGGGATATCGGCCTTCAGGAGCCGGGCCTTCAGGTATTTGAGGGCGCTCTGCTGGGCGTGGAAGCAGACCGCTTCGAAATTGGGGCCATCTTCGACGCGGAGTTCCCTGCGCGCCGTGTCCAGGTCGGCCTCGGCCTTCTGGGCCCACGCTGCGGTGAGGGTTTGCATGGCTGACTCCGCCTGGAAAAGCCCTTTCACCATATCAGGCCAGGGAAACCTTGGCAGTTGCTACTTAGAAAAATTCTTCGGCAGGGCAAGGAGATCCTTGTCCAGGAGGTGACTCGTTTTGACGTTTTTCATAGCCCGCAGCATGGAGAACTTCAGGTCCGGAATGCTCTCCCGCAGGGTGGCGACCAGGGCCTTCACCTGGGCGCGGCTGGACTCCAGGACCGAGGCGCCGCAGAGGGGGCAGCCGCAGGGGACGATGGGGTAGCCCTTGAGCCAGGCGAAGCGGCGGAGATCCTCCTCCTCGCAGGTGCCCAGGGGCCGGATCACCACATTGGCCCCGTCATCGCTGTTGAGCCTGAGGGGCATGGTGGAGAGGCGCCCCTCGAAGAACTGGTTGAGGAGGAGGGTCTCGATGAGATCGTCCAGGTGATGGCCCAGGGCGATCTTGGTGTAGCCGTGGGTCTTGGCATAGGTGTAGAGCACGCCCCGGCGCAGGCGCGAGCAGATGGCGCAGGGGGTGGTCTCCGGCCGCTTGCGGACCATCTGATCGATGGGGGCGGGCAGGATCACGTGGGGCACGCCGAGGCGCTCGCAGACTTCCGCGATGCGGTCCGGGTTGTAGCCGGGGAAGCCGGGATCGATGGTCGCGCCGTGGACCTCGAACTTGATGGGGGCGCGCTTCCGGAGGGAATTGAGCAGATCGAGGCAGGCCCAGGAGTCCTTGCCCCCGGAGAGGCCCACGAGGATGCGGTCCCCGTCCTGGAGGAGTTCGTATTCGGTGACGCAGACACCCACCCGGCGGCGGAGCCGTTCCTCCAGTTTGGGCAGGCCCCTCAGGTCCTCCTCGGTGGGAGGCAGGGCCGGGGTGGGCAGGGCGCAAGGATTGGACATCTAGAATTCGCAGGGCTTGCGGGTGCCACGCTTGATCTGGTCTTCCACGTCGTGGGTGTAGGTGGGGCAGGTGCACTCGGGACACGCGTTGCTGCCGCTCTCCACGCAGAGATCGGCCAGGGAGACGGTGTCCATGAAGTGGGTGACATGGTCGGAGAGCTGCTTCCAGAGGAGGCGGTTCATCTTCTCGTCCGCCTGGAGGGCCGACCTTGCGCTGGTGGGGTCGTCCTTGGCGCTGGCGTAGAAGCTGCTGTCCGTCAGGCGCAGCACATCTCCCACGCTGACTTCGTTGCAGGGCCGGGTGATGATGTAGCCCCCCTTGGGCCCTCGCACGCTGGTGACGATGCCCGCCTTCTTGAGCTTGTTGAAGATCTGTTCCAGGAAGGGGAGGCTCAGCTCCTGGCGCTGGGCGATGAGGTGCAGAGGCACAGGCTGCCCATGGCTGTGGTGGGCCAGGTCGAAGAGGGCTTGCATCGAGTACCGTCCGCGGGCCGAGATCTTCAAGGGGGCAGCTTTCTAAAGGCAGTGGGCAGTGGACAGTGGCTGGTGGGCAGGGGGAATAGCGGAGGAAGACGGAACGTAATTGGACCGATCACTGACCGCTGATCACCGGTCCCTGCAGTCTAGGGTTCCTGATTGAATTGGTCAAGAATAGAACGACCGGCCCGTGGTGCGGGCCGTTCGTTCACAGGGGGAGGGGAATCCCTATTCGGAGTCCTCTTCGGGCTTCGCCTTGTCGTTGAAGGCCACCTCTTCCGGGGTGTCGAGGGGATGCTCCTCGCGGTAGTGTTCGCGGTTGACGCGGCCGTCGAACCAGGCCCAGTTCAGGGGATAGACGTCCGGGTCGAAGATCACGAAGTAGAAGTGCCACACGATGATGGCCAGGGTGGCCAGGATGGCTTCGTAGAGATGCACGGTGGTGGCCACATCCACCATCCAGCGGGGCAGCCACTGGGTGACCCACATCTTGGCCCAGAGCATGAGGCCCGTGGCGCCCATGATGATCGTGCCCCAGACCAGGGCCCAGTATTCGGCCTTTTCCGCGTAGCCGAAGCGCTTGAACTGGGGCCTCGGGTGCTTCGAGCTCTTGAAGTGGCGCAGGTTCACGATGACATCGAAGAGGTCCTTCTTCTCGGGCCACATGTCCATCACGAACTTCCGTCCAGCGCGGGTGAAGATGGCGAAGAAGAGATGGAAGAAGGAGAGGGTGATCATGATCACGGCCGCGGCGCGATGGCCGATGCGCCGGAAGGCCTCGCTGGCGCCGAAGACATCCCCCAGCCAGGACTCGGGGTACTTCAGGGCGAAGCCCGTGAGCACCAGGTAGATGAAGCTGGTGGCCAGCAGGCCGTGCTGGATGCGGGCCACGAGGCTCATCCGGACGACGGTGCGCTCGGGATCGCGGTAGGCGTAGCGGGCCTTGCGCCACAGGGCGAAGAGATTGTGGGCCGCCATGCCGCCCACCACGGCCAGGATCATGCCCACGTAGGCGCGCTTCACCCAGCTGTTGATGCGGTCGCCCAGAGTGGCCACCTCGGTGCCCTCGGAGTGGATGCGCCCCGCCGTGAATTTCTCGCTGGCGCCGGGGTGGCACTTCTGGCAGGTCGTGACGAGATTGGCGGGATGCACGGAGGACTTGGGGTCCGAGGAGGGCAGGATCTTGTGGAACCCGTGACAGCTGGCGCAGTTGGCCGCCGAGGTGGACCCCAGCTTGGCCGCCAGGCCGTGGTAGCTCTCGAAGAAGGTGGAGACCCGGTTGCCGGCGATGTGGAGCTTGGAATTCATGCGCTGGGAGGCGTGGCAGCGGCTGCAGACCTGCTCGGAGATCTTGAGGGTGGTCGCGCCCTTCAGCGTCTCCAGCTTGTGATCGGAATGGCAGTCGAGGCAGGTGGGAGCCTCCTTCACGCCCCGGGCCATGGCCTGGCCGTGGGTGCTTTCCATGACGTCCTTCACGACTTCTTCGTGGCACATGCCGCAGGTCTTGGCCAGATTCTTCCGCGACACGGGAGAAGCCGGGTCCATGGCGCCCTTGATATCGTGCTTGCTGTGGCAGTCCACGCAGGTGGGGGCGTAGCGCCCAGCCCGCAGGGCGGCGGCATGGGCACTGCTGTTGAAGGTCTTCACCGATTCGGCGTGACAGCCTTCGCAGGAGACCGGTTGGGGCTTCTCCTTCCCGGGGTGGGAGGCCCCGGCCAGATCCGCGTGGCAGCCGGTGCAGCCCAGGGAGGCGTGGACGGAATTGCCGAACTCGGCCTTGTTCACATGGAGGGCCTTCGCCTCGCCCCCGGGCCCCTTGGCGGTCATCCCCGGTCGGCCGTGGCAGGCCAGGCAGGCGTTGTCCTCAGGGGAAAGCCCCTGGGCCGACAGCGAGACCGCTGCCAGCAGGGCGAAGAGGGCACTTCGTAGCGAGAACAGAACCATGGACGCACTCCGTTCTATAGAGGATACAGGCATCCGAAAAGGAATCGAAAGGGCTGCTCTCAATATCGCGTGAACAAAGGGGATGTATGACGATGGCTCCCCCGCAACCGGATGGACTCAGAGCCTCTCGATGCGGACCTCGACCCGGGCCGGCTTGCCTTTAGGGGCTTCGGATTCCCTGTTCTCTCGGGATTCCTTACGAGGGGTCTCGTGCCGGGGCGCCTCGTGTCGGGGTGTCTCATGCCGGGGCGTCTCGTGCCGCCTGGGTTCCCGGGGCTCGTGGCGCGCCTCGCGGGCTTCCGCCTTCGGCTCTGGTCGGGATTCCTGCCTCGGATGAGCCCTGGGAGCGAGGGGAGGCAGGGGCGAGGCCGCGGCCTTGCCCGCCCAGCTGACACCGACCTGCCGGATCCGGTCCACGAGGCGCTGGGGTTCCAGCACCTGGATGCCATCCCCGAACTGCATGCACCACCGGGCGATGGCCCGGAGATCCGTGCCCGTGAAGGAGACCTGAGCCTTGCCGTCCTCCACATCCTCGAGGAGGAAATCCGGGAAGGGGGCGGGCGATTGCCTGACTGCGAAGATCCACTGCTTCTGGAGCACGGCCTTCACGGGGATGGGTTCTCCCCCGCGCCAGCCGCCGATCTGGTTGGCCGGAGTGCCCTCGGGGAAGGGGCCCTGGGCGGAGCGGCCGGGGCCCTCGACCGAATTGATCTCGGCGAGCAGGTCGAGGCAGTGGTGCCGTTCGGCGTTGTAGCGGCGGTCCCAGCCCCAGGCGAACCAGCTGCCGGTGAAGACGTCGAAGAGCAGCTGCCGGGCCTCGAAGGTGCGCGGAGGATAGGCGTCCCCGTCCAGGAAGATGAGCTCGATGGCGCGGCCTTCGGCGATGGCTTCCATCACCTTCTGGGCATGGGGCGTGAAGGAAGGGGCGGGCCTGGGGGCGGGGATCGGCTTGGGTGGGGCGATGGGCGTGGCGGGAAGGGCCTCTCGGGCCTCGGCAGGTGCCTTCTTCTTCGAGGCCGCCTTGGGGGCGACCCGGGGCTCGGGCGCCAGTGCTGGCAGAGGTGCGGCCTTCGAGGGGGCCTTGGTCTTCTTGGGGGCGGGTTCCGCCTTCTGGACCGGAGCCAGGGGCGCCTTCGCCTCGGCCTTGGCGGGTTTCTTCACGGCGGGCTTGGTGGCCTTGGGCTTCGCCTCCGCCTTCGGGGCGGCGACGGGCTTCTCGATCGGGGTCTTTTTGCGAGGGGCCATGCGTGGTTTCTCCAAGGCCCCATCATCGCACAAGCTCGAAAGATCGGCGTGGCCCACCCGAATTGCCATGGAGGGATGGGCCAAGGGCACGCCTCGGGCGGTCCCATTCGGAGGTTGCCCTTTGTTGACGCCCCCCCACGCAACCGTGGATTCGAACGCATCCGGCTTCAAAGTCTGCCGGTCTCGCTCCGACAGCGCGCATGCGCGATCGAAGCGATCCCATTCGGACATCCGCTCGTCGCCGTCAACTCAGGCGGGACGGATTCGAACTGGCCCGGCTACGCTGTGCCCGGTCTCGCTTCGACAGCGCGCATGCGCTGTCTCCGCGATCCCATTCGGAGGTTCGAATCCTGCTTCGGGCAACAAACAAAACGGCACCCAAGGGTGCCGTTTTGTTTGTTGGTCGGGGCGAGAGGATTCGAACCTCCGACCTCTCGGTCCCGAACCGAGCGCTCTACCAGGCTGAGCCACGCCCCGATGGAAGAGAAGAATCGATGCTACCTCAGCTGCTGCGGCCCGTCCATCCCTGATTGCGGAGATCCCGGAGCTTGCGCAGGACGGCGACCATGGCGTCCTCGGGCGGGAGGGGCGCCGGACCGGGTTCGGCGGGAATGGGCGGGTCGCAGGGGAGCACTTCCACCTGGCGCAGCTTGAGCCTGAGCATCCGCTCCAGGCGGGCCTGGATCTCGGGCCAGACGGCCTCGGCGGCCTTGCGGAGGCTGGGCACGAGTTCGGGTTTCCAGCAGCCCATCACCAGGGTGCCCCGGCGGACGCGAAGGGGGCGGGTGTAGTTCACCAGGGCCGGGCCGACCACCAGGGCCCAGGCGCGGGCGAGGCGGAGTTCCGCCCGCTTTTCCGCGGCCCGGGGATCCTCGACGACCAGGCCGATGGGCTGGAGCCCCCGCTTCCCGTGTTTCATCAGAGGCGCCTCAGGATCCGTTCGACGCTGATGGCCTTCTTGCCCTCGGTGACGATGCACAGGCCGTGCAGCTGCAGATCGCCTTCGCTCACTTCGAAGCGGTCCGGCTTCGCCCGCAGGAAGCGGCTGAGGCTGGCTTCCTTTTTCATCCCGATGACACCATCGTAGGGGCCCACCATGCCGATATCGGTGACATAGGCCGTGCCCCCCGGCAGGAGCCTGGCATCCAGGGTGGGCACGTGGGTGTGCGTCCCCACCACGGCGGCGACCCGGCCCTCCAGGTAGTAGCCCATGGCCAGGGCCTCGCTGGTGGCCTCGGCATGCATGTCCACTAGCACGAGATCGGCCCGCTCCTTGGCGAGGATGGCATCGACGCAGCGGAAGGGATCATCACAGGGCGGCATGTGGACCCGGCCCATGAGGTTGATCACCAGCACCTCCTGGCCCGTGGGTGTGTGCAGCTTGACGTAGCCCGCGCCGGGCGTGCCGGGGGGATAGTTGGCGGGGCGGAGGAGGCGGGGCTCCTTCGGGAAGAAGGTGCCGATATCCTTCACGTCGAAGGCGTGGTTGCCGGTGGTGATGACATCCACGCCGAACTCGTCCAGCCACTGCCGCGCGATGCGCTCCGTGATCCCGTGGCCGTGGGCCGCGTTCTCGCCGTTGACGACGATGAAATCCAGGCGCAGTTCCCGGCGGAGTTCGGGGAGGAAGGCCTCCACGAGCCGCCGCCCCGGCTCGCCCACTACATCGCCTAGAATCAGAATCCTCATCCTTCCAGCCTAGCAGGGCGCTTCAGGGCTCCGCCGGAACCAAAGGGGGGGTGGGGACATCTCAGGCCATAGGGGTTTCCCGGCCGGTCGGGGCGCCTCTCCCTGCTAGGCTCTAGACAAATAGCTTCGAGTTGCGCATGCGTCCCTTGAAAAGAACCCTTCCCCTCCTCGCCTTCGGCGCCGTGCTCTGCGCCCAGTCCGTGCCGCCCACGATGTCCGTTTCCGAGATCCATCCGGGAATGAAGGGGCAGGGGCGGACGGTCTTCAAGGGGGGCAAGATCGAACGGTTCGAGTTCGAGGTGATGGGCGTCCAGCGCGACTCCGCCCCGGGGCGCGCCATCATCTGGGTGAAGGCCAGCGGCGGCCCCCTGGCCGACACGGGCCTCCTGCACGGCATGAGCGGATCCCCCTGCTACATCGATGGCAAGCTCATCGGCGCCCTCTCCCAGGGCCCGCCTTTTCCAAGAGAGCCCGTGGCGGGCATCACCCCCATCGCGGAGATGCTCGAGCAGCTCAAGGAGATCCCCGAGACCCCGGGCTTCAACACGCCGCTGATCCTGCCCAAGATCGAGCCCCCCAAGGTGCTGAAGTCGGCCTTGCGCGGCGAGATGATCCCCCTGGCCGAGCTCATGGACGTGGGGGCGCAGGTTGCTGCGACGCTGCCCCTGCCCGTCTTCGGCACCGAACTGGGGCCGGAGGCCCAGGCGCTCTGGCATGGGGTTCCCCTGCGCTTCATGGCCAGCGCCGGCCGCAGCAGCAGTGCCGGAGGCTCAGAGGCCAGCCCCCTCGAACCCGGGGGCATGGTGGTCGTGAACCTGGTCCAGGGCGACATGGACTTCGCCGCCAGCGGCACCATCACCTACGTCTCGGGCAAGAAGGTGCTGCTCTTCGGCCACCCTCTCTTCAATCTGGGGCCCGTGGATCTGCCGCTCTGGTCGGCCACCGTGTTCGGCAATGTGGGCACCCTGGACGGCTCCTCCTACAAGTTCTCCGGGGCCGTGGCCCCCATTGGCGCCGTGCGCCTGGATCGGAGCGCCGGGATCGCCGGCCTCCTGGGGGCCGAAGCGAAACTGGTGCCCCTGCGCATCGGGTTGAACCTGGGAGGCAAGCGGACCCTGAATTTCAAGTTCGAACTCATCGACAGCCCCTTCATCACGCCCAACCTGGCCGCCACGGTGCTGATGCAGACCCTCAACACCCACGTCCGGGGCCAGGGTTTCCAGAGCCTCTCCCTCCAGGGCAACATCAAGCTGGCCGGGCAGAGTCCCATCCAGCTCGAAAGCATGGTCGCGGACCTGAACGCCGTGCGCCTGGCCCAGTATGTGGGCGGCATGACCCAGGCCGTCACGCTCAATCCCTTCGAGAAGGCCAACATCGAGGGCATCTCCCTGAACGTGAAGGCCGAGGAGCGCCTCGACATGACGCTCATTTCCGGTGTGCGCACCCTCAAGGCCCGGGTGAAGCGGGGCGAGGTGCTGCCCGTGCTCGTCACTCTCCAGAACTTCCAGGGCATCCGGGAAACGGCCACCTTCAACGTCAACGTGCCCTCCTCGGCCAGGCCCGGCAAGGCCACCCTCCTGGTGGGCGACGGCCTGAGCCTGGTGGCCACGGATCCCGACGAAAGGGCCATCGAGCTCAGCAGCCTGGGCGATGTGGTCCGCATCCTCAACGGGGCGCTGCGCAACAACCACGCCTACAGCCTCCTGGTGCAGAGCCAGGCCGGGGCGGGGCTCCGGGGCAGCCGCATCGAGGGCATTCCTCCGACCGTGTCCAGCCTGCTGGGGAGCGACGGTGACAGCACGACCAACCGGCTCCAGCGGCGCATCATCGGCCGCGCCCTCCTGCCCCTGGAGCGGGAAGTGCGCGGGCTCGTGAGCCTGGAACTGGAAATCGAATAGACAAGGGGCCTTGAGGGCTTTGGCTTGAATGCAAACGGAGAGACGATGCGAGTGAAGGCGATGCTTCCGCTGATGATTCCCGCGCTGGTGGCCCAGGCGGTCATGGCCGAGCCCCCGGTGGCGAATTTCGCCTCCTTCAACGACTGGCTCGGGGCCGACGCGCATGGCGTGCGCATCGGCGCGGACGGTCGCCTGAGGCTGGCGCCCTCCCTGCGGCGCGTGGCCCAGCTCCCGGAAGGCGTCGTCTGGGCCGCCATTCCCGATGGCACGGGCGGGGCCTATCTGAGCGCGGGCAACGAGGGCAAGCTCTTCCACTATGCGGGAGGACAGGTGAGGCCCCTGGGGCAGGTCAAGGGGGGCATCGTCTTCGCCATGGTGAAGCTGGGCCAGGATCTGATCGTCGCCCCCACGGGCGAGGGCAAGCTGTTCCGGGTGACGCCTTCCGGGGAGGTCAAGCCCTTCGCCGATATCGACGCCAAGATGGTCTGGGCCCTGGGGCTCCTGGGCAGCGAACTGCTGGTGGCCGGGGGCAGCGAGAAGGGCGCCGTGCTCCTCCTGGCCCGGGAGAACTTCAGCCGCCGCCTGGCCGAACTGCCCGAGGAGACGGCCTTCACCTGCATGACTCCCGATGGTCAGGGGGGCTGGTACCTGGGCTCCCACGGTCGGGGCCTCGTGCTCCGCTATTCGGGCGTGCAGACCGGGGATCGCCTGGAGACCCTGCACGCCACGGGTTTCGAGGAAGTGCGCAGCCTCGTCAGACACGAGGGCCAGCTCTTCGTCGGTGCCAGCAACGGCCTGGCGAACCGCTTCGCCTCGGGCAATCTCGAGCGGCGGGAGGGCTACCTGGCCGAGGCCGGAGTCTCCACCAAGGGGGCCGTGATCCGCCTGGACCGCAGCGGGGTGCCTGAAACGCTCTGGCAGAGCTCCCAGGCCCAGGTCTTCGCCCTCGCCACCTGGGGCAGCCAGCTCCTGGTGGGAACGGGCAACCGCTCCCGCATCTTCAGCATTCCGCTCCAGGACGCGGGGCGGGATCTCGATCCCTTCGGCGTCATCCAGGATCTCGGCACGGCCCAGGCCAGCGCCCTCCTGGGCGCGGGTTCGGACCTGATGGTGATCGGCTCCAATCCCGCGGAGATCCATCTCCTTTCGGAAAACCAGGCCACCGAGGGCACGCTGGAAAGCCGGATCCTGAAGGGTTCGCCCATTGCCGACTGGGGCCGGGCCTATCTGGATCTCGACGCTCCCAGCGGCACCGGGGTGGATCTCCAGTACCGGGTGGGCTCCACGGAGACACCGGACAGCACCTGGTCGCCCTGGACGCCGCCCCTCCGCAGCGGCGAGCGCCCCAACCTCAAGCCCGCCCGCTTCGCCCAGTTCCGCCTGAGGCTCACGAGTTCCCGGGGAGGGGCGACCCCGGTGGTGGAAGGCGTGCGCCTGCACTGGGCCAACCGCAACCTGGCTCCCCTGTGGGAGAACATCGAGATCATGCCTCCGGGCCTGGTCATCACCCGGACGGCCCCTCCCGACGATATCGGCATCGAGCGGGTGCCCGTGGACACGCAGAAGCTGATTCCCGCCCTGGGCTACATGGGCACGGAGAAGCGCAGCTTCCGGCGCGGCGCCCAGGCCTTCGTCTTCAAGGTGAGCGATCCCAACGGCGATCAGCTCCAGTTCCGCCTGCGGCTCCTGGCCGAGAAGGGGGTGCCCATCGAGCTGGAGAAGACCTGGAAGGAGCGCTTCTTCACCTTCGATACCCTGCCCATTCCCGACGGGAAGTACCGCCTGGAAGTGGTCGCCTCGGACCTCCCCGGCCAGCCCTTCAATCTGGCGGAGATGGCCACCTGGAGGACGGCGCCCTTCCTGATCGACCACATGCCGCCGGTGATCTCGGAATTCACGGCCAGCCCCGAAGGCGAGAGCCTCCGCGTCCGCTTCCTGGCCCGGGACGAGACCTCGATCCTGAAGGAGGCCGCCGTGAGCGCCGACGGGGACCAGTGGCTGCAGGTCGCCCCCGAGGACCGGGTCTTCGACATGAAAGAAGAGCGCTTCGATGTCCTGATCCCCCGGGATCGCATGCGGGGCGACCGGGTCACCGTCAAGGTCGTGGACATGAACAACAACGAGCAGACGGTGTCCGTGGTCATCGGCGAGATGGGAAAGAAACGCTGAATCGCGGGAATTCGACGCACCCAGAAAAAACTGAACCACGGAGAGCACGGAGGCAAAAGGGAGAGGGCCCAGAGGAAAGACCGAACCACGGATTTTCCTTTTCTCTGTGCTCTCTCTTTTCTTTCTCTGTGGCCTCTGTGGTTCATCCTTTATTTGTGCAGGAGTACACCCCCATCTAGCCGGCGCTCTCCGGTGCGATGGCGATGGCCACCACCAGGGTCTCCGGCGCCTCGGCGGTGATCTCCACCACGCCCGCATCATCCAGGCGGAGCAGTTCGTGGTGGCCCACCAGATTCCCGGTGGGTGTCACCCGGGCTCGGCCCTGGGCGCAGAAGAGGAGCAGGGTGGGCGCCGCCGGGAGCACGCTCCGGGGCTCGGGGCGGAGAATGCTGACCTTCTGGGTGAATCCCCGGTGGGTGATCACATTGAAATCCCGGCAGGGGCCGTCCAGCAGGTGGCCGGCCGCGCGCCACTCGCCCGGGAACATCACGGGCTCGAAGGCCCTTTCCAGCCGCTGGCAGCCGTTCCCGTTGAAGTCCAGTTCGAGGCCTTTCCCCTTGAGCAGCAGAAGGGTCCGCTGGCAGTCGGGGAAGGGGGAGAAGGGCCCGTCCGTGAAGACATCCGCCATGCTCAGGCGCCACTGGAAGCCGCTCTCCAGGGTGGCCCCTTCGGGCTCGATGGCGAGTTCCGTGGTGGTGCCGCCCCCGTTTTTCCAGGGCATGGCTCGGTAATCGGAAGGCTTCAGGAGACGTGCGTGCATCAGGGAACTCCGGGCTGGAATTCTAGCGCTCCCGTGTGCGGTCAAGGCTGATTAGGTTCCGGAGGTTATTGCGGGTCGGGGCTCCCCAGCACCTTCTCGAGAATGGCCTGGAGTTCCCGCAGGCGGTAGGGCTTGGGCAGGAACCCTTGGATGCTGCGGGCCTCGGTGCCCTGCAGGGCCTCCTGCTCGTGGTACCCGCTGCAGAGGATCACCTTGGCATCGGGCTTCAGCTTCAGGATGGCCTTGAGAGCCTCGCGCCCATCCATGCGGGGCATGGTCAGGTCCAGGATCACGGCGGAGATGTCGTCGCTGTGGGTGCGGAAGCACTCCACGGCCTCCACGCCGTCCGGCGTCTCGAGGACCTGGTAGCCGAGACTCTGGAGCATCTCCGTCATCGAGAGGCGGACCGTGGGCTCGTCCTCGGCGATGAGGAGGGTGCCCCGGAAGGTCCGGGCCCGGGGCTCCGGGCTCTCCGGCAGGGGCGCCGGGTGCTCGGCGCTGGCCGGGAGGTAGATGCGGAAAGTGGAACCCTGGCCCGGCTGGCTCTCGATCCAGATGCCGCCATCGTGGGATTTGATGATGCCGCGCAGGGCCGACAGCCCCAGCCCCCGCCCCGAGAACTTGGTGGTGAAGAAGGGCTCGAAGAGCCTGTCCAGGACCTCCGGTTCCATGCCGCAGCCCGTGTCCTGGACCTCGAAGATGACGTAGGTGCCCGCCTCCAGATCCTGTCCCGGGAAGTGGGAGGCCAGGGTCTCGGGGTCCAGAGCCTGGAGGCTCGTCCCGAGGCGGATCGAACCCTCGCGATCCCCGATGGCCTCGGAGGCGTTGGTCACCAGGTTCATCACGATCTGCTGGATCTGGCCCTCGTCGGCGTCGATCCAGGGGATGGTGGGATCCAGGGCGAACCCGATCGCCACCTTCTTCGAGATGGAGACCTCCAGGAGGTGCGTCATCTCCCGGATCAGCAGGTTCAGGTCCAGGGGCTTGATGATGAAGGTGCCCCGGCCGCTGTAGGCCAGCATCTGCCGGGAGAGGGCGGAGGCGCGCAGGACGGTGGTCTCGATCTTCTCCAGGTAGGGGGCGGCCGGGTGCTCCCGGCCTGTGCGGTCCTGGGCGAGATTCAGGTTGCCCACGATGGCCGTGAGCAGATTGTTGAAATCGTGGGCGATGCCCCCCGCGAGCACGCCGAGGCTCTCGAGGCGCTGGGTCTGGCGCAGGGCATCCTCGGCATTTCGCCGTTCCGTGAGGTCCTGGGAGGTGCCCAGGAGCTTCAGGACCCTCCCTTCAGCGCCCGTGTGGGCCTCCACGTGGGAGAGCAGCTGCCGCACGGTGCCGTCGGCCAGGACGATCCGGTGATCGAGCGTGTGGAAGCTTTTCTGCTCGCCGGCCCTGTTGAGCAGGCCCCGCATCCGCTCCAGATCTTCGGGATGGCTGTGGCGCAGGAGGGCCTCCAGGGTGGGAGGGCCGTCCCCGGGCTCGTGGCCCAGGATCCGGTACATCTCGTCGGACCAGAAGCCTGTCCCGGAGGCGAGATCCATCTCCCAGCTGCCCATCCGGGCCAGGCGCTGGGCCTGGGCGAGGCTGGCCTGGCTGCGGCGCAGCTGGGCCTCGATGCGCTTGAAGAGCGCGAGGTCCTCGGAGATTCCCAGCAGGAAGCGGGGGCGGCCCTCCTCGTCGGGAACCGGGATCTTGATGGTGTGCAGCAGTACGGGCCCCTTGACCCGGCTCAGGACGGTCTCCTCGGGGATGTCCAGCATCCGCCCTGAGTCCAGCACGGCCTGGTCCGCCTGCTGGAAGGCTTCCACCGTATCGGCGGGGAGGATGTCGTAGTCTGTCTTCCCGAGAACCTCGTCCCGGGGGATTCCGAGCAGTTCCTCGGCCTTCTTGTTCCAGACCGTGAAACGGAATTTGTCCCGGGGATCCTTCACGAAGAGCATGAGGGGGATGCTGTCGATCACGGCCTTCAGCAGACCCTCGCTCTCCCGGAGGGACAGGTTCGCCTCCCGGAGCTGGAGGGTGGCCCGGTAGACCCTCCGGCGGAGCAGCCCGTTCCAGAGCAGCACGGCGAGGGTGGCTCCCAGCAGGGGCAGGACGATCCAGAGACTGGTCCGGAGGATCTGCCAGGGGCTGAGGGGCTTGGGGTCCAGGCTGCCGAACCAGCGGCGGTAGATCTGCTCGTATTCCCCCGTCCGGTGGAGGATCGCCAGTCCGGTGTCGAGCTGGGCCCTCAGGTCCTCCCGGCCCTTGGCCACCGCGAAGCAGAGCTCCCGGCTGAAGACGGGACCCCCCACGGGCCGAAGGTGGCTGAGGCCGGTGGACCGGATCTGGAGGATCCCTTCCAGGAGGGGTGCCAGCGCGGCGTCTCCGCGCCCGGAGGCCAGGACCCGCAGGGCCTCCGGCTCGGAGGCGACGGGCAGGACGGAGGCTCCGAACCCCAGCTCCACCAGGTGCTCGTGCATCTGGCTGCCCCGTTCCACGAGGATCCTGCGGCCGCGCAGGTCCTCCAGGGACGTCACGGCAGGCGAGTCGCTGCGCAGGAAGATCGCGTAGTGGACCACCATGTGGGGTTTGGAGAAATCGGCGAAGCGCTCCCGGTCGGGGGACTTGAGCATGCCGGCGGCCAGATCGATCCGCCCGCCCTCCAGATCGCTGCGGATCTGGTCCCAGGGACCGGGCAGGATCCGGACCTCGAGGCCCATGACCCGGGCCACGGCCAAGGTGAGATCGACGTCGTAGCCCTGGGGCTGGCCCTGGGGATTCAGGAATTCGTAGGGCGGATAGTCCCTGTTGACGCCCACGAGGACCGGGCGCTGGGGCGTGCCGGGGCCCTGGGAACGGGCTCGCAGCCCCGGGCCGAAGAGGCAGGCCAGGGCGAGGATCGCGGTGCCGAGGGCACGGCCAAGGCCCCTTCGCGGGCCGCGCCGGTCCAGCGCACTTTCCTGGTGGGGCTTCATCCTCATCCTGTCGGCCTCGGAGGGCTTCAGGATAAACCCTGGGAGGGTTCTGGCCCCAGCGGGGACTGAACGCTGCGGAAAGATGGGAGAATCGGGACCTGGATCCCGAGGCCGCCCATGTTCAACCCTCCCCACGTCCTTTCCTACATCGAGCAGCTGCACGCCTTCCTGCGGGAGGACTGGGGCACCCAGGACTGGACCACGGCCTCCGTGCCGGATCGACCCATGACGGCCAAGGTCATCGCCAAGGGCGAGCTCGTGCTGGCGGGTCTGCCCGCGGCGGAAGCGGTCTTCCACGCCGTGGATCCCCGACTCGAGGTGAAGGCTCTCGCGCGCGACGGGGATCGCGTGCTGCGGGGCATGGAGGTGCTGCGGGTGAGCGGCTCCAGCCGGGCGATCCTCATGGCCGAGCGGGTGATGCTCAATCTCCTCCAGCGCCTCTCGGGCACGGCCACCCTCACCCGGGCCTTCGTCGAGGCCATCGAGGGCACGGGGGCCAGGCTCCTGGATACCCGCAAGACCACGCCGGGCCTCAAGCTGCTGGAGAAGTACGCCGTGCGCTGCGGGGGAGGGGTCAACCACCGGCTCACACTGGGGGACGGGATCCTGCTCAAGGAGAACCACATCGCCGCCTCCGGTGGGATCGCGGCCGCCGTGGACGGGGCCCGCCGGGTCTCCCCGAACCTCCTGCGCATCGAGGTGGAGGCCGAGACCCTGGACCAGGTGAAGGAATGCCTGGCCCTGCCCGAGGTGGACGGCCTGCTACTGGACAACATGAGCCTGGAGACCATGGCGGCCGCCGTGCTGCTGCGCAATGCCTGCGGCCGCCGGGTCTTCCTGGAGGCCAGCGGGAACCTGACCCTGGCTCGGGCCCGGGCCGTGGCCGAGACCGGCGTGGATTTCCTCAGCGTCGGCGCCCTCACCCACAGCGCCCCCGCCGCCGATCTTAGCCTGCGGATGGACTGAGGGCAGGGCGATCTGCTGCGAACGCGCTGGGAAAGATCCACCAGGGATGCGCGGCTCTGAAAAGCAATGAAAAGCCTGAAGAACAGGGATGAAGGGGAATATGACCCAGGGCGGCTGATCTCTCCTCAGGGGCAGGGGAGTCGCTCCAGCAGGCCCCAGAGCAGGTCCCAGGGCCCGCCAATGCCAGCATTGGCG
>JAYSNJ010000130.1:0-8404 GCA_043723905.1 Holophagaceae bacterium
TGGCCCCGATCCGCCCCCCAAGCTACGCTTTCCTCATCAACCTGCCGCCAAGCCCGCACCCCGCCGCGCAGCGGCTAGGTCCAACTTCTTTCGTTAGGCCGTATCCGTCTCTTGGTGATTCTTTTTCGTTTCTTAGGAACCCAAATGGCAGAAACATCCCTGATTTGCTCGAAATGCGGTGGTCCGATGGAGCGAGGGTACATGGCAGATAAAGCTCATGGCGATCGCGTCACTGAATCAGAATGGATCGAAGGGCAATACGAGCCTGGATTAACTGCAGGTTTATTTGGCACCAACACTCAAGACCGTCGGCGTCTTCCTATCCAGACATTCCGTTGTATTAAGTGCGGATTTTTGGATCTATACGCCACTCCGGCCTAACCAATCGCTCAACTCGGACGCTGCCTTCGCGGGCAGGTTTCCTCGCTCAGCGTCCCGCTTCGCTCTCCGTCTTACCGCGCCGCCTCCGCTCAGCTGGCTAGCTCCATTTCTATGCGGCAACAGGCCTGGCACCTGAGCTTCCATGGCGCCAGGGGTACCAGTAGTGCACTTCCAGCCTGATTCCAGGACTGCCCTACCCCCGCTTGGCCAGGTTCTGCAGTGTGGTGAAGAGCCTTCCCAGCAGGGGCGGAATGCCCTGGGGGCCCCGGGCGCCGGCCGCTTCGGCCACTTCCAGGGCCATGCCGGGCTTGGACCGGGTCCGCAGGGCCTGGTGGATGATGGCGGCTGTTTCCGCGTCCGGCGCCATGTGCCCCGCCGCCTGCCGGTAGATGCCATCAAAACCGAAACGCCAGAGGAAGTGCTCCAGATCGGGATCCGGCAGGACCGTGAGGTGCCTGGCCTCGGATCTGCGGTGGAGCTGCTTGCGCACCTTGGCTGCGTAGTGCTGTCCCGCCTCATCCCCATCGGCAATGAGGTGCCAGGGAATGCCGAAGCGGTCCGCGAAGGCCACCAGGGGGGCGAGGCCCGCCTGGGCGAAGGGCACGCAATGAATGCCCTCCAGGGGGAAGTTGAGTCCCCAGACCCGAGCCAGTTCGGGCAGGAGCCAGGCCTCGGTCTCCCCTTCCACCAGGAGCCAGACCCGGGCGAAGAGACTGTCGGCGTTGTGGGTGCGCACATGAAAGGCCACCCGGCGGATCTCCGTCTGGCCCATGGGCCCTTCCTCCGGGTCCGGGAACACGGCGGTATCGCTGCTGCGGCGCAGGAGGCGGCGCAGGGAGCGCATGGGCACCCCCGCCATCAGCGCGCCGCTGGCAGTCGTCACGAGCTTCTGCACGGAGAGCTGGGACATGAGGTTCCAGACCGTGGCCAGCTGAATCGGGTGCAGATGGGTCTCCGGGTCCTCCAGCACCAGGATGGGTTGGGCGCCCTCGCCCCGGGGGGCCGTGATCTCCGCCTGGAGCATGGCGCCCATCAGCGCCAGGAGGGCCACCTGCCTCATGCCCGCCCCGGCGTGCTGGGCGAGATCGGCCAGGGAGCGGCCGTCCTGCACCGCCAGGGGCATCTCCGCGATATCCGTGGCCCGGCGGAACCCTTCGGGGCGGATGGCCCGGAAGAGTTCCGGACGGCGCTCCGCCACCCGTTTGAGGGCCTCCAGGCCCCGGGCCAGTTCCCCCGGATGCACCTGGTGGGGCACGGAGAGCAGGCGCTCGAAGATCCGCCCCACGGCCCGTTCAGGGTCCTCGTGCATCTCCAGGTCCGGGGCCAGGGCCGGCGCCAGCATCCCGTCGGCCAGGCGGATTTCCCGGAACACGTAGAGGGGGTGGCCCTTCAGCACTAGGTCCGCCAGCCTCGGGCCCTCCCCGTCGGGAAGGGGCAGTTCGCGTCCTTCGCCGTCCAGGAAGACGCGCCGGACACGGGCCCGGCTCCGGTCCAGGCGCCTCCCCGCCCACTGGAGGGCGAGATGGAAGGTCCCGGCGGCGTCCCGCCAGCCTGCGCGCTCCAGTCCGCTGGACGGCTCTCCCTGGAAGCCCAGTGTGATGCTCATGCGCTTGGCGATGGTGCTGCGGTCATTGGCCAGGCGGTGGAAATCCTCTTCGGTGAGTTCACGCGCTCCAAGCGTGCTCTGGAGGGCCTCCACCAGGCTCGTCTTTCCCCAGGCGTTCTCCCCGAAGAGCACGGTGGTCTCGGCCTCCAGCTGGAGGCGCAGCCGCGCGATGCCGCGGAAGTTCACGATCTCGAGATGCTCCAGGTGCATGGCTCGAGGATGGCAGGGCGGCGGGAACGGGATAAGCTCAAAACAGGGGATCCTCTCCATGAGTCCGTCTCCCTGTGCACTGGAACCCCCCCATGAGCGATGAGCCCGAACACAAGCGCCGGATCCGCTACAAGGGGACGCACCCTCGGGGCTTCCAGGAGAAGTACAAGGAACTGGATCCCCAGGTCCACACCGGGGAACTGGAGAAGGTGCGCGAGCGGGGCCACACGCCCGCGGGCACCCACCGGCCCATCTGCGTGCAGGAGATCCTGGAGCTCCTGGATCCCCAGCCCGGCGAGGTGGGGCTGGACGCGACGCTGGGCTTCGGAGGCCATGCCGAGGCGATCCTGCCGCGGCTCCGGCCCGGCGGCCGCCTCTTCGGCATCGATGTGGATCCACTGGAACTGCCTCGCACCGAGGCCCGCCTCCGGGGACTGGGCTTCGGCCCGGAACTCCTGGTGACCCGGCGCATGAATTTCGCGGGTCTGCCCAACCTCCTGCCGGAAGTGGGCGGCGAGTTCGATTTCGTCCTGGCGGATCTGGGCGTCTCCTCCATGCAGATCGATAACCCTGCCCGGGGCTTCACCTTCAAGGCCGACGGCCCCCTGGATCTGCGCCTCAACCCCCAGCGGGGCCAGCCCGCCTCGGCCCTCCTGAAAAGGCTCTCACAGGATGAACTGGCCGAGCTCCTGGTGGCCCATTCCGACGAGCCTCAGGCCGACACCATCGCCAGGGCCATCTGTGAAGCGCCCGCCACCACCACCTGGCAGCTGGCCAATCAGGTGCGCCGGGCCCTGAAGGGCGTGTTCCCGGAAGCCACACAGCAGGAGGAGATCCGGAAGTCCCTGCAGCGCACCTTCCAGGCCCTGCGCATCGCCGTGAACGACGAGTTCGGCGTGCTGGACCAGTTCCTGGCCCTCCTGCCCAGGTGCCTCAAGCCAGGTGCCCGCGTGGCCATCCTCACCTTCCACTCCGGCGAGGATCGCCGGGTCAAGAAGGCCTTCCAGACGGGACAGCGGGAGGGGATCTACGCCCGGGTCGCCGAGGAGCCCCTCCGTGCGGGGGCCGAAGAGCGCCGGGCCAACCCACGGTCTTCCTCCGCCAAGCTCAGGTGGGCGGTGAAGGGCTGAAGCCTCAGCCCCGCCGCTTCCCCAGCCGCCGCACCAGGGGGGCCACGCCCTCCATCCACTGCTTGATGCGCTGGGCGTCGCCCAGGCGGGTGTACTTGCCCCAGGAATCCAGCAGGACGATGACCACGGATCGCTCCGCGAGGCGGGCCTGCATCACGAGGCACTTGCCGGCCTCCTCGATGTAGCCGGTCTTGGAGAGGCCGATGTTCCAGCGATGGCCCCGCACCAGGGCATTGGTGTTGATGAACTGGAGGGGGCGGCGGCCATGGGCGATGCTCGCCTCGTCCCGGGTGCTGAAGTCCCGGATCTGCGGGTAGCGGTGGGCGGCGACCACCAGGTGGGCCAGATCCCGGGCGGAGGCAACGTTGCCGCTGGAGAGCCCCGCAGGATCCTCGAAACGGGCATCCAGGAGCCCCAGGGCCAGGGCCTTGGCGTTCATGGCCGCCACGAAGGCCACGAGACCGCCCGGGTAGGTGCGGCCCAGGGCATGGGCGGCGCGGTTCTCGGAAGCCATGAGGGCCAGCATCATCGCCTCGCCCCGGGTGAGCTGGGTACGGAGGGGCAGGCGGGACCGGCTGTGGCGGAGTTCGTCCACGTCGTCCCGCTCGATGGTGAGGGGTTCCTGGAGATCGAGCCCGGCGTCCAGCACCACCATGGCGGTCATGAGCTTGGTGATGGAGGCGATGGGGAGCACGGCCCCAGGCTGTTTCGCCACGAGACACTCGCCGGTCTTCTGGTCCAGCACCAGGGCCGCCGCCGAGCGCAGGCGCAGCGAGCTGGCGGGACGGCTGGGCGTGGCGGCATGGACGTCCGGCCCTCCCCCGCAAAGGAGGAGCCCCAGGATCATGATTCCCCGCCGCTCAAAAGCCATGCTTCCTCCATCGACCGCAACCGTGAAACCCATTACAGCCTATTTGAGGAGCTTCTGCGCCGCGAGATCCAACTCCTAAGAGCTTCCCTTGCAGGAAAAGTCCAAAGCTCCCGCGCCATAAACCCGCGCGGGAGCTTTCCCCTGGAACTTTTTTTACTCGGCGATCCTCACTGTGACGGGGCTCACCTCAAGTTTCGGGACGGGCGCCTTCACATTCTCTGCAAGGGCCTTCCACTGCCAGACGCCCTTCACGGCCTTCAGCGTGAAGAGGATGATGGCGGCGGCACCCAGGCCGAAGAGCACATCGCCGGGCATGCGGAGCCAGGTGCAGGTGCGCATGAAGGGGCTCTGCACCACCTCGGCGCTGCGGGCGAACCAGGTGCCGTGCTGGAGGCTCTGGGCGAACTGGTAGAGGCCGCTGGGCACGAGGCTGAGGACCAGCATCAGGCCCAGGCCGAGGTTGAGGCCCCAGAACCCGACGTTGAGCAGTTTGGGATCCCAGGCTCTGTCCGGTGTCATGCCGCGCAGGGCGAAGAGCATGAGGCTGATGGCCAGGAAGCCGTAGACGCCGAAGAGGGCCGCATGGCTGTGGATGGCCGTGGTGTTGAGGCCCTGCCCGTAGTAGAGGATGGAAGGCGGGTTGATCAGCATCCCGAAGACGCCGGCCCCCAGGAAGTTCCAGAAGCAGACGGCGGCGAAGAACTTGAAGGGCCACTCGTAGCCGCTGCCGATGGCCTTGCCGTTGCGCAGGCTCTGCACCAGCTCGAAGCCGATGATGGTGAGGGGCACGATCTCCAGGGCGCTGAACACGGAGCCGAAGGCGGAGATGAAGGCCGGGCTGCCCGTGAAGTAGAGGTGATGGAAGGTGCCGATGACGCCCGAGCCCAGGAAGAGGCCCATGCTGAGACTCACGCTGCGCAGGGCCGTGGACTCGCGCAGCAGCCCCATGCGGGTCGTGAGCAGGGCGATGGCGACGGTGGCGAAGACCTCGAAGAAGCCCTCCACCCAGAGATGCACTACCCACCAGCGCCAGTACTCGGCCATGGCCAGATGCGTCTCCCGGGTGTACATGAAGCCCGCCGAATAGAAGAGCGGGATGGCGAGCGCGGCCAGGACAAAGAGCTTGAGGAGCCCCATGCCCTTCTCGCCCCGCAGGGCCGGCAGGAGCGCACGCACCACCAGCACGAGCCAGCCCACCATGCCCACGGTCAGGAGGATCTGCCAGAGGCGGCCCAGTTCCACGTATTCGTAGCCCTGGTGGCCCAGCAGGAACGATCCGCTCAGTCTGCCCAGGATGGCCTGGTGGCTGCCGGCGAGGGCACCCACCACGACCACGACGAGGGCGACCAGCAGACCCGCCACGCCCATCCACTGGCGCTTGGGTTCCCTGGCCGACAGCTTCGGTCCCAGGTAGAGCCCCGTGGCCAGCCAGCAGGTGGCGATCCAAAATACCGCCAGCTGCAGATGCCAGGTGCGGGACGCGGCGTAGGGCAGGATGCGGGAGAGATCCACCCCGTAGAGGGCATTGCCCTCCACGGCGTCGTGGGCCGTCAGGACGCCCATGCCGATCTGCACCAGGAAGAGGGCCATGGCCACGGCGAAGTAGAGGGCGGACCAGCGCTGACTGGGCGTGGCCGGAGCGGGCGGAATGGCCTGGGGATCAGGCATGGCCTCGTGAGGCTGAGCGGCGTGATACCACACCATCAGGCCCACGCCCACGATGAGCAGCACGATGGAGAGGATGCTCCAGAGATGGCTGATGGGCGTGATGGCGTTGCCCACCAGGGGTTCGTGAGGCCAGTTCTGGGTGTAGCTGGCGGCCTCCCCGGGCCGCTGCGCGGCGGCACTCCAGGCGGTCCAGAGGAAGAAATCCGCGACCCGCTCCCCCTCGGCCATCGTGGGGATCCAGCGGGCGGGAATCGATGCGCCCTGGTCACCCTCCACGACCACTCGGGCCAGTTCGGTGCGGGTCTGGAGGTAGGCGGCGGCCTGGACGGCAGGGAGCCGCAGGGAGGCGTCGGCGGCCTCGAAGCCGTTGGCCTTGAAGAGGGACTGGGTCTGGGCCCGGGCTTCGGCATCCGAGAGACCCTGGGCCTTCAGGGCCGCCAGGGTATGGGCGGCCCACTGGTGGAGGGCCTTGGCGCTCCAGTCGGGAGCCAGGTAGGCGCCGTGCCCCCAGATGCTGCCGATGTGCTGGCCGCCGTGCCCCAGGTAGGACTTCTGGCCTTCCAGGATCTGCCCCGGCGCCACGAGCCGGCTGCCGTCGGCAGCCAGGATCTGTTGGGGAATGGGCGGCGCGGCCTGGGCGATCTTCCGCCCCCCGTAGCCCAGGATCCCGAAGCCCGCCAGAAGCATCAGGACCACCATCAACCAGTTCTTCTTCATGATTACCTCCAGCCCCGAGCCTGAGGGCCTCGGGACCCGGGCACATTGACGGGCGTCAAGCCCCCGAAGGATTTCCGACGCACATTCCTCCTGGCTCTCCGGAATGCCGGGGATGACAGGGGCAACCAAGGGGGAGGTCGACCCGCTTCGCGCCCTGTCCCATGGGCCCTGGCCCCTTCAGGGATTCCCCGTCCTTGGCCCCTCCTCCTGCCCCTGCTACCTTTCTCAAGTCGGGTTCCACCCTGGGGCCCCCGTCCGGATCCGCCCATGGACACGATTTCTGCATTGCTGCATGTGACCCCCGAGACCCTCTGGATGCTGGTCAAGGTGGTCCTGGTCCTCTTCGGCCCCCTGACCATCGCCGCCCTGCTCACCTGGGTGGAGCGCCGGGGCAGCGCCATGATCCAGGACCGCATCGGGCCCAACCGCGCCGCCCTCTTCGGGAAATGGCGCCTGCTGGGCCTCACCCAGATCGCCGCGGACGGCATCAAGGCCTTCCTCAAGGAGGACCTGGTCCCCCCCCACGCCAACAAGGTGCTCTTCTGGCTGGCCCCCCTGCTGGCCTTCCTCCCCGCTGCGCTGGGCTTCGCGGTCATCCCCTTCGGCCAGAGCTTCCAGTCCGGAGGCCACACCTACCACCTGAGCCTGCTGGATCCGGGCAACGGCATGGGCATGCTCTACCCCATGGCCATCGGCGCCACGGCGGTCTACGGGATCCTCGTCGCGGCCTGGAGCAGCAACAACAAGTGGGCCATCCTGGGCGGCATGCGCGCCAGCGCCCAGATGGTGAGCTACGAACTGGGCATGAGCCTGGCGGTGATCGCCATCTTCATGACCACCGGGGGCTACGATCCCCACGAGATCATCAAGGCCCAGCAGGGGATGTGGAACGTGGTGCCCCAGTTCCTGGGCTTCCTCGTATTTTTCACCTGCATGTTCGCCGAGTCGAACCGCCTGCCCTTCGATTTCGCCGAGGGCGAGTCGGAGATCGTGGCGGGCTACCTTACGGAATTCGGATCCATGAAGTTCGCGCTGATGTACCTCAGCGAGTACATCCACCTGGTCACGGCCTCGGCGCTCATCGTCACCCTCTACTTCGGCGGCTGGCGGATCCCCTTCGTGGCTGATCCCGGCCCGATCCTCTCTATGATGGCCTTCCTCTGCAAGACGCTCTTCTTCTGCTGGGTCTTCGTCTGGGTGCGCTGGACCCTGCCCCGCTTCCGGTACGACCAGCTGATGAAGCTGGGCTGGAAGGTCATGCTGCCCCTCTCCCTCCTGAACTTCCTCCTCCACGCCTACCTCATGTATCGCCGGGGTTGATCCATGGCCGTTGTAGTCAAGCAGGTCGAGCTCTCCTGGCTGGACCGCACCTACCTCTGGCCCATCCTCAAGGGGATGGCCATCACCATGCGCCACTTCCTGCGCCAGATCGCCACGCGCACGAAGGACCGCTACACCATCCAGTACCCGGAGATGAAGAAGGACATGCCCGAAGGCTACCGGGGGCTGCACGAGCTCAAGCGCTTCGAGGACGGCTCCATCAAGTGCGTGGCCTGCTTCATGTGCGCCGAGGCCTGCCCCGCCCGCTGCATCACCATCCGGGCTGAAGAGTTCTCGGACCTGAACCTCACCCAGGGCTTCGAGGAGAAGCGCCCGGCGGTCTTCAAGATCGATATGCTGCGCTGCATCTACTGCGGCTATTGCGAGGAGGCCTGCCCCAAGGACGCCATCTGGCTCCGCAAGGACTACGAGCTGGCTTCCTACGACCGGCTGTCCATGCAGTTCGGCAAGTGGGACCTGATGAACACCTACGCCGACCTG
>JAYSNJ010000131.1:0-1696 GCA_043723905.1 Holophagaceae bacterium
GAGGCCACCCGGCTGGCCACCCTGCGCTACACGGCCGGCCTCTCCAACTACCTGGAAGTGCTGGACGCCCAGCAGCAGCTCTTCCCGGCCCAGAACGCCTTGAGCCAGGCCCGGCTCGCCCGGCTGCTCACCCTGGTCCAGCTCTACAAGGCGCTGGGCGGCGGGTGGAACCTGGCAGAGCCCACCCGGTCACCCGACAAAGTCCTGTGACGGTTCAGATATTCAGGAACAGGTTTGTGATGTTCGAGGCGGCTGTTTTCTCTTCCAGCCCGTTGAGTGTTTCCTGGTAGGCGGGTAGGCGGATCTTGAAGGCACTGCCCTGGCCTGGTTCGCTGGCCACGTGCAGGTTCCCGCCATGGCCATGGACGATGCCGTAGACCACCGAAAGGCCCAGCCCGGTCCCCTGGCCCATCTTCTTGGTGGTGAAGAAGGGCTCGAAGATCCTTTCCAGGGTATGCGGATCCATGCCGCAGCCCGTGTCCTTGATGGTGAGCAGCACGCAGGGCTCCAGGAAGGACTGATCACCCACCCTCCGGCCGGCTTCCGCCGGCTGGAGCTGAATGGACAGCACCCCACCGCCCGGTTGCATGGCCTGGCTGCCGTTGATGCCCAGGTTCATGATCACCTGGTGGAACTGGGAAGGATCCCCGAGAATCCGGACCCCTTGGGCCAGATCACTCCGCACCTGCACGTTTTTCGGCAGCGTGGTCTCCAGCAGGCTGATCACCTCCGTGACAAGGCTCGTGAGGTCGAAGGGCACCCAGGTGTCATCCGTGCGGCGGCTGAAGTTCAGGATCTGGGCGCTCAGTTCCCGGGCGCGGCCACCCACCTGCTGGATGATCTCCAGCTTTCTCTGGATGGGGCTGTTGGGCTCGGTCTGCAACTCGATGAGCTCAGCCGCATGGAGAATGGCGGCGATGAGGTTGTTGAAGTCGTGGGCCATGCCGCCCGCCAACGCGCCAAGGGCATCCATCTTCTGGGCCTGGCGGAGGTGGCGGTCCTTCTCGACTTCCAGGGTGATGTCCCGGAGGCGCACCACCAGCGATTCGACGATGCCTTCGCCATTGCGCACCGGAGAAACCGTTCCCTCGAAGGCGATGGATTTACCGGCATAGGTCTTCAAGGAAGAGCGGCCAGTCCAGGCCTTGCCCGCGCGCGCCTGCTCCAGGGCGGTGGCCAGGATCCGGCATTCGAACAGTTCTGAAAATTTCTGGTCCGACGCCCAGTGGCCGGGATCCCCGAAGACTTGCGCAAAATTGACATTCGAATAGATGATGGCGCCATTCCCAGCATCCAGAATGGCAATGACTTCCATGACCTGATCCAGCGCGGAAGAAAGGCGCTTGCTCCTCTCCTCCAGTTGCCTTTTTTCGGTTCTGTCTTTGACCACTGCCAAGGACTCCTGCTGCTTGAAATCGCTGAGAATTGTGCTCTTCCAATCTCGGAACGGCCGAAAAGGAGGAAGGGGATCAGGAGGCCGGGAGGCATGGCATAAGCGATTTGCACCCATTAATGTCTCCGGGATCTCGAAGCCTCCTGAAAAGCGGGGCAAGGGCGATCTCAAGCTCTTCGGAAGAATAGTTCTCACCATGAGGTGAAGATCCAAATACCGCCGAACGGTGCTGAATTCACCGCCGAACGGTAGATCCACCCGCCCCGCGGCGCACCTGGAGCAGGCGTTCGACCGGCGGAGAGC
>JAYSNJ010000132.1:0-15539 GCA_043723905.1 Holophagaceae bacterium
TCCCCCCTCCTCCACCGCCCCCACCATGAGGCTCGAACTGCCCAGGAGGAGCAGCGCGTCGGCCGGAAGGCTGGGGAGATCCAGTGTCGCCCCCACCGCGCCAAGGGCCTCCTCCAGCCGGGCCCCCCAGGGGAGATCCGGCTGGGTTGCAAAGGCGTACGGGAATTCCTGGCCGAGGATATCGTGACGTCCCGGGGGCACTCGCCGCTCAGCCAGCGCCTGCCGCACACCCCCAGCCGTCGCCCCGGCCGCACACCAGAGGCCCATGTGGGAGATGAAGACCGGTCGCAACATGCAGGGCTGCCTTCAAAAACAGAGAGTCACGAGGGGATAGGGCGCAAACAATAATCAGGTGGATTTGAACTGGGATGTATTTTTTGCTCTTTTCATCCCCTTCATCCCCTTTATCCCTGTTTATATTTTTTTATAAAAGCAAATCAACAGGGGTGAAGGGGATAATAGACTACAGCTACCGAATAATTACTTTGCAAATTTCAGCAAGCAGCTCCATTGTGTTACAATTACATATATTTTGATTTTTCAATATACCTCCTGCACTGGGAAGGTCCAACCTGTAATATGGATTAAATACAGCCCGAGATCGTAAAATTGACCTTTATCCGGAGACCATACACTAACCGCCTTATAACGAGAAGGTTGGTATCCCTCAAATACCCATTGCGCCCCATCACATCCATGTCCTGTTTGTAATGACTTCAGATTCCAAAAACCTGCTTTGTCAAACTTGCTCTGGATATCTTTCCATTGATCTTGTGTAAGTTTTATCTCGAGTTTTCGCATCATCTCTCCAGGCTCATACCCCCCATAGCCATCTAGCTCTATGGCAATCAAGCTGGAAGCGCTCCCATGATTTTCAATGCGGATAGCAATAGGGTGATGAAAAGTCCGCAACCAAAGAAATCGAAAGCCGCGACCATCCGGCTTATCCCTAAATACTGGTTCATTCATAGCCAACAATTGTTTTGAATACCATTCTTCACTAGAAGAATCAATGTTTATGAAAATATTATCCATACCTTCTGTCTGAAAATATTTAGGTTTTCCAACTGGGGACTCATGCTTGAACCCTTGCTTATGCTGGCAACCGAAGCCTGCAAGCAGTAGAAGGTATATTAGCAATCGAAATGGCATTTCTTTACCTAGCGAGAGATGCCAATTGGCGCTGTCGAAGCGACACGAAAGGACGGATTGATTCCGTGGAGAAGCAACGCAAGACTCCAAATCGGTATTTCACAAAATGAGCACCTATGTTTAAACTATTTTTCATTTTTTGCTTCAATCACTTTCGCCATGTTCCCCACGCAGGACAGCACTCTTCGTGTCTCCTTGCTATCCGTGAGCCTCAGGCCGTAACGCTTCTGGATGGCCATGGACACCTGGAGGGCGTCCAGGGAATCCAGGGCTAGGCGGGCGTCGGGGCCGAAGAGGAGCTCGTCGTCCTGGATGGAGGCGGGGTCCACGGGGCGTTCGCAGGATGTCACGATGAGCTGCTTGAGCTCCAGCTTGAGTGTCTCCAGGGTGCTCATGGGCGTTTCCCCCGTTTGGCGAGCCAGATGGCCAGGCTCAGGGCGGCCAGGCCGAAGAGGATCAGGCGACTGGCGGAGGGCAGGAGCCCGGCCCAGCCTCCGCCCCGCAGCATCACGGCGTGGAAGCCATCCAGGCCCCAAGCCATGGGGGAGATGTTGGTCAGGGCGCGCATTTCGGCGGGCATGACGAAGCGGGGCACCATGATGCCCCCCAGGGCCCCCATGATGATGTTGCCCACACCGCCAATGACGGTAGCCTGCTCCGTGGTCCTCACCAGGCTGGCGACGAGCAGGGCCCAGGATACGGCGCCAAAGGAGAGAGCCAGGGCCATGGCCATCATGGGAGGCCAGAGCTGCATGGGCAGGGACAGGGCCTCGCCCCCGAAGCGGGGCACCAGCCAGACGCCCACCCCCAGCATGAGAACCGTCTGGATCAGGTTGATGGCCATGAAGGGCAGGAGCTTGCCCACCAGGAGCGTGCCATGGCCCAGCCCGAGGCTGAGCTGGCGCTGGAGTGTGCCGTGGTGGCGCTCGGTGATGAATATCGCCGAGAGGGGCAGCACCACGAAGAACATCCCGAAGATCAGCCAGGCCGGGACATTCTGCTGGACGGCCGTGGGGGGGGCAGCGATCTCCCCGCGGCCGATGGCCTCTTCGAGCACGGTGCCCTGCAGGCTCTGGGGGTTGAGGGCCGAGGCCGCCGCCCCCCCGAACATGGGGTCCACGCTGCGGAGGAAGCCCCGGGCCTTGAGGGTACCGATCACCCCCAGGAGATGCTGGCGGAAGCCCGACCGGGCCAGGGCCGCCACCGTGGGATCCAGGCGCAGGGTCACGAGGCCGGGCGCGCCCACTTCGCCGTTGAGGCGCTCCTCGAAGCCCTTGGGGATCAGGACGGCGAAGGGCAGCCGCCCGGCCTGGATGGCCTCCCGGATGGCGCCTTCCGTTTTGGGACCCGGGTCCGGGACGAAGTTCTGGGCCGCCAGGAGCTCCACCATCTCCCGGCTGGAGAGGGAATCGTCCAGGTCCACCACGGCGTAGCGCAGCTGGGGCCCGGCCCCGTTGGGCCTGAGGGTGTCCCGCAGGGCCAGGGACATGATGAGAATGAACACGGCGGGCATGAGAAACAGGGTCGCCAGGCCGAAGCGGTCCCGGGAGAGGGCCAGCCATTCCTTGCGCCAGAGGGCCGTGAGTACCGTGAGCGCCGTTCCCATCATTCGTCCCTCAGGGCACGGTGAGTGAACTGCAGGAAGACATCATCCAGATGCTGCTGGCCCCAGGCCCAGGCGTCCACGGCAGCGCCCGCAGCCCGGGCCTCCGCGAGAATGCCAGGGGCGTCTTCCATCTGGGTACCGGGCAGGCGGTAGCGGTGCCCGGGCAGGGATTCCAACCCGTACCGCGCACTCCAGGCTGCGCTCAGGGCCGGAGCCAGGGGCTCCCGGAGACGGAGGGACAGCACCGGAGGGGCCGCGCCGAGCACCTCGCCCAGGGTGCCCGAGACCAGCAGGCGTCCCTGGTCGAGGATCGCCACGTGGCCACAGAGGGCCTCGATCTCTTCCATGTAATGGCTGGTGTAGACGATGGTCCGGCCCGAACGCTGCAATTCCCCGATGGCTTCCAGCAGGAAGTGCCGGGACTGGGGATCCACACCCACCGTGGGCTCGTCCAGCAGGAGGATGCCGGGGTCCGCCAACAGCCCGATGGCCAGGTTCAGCCGCCGCTTCAGCCCTCCCGAGAGCTGCCCCGCGCGACGCGTGGCGAAGGCCTCCAGCTGGGTGAAGGCCAGGGCCGAGGCCTCCCGCTCCCCCAGCAGTCGCCCGGAGATGCCCTGCACCTGGGCGAAGAACTGCAGGTTCTCCCGCACCGTGAGCACGGGGTAGAAGGCGTTGTCCTGGGGTACCAGGGCCACCAGGTGGGGCGCCTGACCCCGGGCAGCGGCCATGGGCTGGCCGCCGAGGGTGATGCGGCCCCGCTGCTCCGGCAACAGGCCGGTGGCCAGGGACAGGAGGGTGGTCTTCCCGGCCCCGTTGGGCCCCAGGAGGCCCAGGGCCTGCCCTGCGGGCACCTGGAAACTGACGCCCTCCAGGGCAGGCTGGGCGGCTCCGGGGTAATGGAAGTGGATGTCCTCGAAGGCGAGCACGGCCATCAGAGACTCGCCCGGAGGGCCCGGAAGAAGGTCTCTTCCCTGTCCGCCAGCCTCTGGAGCAGTTCGGCGATGACAGGGGGTTCCAGGGCCTTCCGGCCGCGGATCATCAGGGCGGCTTCCAGGGCCATCTCCCGCCACTGGTCCCCGATGGCCACCAGCTCATCGGCCAGGGTCCCCAGGGCCGGCAGACCGGCGAGGGGGGCGGCCTCCTGGAGGAAGGCGGCGTAGATGAAACGGAAGCCGGCCCCGCCTGTGCCGATCTCCTCCTGCATGCGCACCATGTGGCCCAGGAAGAGCCGGGCCGAGGCCCCATCGCCACTGAAATCGAGCTTCTCCACCGCCCTGGCCAGGTACCGGATGCCCCGGACGCCCGCGAAGGGCACGGGAGCCAGCATGGTGCGGCAGGTGCGGCGGATGGCCTTCGTGAGGAGCTCCTTCCACTGGGGCACCCTGGGAGCCGAACGGATGCGGTAGAGGCGGCCCTTGGGGGCCATGAGCCCCTTGGCGAACCTGGCCTTGACGAGGTCCGCCAGGGCGCAGCGCACGGGCTCCTCGAAGACGGGATCGGAGAGGAGGTAGTCGTCGCTCTCCCGGCCGAAGGCGATGAGGTTGTGGACATTGAAATGGAAGCGCAGGTCCTCGGGGAAGTAGGGCAGCCAGAAGGCCGAGGTCTGCAGTCCCACCAAGCATCCTTCGGCCAGCAGCGCGTCCAGCCGGGCCGCCCCCTTGACGGGAGACCGGAAGGTCTCGGCCTGCAGGGACAAGCCCAGGGTGCGGTTCAGGCGGCTCGTGATGGCCCGGGGGACCGTGCGGAAGGCCACCAGGGGCAGCCCGCCCACCTTGATGAGGGGGATGTAGGCGAAGGAGAGGGCGGAGGCCAGGCCGAAGGCCATGGGTTCCGACATGGGCAGTCCCGCGTGGGTGATGAGGGAGGCCATCACGCCGCTCTCGCAGTGGGAGGCGTGGCGATGCTGGAAGGCCGGGCTCATCCCGCCACCGTCCTGAGGGCGTCCACGGTGATCCCCATGGCCTCGGCGTAGCGGTGGAGCAGCTTCCCGGAGAGCCGGGCGAAGACCTCGGGCCTGAAGTGTCGGCGCACCCGCCAGCGCCAGAGCCCCGTGGTCTGGGAGAGCAGGGCCAGATCCATGCGCGCGCGGAACATGTGGTGTTCCAAGGGGGACGCCAACCCCTGAGTGAACCTCCGACGGGCCTCCTCGGCCTGGGCGCTCAGGGAGTCGAGGGCCTGGCGGGTGACAATCTCCTCCACCTGCCAGCCCGCCGAGGTGACCAGCCTCACCTGGCCATCGGCTCCCCGGGCATAGATGGCCTTGCGCCCCCCGCCCAGTGTGCTGTTCCCCTCCTGGGGGACCTCCGCGTCATCCACGAGGCACCCCCATCACACCACCGTCAGGAGGGCGTAGCAGATGGAGAAGCGCCCACTCTCGGGCACGTAGCAGAGCACCTTGTCCCCCACCTTGATGCGGTCGGAGCGCAGCAGTTCCTCCAGGATGATGTAGATGGAGGCGCTGCCGGTATTGCCCTTCTCCGGCAGATTGGTGAACCACTTTTCCAGAGGGATGTGGAAGCCGATATCCCGAAGCCCCTCGTAGATGGGCAGGCGGAAGTAGTCCGAGGAGTAGTGGGCCACGAAGACGTCCACCTCCTCGGGGCGGATCCCGCGCTTGGCCACCAGCCTGGGGATGGTGCGGTCGGCGGTGGTGGCCACGATCTCCTGGTGCAGCAGCTTGACATCCTGCCTCACCAGCAGCGTGCGCTGGGCCACCATCTCCTCGGGGCTCTCGAACTCCCGCCAGCCCTTGAGCGTGCCATCGGGATTCTTGAGGGCCCCGGCGTACATGCACGCGTCCAGTTCGTTGGCGAAGGAGAAGACATCGATCCACTCGACCTTGAAGGCCCGCTTCCCCGGCGTGGGCTTGGGTGCGAGAAAGGCCGCGCCGGCGCCGTCGGAGAGCATCCAGCGCAGCAGATCGGCGGAAAAGGCCAGGTGGGGCATGCTCTCGAACTGCTCGGCCACCTCGGGGCTGATGGCCCCGGCCATGCGCGAGCGCATGAAGGACGAGGCCTGCTCCGAGCCTGTGGCCACGGCGTTGCGGCACTGGCCCAGGGCCACGTTCATCGCCGCGTACTTCAGGGCGGTCATGCCCGCGATGCAGATCCCCGCCGTGCTCACGATCTCGCAGGGCGTGCTCTTGAGCTCACCGTGCACCATGGAGGCGTGGCCGGGCATGAGCTGGTCGGCCTGGGTGGTGCCGCAGGCCAGACACTCGATGTCCATGGGGGTGAAGCCCTCGAAGGGGCGCAGGCGCCGCACGGCCTCCGCCGCCAGCTGGGCGTTGGTGTGGGTGGATCTGCCGGTGACGGGGTCGATGGCGTAGTAGCGGGTGTGGATCTTGTTGTTGCGGAGGATCAGGCGGCGCGTGCGGGACGGGACCTGGTTCACCATGCCCAGGATCTCCTCCATCTGGTCGTTGGAGACGGGGCCGTTGGGCAGATAGGCCGCCAGGTCGGTGATGAAGACATCCATATCGTGCGAACCTCGGTCAGATCTTGGCTTTGGGATGAGTAAGCTGGAACAGCTCGGCATAGCGCCGGTAGAACTCCCCCTCTTCCAGCCGAGTAGGGAGCACGGCATTGGATAGAGTGTAGTAGTCGAGATCGTGATTGACGATCTGCGCCTGCAGGCTCCCGTGGAGGGCCGTGCCCGGCAGAGGCGTCATGACCGTGAAGATCGGCAGATCGATTGGGTTTTCCCCGATGAAGCGGAGCAGATTATCGAAATCCGCATGGTCGTAGCCCGGATCGACGATGAAATCGCCCACGATGGTGATGCCCATGTCCCGGAGGATCCGGATCGCCTCCCGGTTCTGGGCTACGCTGTTGGCCTTGTTCATGCCGGAGAGGCCCAGGTCGGTGATCTCCTCGAAGCCGATCACCACCGTGCGCAGCCCCAGATCCTTCCATTCCTGCATCAGGTCGGGATGGCGCACCACGGTATCGGAGCGCACATCCCCGAAGAAGTCCTTCCGGATCCCCGCCTCCCGGATCGCCCGACACAGGAGGCGTGCCTGGCCCGGGTTCCCGAAGGTGTTGGCGTCCACCATGCGGATGAAGGGCACGTCTCCCAGGAGGCGGATATCCCGGATCACCGACTCGATGGAGCATGCCAGATAGCGCCCCCCCGCCTGGTTGGCGATGCAGCAGAAGGTGCAGTCGAAGGGACATCCCACCGCCGAGGCGACGAAGCCCAGGGGCAGGCCCAGGAGGGTGTACTGCCTCCGGTAGGCGCCCACCAGGTCGTACCGGGGGGCCTGGGCCTCCACCAGATCGCCGGGGCCGAAGGAACGGCGCTCGAACTGGAGGGGCCGACCGGGGCAGGTGCCCGCCACGCCAGGGATGGCGGGAGCCTCCAAGCCCGCCTCGAGGGCATCCACCAGCTCCCGGAAGCTGGCCTTGCCGATTCCCACCACCACGAAATCGATGCCCGGACGGTTAAAGAATTCCGGATCGCAGCTGGCGTGGATGCCCCCGACCACCACCACGGCCCCCGTGCGCTCCTTGGCCTCGAGCGCGATCCGGCAGGCCGTGTTGGCCTCGCAGGTGACGGCCGTGATGCCTACCAGATCGGGCGAGAAGGAGGCCAGGGCGGCCGCCAGGCCTTGGGGATCCACCTTGAGATCGAGGATGGCGACGTCGTGGCCGTCCAGGTTGCCCGCCAGCGTTTCGAGAGCCAGGGGTTCGCCCCGGAAGATCTGCTTGATGGAGGTGATACCGAAGCGCTCCTCGGGAATGCTTCGACCGCAATTGGGCGGATTGATCAGGAGAATTTTCATCGCGTGCCGCGCCCTTTGCTCAGCCTCGAGATTACCATCAGCGCGGAGGCGGAGCCCCGCCGTTGCGCCTCCAGGGGCGCCATCCTAAGCTGACTCCAGAATCCAGACAGTCTCCGGAGATTGCCCCATGGCCCCCATCGGAATCATCAGTCTCGCGCTGGCCCTGGGTTCCTCCCTTCTCCAGGCCGGCACCACGCTCTCCAAGGCCGCCATCAGTGGCGACGTGGCGAAGATCCAGGCCTGCCTGGCCTCCGGCGAGCAGGTCGACGAACTCGACAAGTGGGGCTGGACGCCCCTGATGTGGGCGGTCTACTACAAATACATCCCGGCCACCCAGGTCCTCCTGGACCACAAGGCGAATCCCAACATCCAGAACACCCTGGCCTACGGGCCCATCCCCAAGAAGAGCACACCGCTCATCATCTCCGCCTACTACGACCTGGAGGAGCATGCCCGGCTGCTGCTGAAGGCCGGCGCCGACCCCGAGATCACCAACGAGAAGGGGAAGAAGGCTCTCGACTATGCCCGGGATTTCAGTTTCCAGGACATGCTCGAACTGCTGGACAAGGGCAAGGCCAGGGCCGAAGCCACCAAGCCCCAAGCCGCGCCGAAACCCCCACCCGCCCCTCCGGCCCAGGCTGCCCCCCGGGTCCAGCCAGCCCGAGAGAAACCGATCCCCGCCAAGAAACCCGCACCAGCGAAAAAGCCCGTGCCTCCGAAGAAGCAGGAAGTCCCCCCGAAGTCCGAGCCCCCTGCGATCAAGTAGCCCTGTCGCGGGCCACGCGGAAGCCCACGTAGTTCCCCCGGCTGTCAGCTGTGCCCTTGGTGCGGCCGGCGGAATGGCAGGATTCCGCGGCGCTGAACCAGCTCCCGCCCCGCAGGACACGATGGGTAGCGGCTGAATTCCCCTGGGGGTCCGTGATGGGTCCGGGGGGATAGGGGCCGTACCCGTCCTGGCACCACTGCCAAGCGTTGCCCAGCATATCGAAGAGCCCGAAGGCATTGGGCGCCTTCTGGCCCACGGGATGGGTCCTCAGGCCGCTGTTGGCCCGGTACCAGGCGATGGCCTCGAGTTCCCCGTACCGGTCGGCCCTGCTCCCGGCTCGGCAGGCGTACTCCCATTCCGCCTCCGTGGGCAGGCGATAGCCCTTGCCGGGATCCTGGCGGTTGAGCCAGGCCAGGAAGGCCTGGGCATCGTTCCAGGTCACGCAGATCACTGGGCAGGAATCCTCCTGGGGGAATCCAGGCTGACGCCAATGGATCCCCTTCGTCTCGTCCCAGGTGCCGCGGCTATCCAGGGCCCAGGCGCTGCCGAGCCTCTCCGCCTCCGTGGAATAGCCCGTCTGATCCACGAAGGCCCTGAACTGGCCAACGGTGACGGGTGTCGTCTGCAGTCCGAAAGCCCTGGAGAGGCGGACCTCGTGGATGGGCTTCTCGTCCGCCTCCCCCAGGCCTCCCCCCATGGGGAAGGTGCCGGCGGGGATGGGGGCAAAGCTCATCCCCAGGGGATTGCGGAGGGCCGGAGTCGAGGCGCCAAGGGCGGGCCCCGGAGTCAGCCGGGAACCCAGGAGCCTCCAAGCGAACCCGCCGAGTGTCAGGAGCGATAGGCACAAGGCCAGCCAGACCAGGGCACGTCCGGTCCCCTGGGAGGATTGGGTGCCGGGACCGGAGGGGGTCGGGGCCTGCGGCTGCTGCCGGGCGAGCAGGGCCGTGTTCTCCTGCACGGTGCCGATCCAGCTGGGGTCCTTGCAGGCCCGCAGGGCAGCGGCGAGCTCGTCCGCCGTGGCATACCGCTGGGCTGGGTCCTTGGCCAGGGTCCGGTGGAGTACCTCCCGGATGCTGGGGCTGATGCCCTGGATTTCCTCGATCTCCAGGGGCCTGGGCGCCTCGGAGACGATCTTGTAAAGGATCGTCGTCGCGTTGGTGCCCTCGAAGGGCTTCCGGCCGGAGAGGCATTCGTACAGCATCACACCCACGGCCCACAGATCTCCCTGGGCCGTGGACTTGCCGCTCTGGATGTACTCGGGGGCCAGGTAGCTCACCGTCCCCACGACGATGCCGGTGCTCGTGAGGCTGCTGTCCTCCACCCGGGCGATGCCGAAATCCATGACCTTGGCGTGGAGGCGCTGGCCGTCCTGGACCACCCGCACGTTCGTAGGCTTGATATCCCGGTGGAGGATGCCGTTGCGATGGGCGAAGCCGAGGCCATCGCAGACCTGGGCCAGCAGTTCCAGAGCCTGGGGCTTGCCCAAGGCCCGGCGCCGGATGAGATCCTCCAGGTCCTCGCCCTTCAGGTATTCCATGACCAGGTAGAGGGTGTCCCCGTCCTTGTCGAAATCGAAAATGGTGACGATGTTGGCATGGCTCAGCTGCCCGGCGGCCGCAGCCTCCCTCCGGAAGCGCTCTTCGACTCCCTCCCCCATGGCGACGGTCTTGAGGATGGTCTTGATGGCCACCTCCCGATCCACCCCCGGATGGTGGGCGAGGTACACCTCCCCCATGGCCCCACGGCCGAGAAGGCGCTTGAGCTCATACTTCCCCAGTCGTTCGATCATCCGGCTGTCGCTGTTCCTCTTCCCTGGTGGTGGATATCCCAGTTGGAGATGGTAACAGCCACTTCATGGCCGCCGAAGACCACGATGAAGGCGTGCTCCTCGGGATGTTCCACCAGGTAGCCGCCGGATTCCTTGAGGGCCTGGGAGCAGATCTCCAGCACCTGGTCGATCAAGGGTGGGGCGTCGCCAGAACCGGGCTTCATGAGCTTGGGCATCTCAGACATGGCGGCCTCCCGGGTCCACGCTTCCTTAACGGCGGGAGGAGACCAGAGGTTGAGGAATCCAAACTAATACCATTTCGCATTCAATCACGATTGAATGCGAAATGGCATTAGGCGTGCACGCCCGGCGCCTCGCGGCCTGTCTTCTCCACGTATTCCAGGTAGGAGCCGCCGAAGAGCAGGGGGGCCTCGTGCTCCTCCCCGGCCAGCTCCAGCACGCGGTTCGCGAGGCCCCGCAGGAAGGTGCGGTCGTGGGAGACGAAGAGCATGGTGCCCTCGAAGTCCTTCAGGGCCTCGATGAGCATCTCCTTTGTGGCGAGATCCAGGTGGTTGGTGGGCTCGTCCAGCACCAGGAAATTGGGGGGATCGAAGAGCATGCGGGCCATGGCCAGACGGGACTTCTCGCCTCCCGAGAGGGAGCGGATCCGCTTGTCCACATCGTCACCGGAGAACTGGAAGGCCCCCAGCAGGTTGCGGATCACGCCCAGGCCCTCCATGGGGAAGTCCTGCTGCATCTGCTCCTGCACCGTGAGTTCGGGATCGAGGAGATCCAGGGACTGCTGGGCGAAGTAGCCGAGCTTGAGGCTGGCCCCCAGGCGGACGCTGCCGGCGTCCGACTCCAGGACCCCCGCCAGCATCTTGAGGAGGGTCGACTTCCCGGCGCCGTTCTTTCCCATCACGCACCAGCGCTCGCCACGCCGGATGTGGAAGTCGAAATCCGTGTAGATCCGCCGCTTCCCGTAGGCCTTGCAGACTCCTTCCAGCATGGCCACGTCATCCCCGGAGCGACCGGGAATGCGGAAATCCCACTTCACGACCTTGCGTTTCTTGGGCAGTTCGATGCGCTCGATCTTGTCCAGGGCCTTCACCCGGCTCTGCACCTGGGCGGCCTTGGCGGCGTGGGCGGCGAAGCGGTCGATGAAGCGCTGCTCCTTGGCGAGCTTGGCCTGCTGGCGGGCGTAGGCGGCCTCCTGGTTGGTCTCCCGGGTCTCCCGCTCCCGCACGTAGAAGTCGTAGTCCCCGGAATAGGTGACGATGTCTCCCCCGTCGATCTCGATCACCTTGGAGACGATGCGGTTCATGAAATCGCGATCATGGGAGGTCATCAGGAGGGTGGAGGGCACGCTCTTGAGGAAGCCCTCCAGCCAGAGGATGGATTCGATATCCAGGTGATTGGTGGGCTCGTCCAGCAGCAGCACATCGAAGGTGCCCAGGAGCACCTTGGCCATGGAGACGCGCATCTTCCAGCCGCCGGAAAGGGCGCCCACATCGCCATCGATCTGGTCGTCTTCGAAGCCCAGGCCCAGGAGGCAGGCCCGGGCCTTGGCCTCCAGTTCGTAGCCCCCCATGTGCTCGTACTCCTCCTGCACATGGCCGAAGCGCTCGAGAATGGCGTCCAACTCGTCGCCCCGCTCGGGATCCCCCATGGCGTGCTGGAGCTCGAGCAGTTCGTGGTGGAGGTCCCCCAGGCGCCCGCTGCCCGCGATGGCCTCGTCGAGCACGGGACGGCCCGACATCTCGTCCACCTCCTGGCGGAAATAGCCCACGGAGAGCTTCTTGGGCATGCTCACGCCGCCGTCGTCGGGATTCTCCTCCCCCATGATCATGCGGAAGAGGGTGGATTTCCCGGCGCCGTTGGGGCCCACCAGGCCCGCCTTCTCGCCGGGATTGAGCTGGAAGCTCGCATCGATGAAGAGGACCTGCTTGCCGTACTGCTTGCTGACGTTCGAGAACGAGATCATGGGACTCCGACGGGTGGGGAGAGGAGCGCCGGCGACCCGCGCCGACCTGAATGGAGAAGCCCCAGTTGGATAGCCCTGCCCGGAGGAGCCACTGCCTGGGTCCATTCTACCCTCCTTCCCGGGACCCGCCTCTGGGCCCAGAATGCCTAGATGCCGGAACCGCCCCTGCCCTCGGTCGCTGCGAAGGATCTGGATCTCCGGATCGAGGGGCGGCGCCTCCGCTGCCGCAGCCTGCTCCCCGAAGGGAGCGCCTTGGGATGCGGCCCCACACTGGTCCTCCTCCACGAGGCCCTCGGCTGCATCGCCCAGTGGGGGCGGTTCCCGGAGGCACTGGTCCAGGCCACGGGCCTGCCCGCCCTAGTCTGCGACCGCTACGGCCATGGCGCTTCCGAGCCCCTGGAGGGCCCCCGGGCCGTGGACTACCTGGAGATGGAGGCCCATGCGGTCCTGCCCCGGATCCTGGAGACCTTCGGGATCGGGGCCCCGGTCCTGCTCGGCCACAGCGACGGCGGCAGCATCGCCCTCCTCTTCGCCGCCGAGTTCCCCGATGTCCCCCGGGCCCTGGTCTGCGAGGCCTCCCACGTCTTCCTGGAGGAGCTCACCGTCCGGGGCCTCCGGCGGGCGGGCCAGGCCTATGCCCAGGGCTCCCTCCGGGAGCGGCTCGCCCCCCTCCATGGCGGGGGCGTGGACGCCCTCTTCCAGGGTTGGAACGAGGTCTGGCTCGCACCGGAACGGGCGGACTGGGACATCACCGCCGGGCTCGGGGCCATCCGCGCACCCCTCCTCATGATCCAGGGCGAGCAGGACGAGTACGGCAGCCTCGCCCAGATCCAGGCCGTTATCTCCCGGGTGGGCGGCCCCGCCGAAACCTGCCTCGTCCCCCACTGCGGCCACGCCCCCCACCACCAAGCCCGGGCCCAGGTCCTCGACCGGGTCGCGGATTTTCTCCGGAAAGTCCTGGTGGAGACAAAGCCGCCCCTTGGAACATCCAAGCCCTGATCCCGGGACCCCGGCCTTGGCCTGCCCTCCCGAGTGGTGGAAAAAACGATAGACTGCCATTTTTTATTTGTTGATAATCTCAACTCGCCTTTTTTTCCCAATCCCCGGAGGTGTCATGGGTGAGCGCAGCGATTCTCCCATCCGGGTCGTGACGGCGGCTGCCCTGTTCGACGGCCATGATGCCGCCATCAACATGGTCCGGCGCCTCCTGGTGACCCAGGGCGCCCAGGTCATCCATCTGGGGCACAACCGCAGCGTGGCCGAAGTCGCCAAGGCCGCCGTGGAGGAGGACGCCCAGGCTGTCTGCGTGTCCTCCTACCAGGGTGGCCACATGGAGTTCTTCGGCTACCTGGCCGAGCGCCTGCGGGCATTGGGCGCCGGGCACATCCAGGTCTTCGGCGGCGGTGGCGGCGTCATCCTCCCTGCCGAAGGTGCGGCCCTCCAGCTCCTGGGCGTGGAGAAGATCTACACGCCGGACGACGGCATGCGCCTGGGGGTGGAGGGCATGATCGCCGATCTCCTGGACCGCGTGCGACACAACCGGAAGGCCCCACCCGAACTGCCGGGCCCGGGGCTGCCCACCTGGTCGGAGCGGGGGGCCCTGTCCCGTCTGCTCACCCGCGTCATGGCCGGTGAGGCCTGCCTTGACGGCGAGGCCCGGTCGGCCCCCGTCATCGGCTTCACGGGCACCGGGGGGGCCGGGAAGAGCTCCCTCCTGGACGAGCTGCTGGGGAGATTCCTCCTGGATTTCCCCGACCTGAGAGTCGGTGTGCTGGCTCTGGACCCCACCCACAAGCGCTCCGGCGGCGCGCTCCTGGGGGACCGCCTGCGCATCAACGCCAGCGGCGATGACCGCATCTTCTTCCGCAGCCTCGCCACGGGGAGCGGAGAGAAGACCATCCAGGCCGTGCGCCGGGGCACCGAGTTGCTGCGCCGGGCCGGGGCGAACCTGCTCCTGGTGGAGACCACAGGCATCGGCCAGGGCGACACCGAGATCACCGAGATGTGCGATGTGCCCGTCTATGTGATGACCAGCGAATTCGGGGCGGGCACCCAACTCGAGAAGATCAACATGCTGGACTACGCCCAGCTGGTGGTGATCAACAAGTTCGAGGACAAGCGGGCGGAGGATGCCCTCATGGCCGTGCGCCGCCAGGTCCGCCGGAACAGGGCCGTCTCTCCCGAGGTCCCTGACGCGGCTCTGCCCGTGTACGGCACGGCGGCGGGCCACTTCAACGATGCCGGCGTGGACCGCTTCTACCTCGATCTGCTGGCCCTCCTGCGCAATACCGACACCTTCCACGGCCATTCCCGCCTGGCCGATCCCGGCCCCGTCGCCTTCTCCAGCGAGCGCAGCAGCCCCATCATCCCCTTCGAGCGCCACACCTACCTGCAGGACATCGCCAAGGGCGTGCGGGACTACAAGGCCCGCACCCGCACCCTCTCCGCCCAGGCGGACCGCCTTCAGGCCTTCCAGGTGGTGGAGGCAGAAGCCCCCTCGGAGGGCACAAGGGCCAGGCGCCAGGAGATCTCGCACGGCTTCGGCGAAATGGGCCAGGCCCTCCTGGACGAATGGACCCGCCTGAAGGCCGCCTACGCGGGCACCACCTTCACCTACACCGTGCGGGACCGGGAGCACGCCCTGCCCCTCACCACGGAGAGCCTTTCGGGCACGACCATCCGCAAGGTGCAGCTGCCCTCCACAGATCGCTGGGGGGAGATCCTCCGCTTCCTGCGCCAGGAGAACGTGCCCGGCGCCTTCCCCTTCACCGCCGGGGCCTTCCCCTTCCGCCGGGCCGACGAGGATCCCAAGCGCCAGTTCGCCGGGGAGGGCGGACCCGAGCGCACCAACCGGCGCTTCCACTTCCTCTGCCAGGGGGACACCTTCCATCGCCTCTCCACGGCCTTCGACTCCGTCACCCTCTACGGCGAGGATCCCGACGAACGCCCCGATATCTTCGGCAAGGTGGGGGAATCGGGCGTCTCCATCGCCACGCTCGAGGACATGAAGGCCCTCTACGCGGGCTTCGATCTCGCGAGCCCGACCACCTCCGTGTCCATGACCATCAACGGGCCCGCGCCGGTGATCCTCGCCATGTTCTTCAACACGGCCCTCGATCAGCGGTTGGACCGCTGGAAGGGAGAACATGGCGGGGACGCAGTCCCGCCAGAGATCTCCGCAAGGCTCCGGAAGGACACGCTCCACGCCCTGCGCGGCACGGTGCAGGCCGATATCCTCAAGGAGGATCAGGCGCAAAACACCTGCATTTTTTCTATCGAGTTTGCCCTGCGAATGATGGGCGATATGCAAGCTTTTCTCATCCAGAACCAGATCCGAAACTACTATTCCGTAAGCATCTCCGGCTACCACATCGCCGAGGCCGGGGCGAATCCGGTTACGCAATTGGCCTTCACCCTGGCCAATGGCTTCACGCTGGTGGAGTACTACCTGAGCCGGGGCATGGCCATCGATGATATTGC
>JAYSNJ010000133.1:0-22824 GCA_043723905.1 Holophagaceae bacterium
TGATGCAGCGCTACGGCGAGAAGGAGGACGTCATCCACGCCATGAGCTGCCACCACGGGGACTTCGAACCCCGCACCGTGGAGGCCATGCTCATCACGGCCGCCGATGCGCTGTCTGCGGCGCGCCCTGGGGCCCGCCGCGAGATGCTGGAGACCTACGTCAAGCGTCTCGAACAGCTCGAGAGCATCGCCAACTCCTACAAGGGCGTGCAGAAGAGCTACGCCATGCAGGCGGGACGCGAGATCCGCATCCTCGTGGATGCGGGTCAGGTGAACGACGACCAGGCCTACTGGATCGCCAAGGATGTCTCCAAGCGCGTCGAGGCCGAGATGCAGTACCCCGGCCAGATCAAGGTCACGGTCATGCGCGAGACCAGGGCCGTGGAATACGCGCGGTAGCACCGCCCATGACGGTTCGCGCCTGGTTTCCGATCCTGTTGCTCGTACTCAGCAACATTTTCATGACCTTCGCGTGGTACGGGCACTTGAAGCACCTGCGGGCCAGTTCGCTCTGGGTCGCCATCCTGGTGAGCTGGGGCATCGCGTTCTTCGAATACTCGCTGATGGTGCCCGCCAATCGCATGGGCTTCGGGCGCTACACGCTGCCCCAGCTCAAGGTGATCCAGGAGGTCGTCACGCTGGCCGTCTTCGGGGTCTTTGTGGTGTGGTACATGAAGGAAAGGCTCACGCTGAACCATCTCTACGCGGCCTTCTGCCTGGTGGGAGCTGTGTTCTTTACGTTCAGGAAGTAGGGCGTTCCTCACGGCCGCGCCTCCTGCGCGGCCTCCCCTCGGGCCGTCGCTGCGCGACGGTGGCCCTCCATCGATCAGGCGCGATGCGCCTTCCCGCTCGCCTCCGCTCGCGGCGATGGAGCCTCTGCTCCTGCTCCCGGGCTCACGTTCAGGAAGCAGCTCCCGGCGAGTCTTCGGGATCGATGGCCAGCAGCTCTCCGATCAGGGCGAAGAGGTTCTTGAAGCTGAAGGGCTTGGGCAGGAGGCGCAACCGCGGGTCCCGGGCGAGTTCCGCCTCGATGCCCTCCAGCCCGTAGCCCGAGGCCAGGATGACGGGGATGCCGGAACCCGTGGCCCGAATCCTGGCCAGGAGTTCCAAGCCCGTGAGTTCGGGCATGCGCTGATCGCTGATGATCAGATCGTAGCGGCTCCCGCGCCAGAGGGCCCAGCCCTCGGCGCCGTCCCGGGCCGTGTCCACCTGGGCCTGCCGGTCGATGAAGGCATCGGCCAGCAGTTCCCGGAGGGGGGCTTCGTCCTCCACCACCAGGATGCGCAGCCCCTTAATGGACACTTCGTCCAGATCCCGGGTGGGCGCTTCTCCTGACGGGGGAAGGCCATGGGTCCCAGAGGGCAGGAGGATGCGGAATTCGGTGCCCTCCCCCACCCGACTCTCGACTTCGATGCGCCCCCCATGGGTCTGGATGATGCCGAAGACCATCGCCAGGCCCAGCCCGGTGCCCTTGCCCACTTCCTTGGTGGTGAAGAAGGGGTCGAAGATTTTCGGGAGCACATCCTCCGGGATCCCCACGCCGGTGTCCTTCACCGCCAGGCAGATCCCCCCTGCCCGGGGCCGGGTGCTCACCAGCAGCCTGCCGCCCTGGGGCATGGCATCCCGGGCATTGACGGCCAGGTTCATCAGGACCTGTTCCAGACCCACACGATCCCCCCGCACCGTGCCCAGCTCCGGGGACAGTTCGAGGTCGAGGCGGATGCGTCCGCCCAGGAGGCGCTCCACCAGGCCGCCCGTGCGGCGCACCAACTCGTTGAGATCGAAGTCCTCCAGCTCGGGAGGGGATTGATGGGTGAAGCCCAGCAGGGACTTGATCATCTGGGCGCAGCGCTGGGCGGCGGACTCGGCCTTTTCCATGCGCCGGGCGGCGGGATGGTCCTTGGACAGGCATTCCCGTCCCAGGTTCAGCTGCCCGACGATGGCCGCCAGCTGGTTGTTCACATCATGGGCGATGCCCCCCGCCAGGGTGCCGACCGTTTCCAGGCGCTGGCTGTGCTGGAGCTGGGAGTGGAGCTCCGCATCCTTTTCGATGGCCTGGCTGGCCCGGTGCAGGGCCTCGCCCAGACTCAGGATCTCCTGGATCTCCGAGGCCGGCGGTGCCGGAGTCCCGCCTTTCCCGAGAGTCTCCGCAGCGTTCGCGAGGCGGGCCAGGGGGTCGGCGATCCGTTTGGAGAGGCGATGGAGCCGCCAGGCAATGAGGACCAGAAAGCTCAGGCCCACGGTCAGCAGGATGGCCGCCAGCCCCCGGACATCGCCCTGGAAATCCCGCTCCGGAACGGCCAGGCAGACCAGCCAGTCGACCCCCCGGCTCCCTCCCAGAGGGAGCACCCGGCCGACATAGGTCTGGCCCCCGTCCGGGAACCGGATCGATGCGGAGGTATGGCCCGCAGCTTTCCATTTCTGCACCAGTCTCTGGAAGAGGGGGAAATTGCCCTCGCCCAGGGGGCTCAGGACGTGCCCCGTGGGTCCGCCATCCTTGGGGGCCACGAGGACCTGCATCCGGGTATCGCAGACGAGGGCACGGGACAGTGGGGTGGGGCGCGTGTTCCAGACGCGGCGGGAGAGGGTCTCCAGGAGCACATCCACGCACACGACGGCCTTGAGTCGGCCCTGGGCATCCTGGAGGGGGACGACGAAGGAGATGCCGTGCTCGGGTGCGGTGAGGAAGGGGTAGACGCTCACCCATTGGGGGAGGGGGGACTGCTGTGCGGTGAGGAACCAGGGGCGTTCCCGGAAGCGGACGGGGACGCTGTCCACGCGCGGCTCGTCGAGCAGCCTGCCCTCCTGGCGGTACTGAGTCCGCCGGATCGCGTTCGCTTCGCCCCGGAGTCCGTAGGTATCCATTCCCCCGGGCCGCTGGTAGAAGGCGCTGCCCACGCCATCGGTGCGAATGAGGACCATGCTCACGATGCCGGTGGACCCCTCCAGCACGGGACGCAGCAGCCCGTCCAGGGCGAGGGTCTGGTCCAGGGGGGCACGGCCCTCCTCGACCCACTGGGCGGCGACTCCGCCCACCCGTTCCGCTTCCTGGAGGTAGGTGTGGAGATCCCGCTCCAGGCGGAGCACGCTCTCCTGGGTCCGCGCCTCGATCTGCCGGTCCAGGGTTCCCTGCATGCCGAACCACACCAGGGCCACGGACACGAGGATCAGGAGGCCCAGAAGGGCCATGAGTTCCCGGAGGAGGAGCTTGCGGATGGGGTGCATGGTGGACGGGGGAGGCCTAGAGGGCAGCCTTCATGGCCACGAATGCGGCGGGAATGCCGAGGGGATTGGTCCCTCCCCCCTGGGCGAGATCCTTCTTGCCGCCTCCCCGGCCGTCGATATGGGAGGCCATGAGCTTGAGCAGCGCGCCCGCATCGGCCCGGTCCTGGAGTTCTGGGGAGACCGAGACCAGGAGGGCCACCTTGTCCTCGGCCACGGTGGAGGCCAGGGCGATGACGGCGCTGCGATGGCGCGTGCGGACCTGGTCCATCATCTCGCGCAGGGCCGAGGTCTCCAGCCCCTCCACGGCCGCCGTCACCACCGTGAGGCCCTTGATCTCGTCGATCGTCTCCAGGGCACCGCCTCCCGTGGCAGCCTTGAGCTTGGATTCCTTGAGCTCCCGCTCCAGCTGCTGGATGCGGGCCTCCTTGGCGGCGAGCAGGGCCGACAGGCCTTCCCGGGCCATATTGGCCTGGCGGGAGAGGGTTCCGATGAGGGCCTCGTCCTCCTGGAGCCGCTCCAGGGCGGCCATTCCGGCCACGGCTTCCAGGCGCCGGACCCCCGAGGCCACGGCTCCCTCTGAGACGATCTTGATGGCGCCGATCTGGCCGGTGTTGGAAACATGGGTGCCCCCGCAGAGCTCCACCGAGAAGCCCGGCACGGACATGACCCGCACGGTCTCGCCGTATTTCTCGCCGAAGAGGGCCATGGCGCCCGAGACCAGGGCCTCGTCGATGGGCATCTCGCGCAGTTCAGTGGGAAGGGCCTTCAGCACCTGCTCGTTGGCGAGCCGCTCGATCTCCTGCATCTGCTCGGGCTCGATGGGGGCGAAGTGCGAGAAATCGAAGCGGAGACGCTCTCCGTCCACGGCGCTGCCCGCCTGTTTCACATGGGTGCCCAGCACTTCGCGCAGGGCGGCGTGAAGCAGGTGGGTGGCCGTGTGATGGGCACGGATGCGGGCGCGGCGCTCCAGGTCGATTTCGGCGCAGAGGATCTCTCCGACCTGGATCCGGCCCACGAGCTCGTCGACGAAATGGACATGGCGCTTGGGGGCCAGGGCCCTGCACTCGGTGACCCTGCAGGAACCCCGGTGGCCGCCTGCGGTTTCCCACTTCAGCTCGCCGGTATCGCCCACCTGGCCGCCGCTCTCGGCATAGAAGGGCGTCTGGTCGAGGACCACGAAACCCCGATGGTCGAGCACCTGGACCTGGCGCTTGTCGGCATCGAAGAGGGCCAACACGCGGGCAGACTCGGCCTTTGATTCGGTGTAGCCCAGGAACTGGGTGGCCGGAAGATCGGCCAGCGCGGCAAAGTCCCCCTGGATCCGCACATCGTGGGTCTTCATGGCGGCGCGGCCCTTGGCCTTCTGCTCGCCGAGTTCCCTCTGGAAACCCTCCAGGTCGGCCTTCACGCCCCGCTCCTTGCACCAGTCCTCCACCAGATCCAGGGGGAAGCCGAAGGTGTCGTAGAGCTTGAAGATCTCGGATCCCGGCAGGGTGCCGGAGCCGACATCGGAACCTTCCAGCTGCCTGAGGCCCATGGTGAGCGTGAGGCTGAACTGGGATTCCTCCCGGGCGAGCACCTTCTGGATGCGCCCCATCTCCAGGCCCAGTTCCGGATAGGCGTCCCCCATGGCTTCCAGCACCGTCGGTGCCAGCGCCGCGAAGAAGGCGCCTTCGATGCCGAGCTTCTTCCCGAACCGCAGCGCCCGGCGCACGATCTTGCGCAGCACGTAGCCGCGCCCCTCGTTGGAGGGCACGACGCCATCGAAGACCATGAACACGGCAGCGCGGATATGGTCGGCCACCACCTGGGAAGCGGTGCGGTTCGTGTGCTCGGCCCGCTCACTCGGAGGCACGTGAGCCACTTTCCAGATGCCTTCGAAGATGGGCTCGAAGAGATCGATCTCGTAGTTGGTCTCCTTTCCCTGGAGGATGGAGGCCGTGCGCTCCAGACCCATGCCCGTGTCGATGCTGGGCTTGGGCAGGGGGGTCAGGCCCCCCTTGCCATCCTGCTCGTACTGCATGAAGACCAGGTTCCAGATCTCCATGATGTCGTCGCCGTCCCCGTTCACCAGTTCGGGGCGGTTGCCGGAGAGGTCCTTGGGTCGGTAGTAGTGGATCTCCGAGCAGGGACCGCAGGGCCCCGTATCGCCCATCTGCCAGAAGTTGTCCTTGCCGAATCGCAGGATGCGATCCGCGGGCACGCCTGCGGCCTTCCAGAGTTCCTCGGCCTCCGTGTCCGCGGGCACGCCATCCTTGCCCTCGAAGACCGTCACCCACAGGCGTTCCACGTCCAGGCCCAGGTTGCCCTTCTCCACGGGGCCCGTGATGAACTCCCAGGCGAAGCGGATGGCGTCGGCCTTGAAGTAGTCCCCGAAGCTGAAGTTGCCGAGCATCTCGAAGAAGGTGTGATGGCGGGCCGTGAAGCCCACGTTCTCCAGGTCGTTGTGCTTGCCGCCCGCCCGCAGGCACTTCTGGCTGGTGGCCGCCCGAGTGTAATCGCGGCGCTCCTTGCCCACGAACACGTCCTTGAACTGCACCATCCCAGCATTGGTCCACATCACCGATGGATCGTCCGCAGGGCCCACGACCGGGCTGGAAGCCACGATGCGGTGCCCCTGGGCCGCGAAGTAGTCGAGGAAGAGTTGGCGGAGTTGGGAGGTTTTCATGGTTGGACCGCGAATGAGGCGAATGAACGCGAATGGTTTGGGAGTTCGGGTCGTCGGGGCCGACCGCATCCAGTCGAGTCTGGATGCGCCGAAGTTCCAGAGTAATGCGAGAAATCCTGTTGCGCCGACTTCAGTGCCGGAAGTGCCGCATGCCCGTGAAGAAGAGCCACACGCCGAGCCTCCTGGCGGCCTCGATGACCTCCTCGTCCCGCATGCTGCCTCCGGGTTCCACGAAGGCGGTGACCCCGTGGGAGGCTGCGAGTTCGAGGCCATCGGCGAAGGGGAAGAAGGCGTCGCTGCCCAGCACCGAGCCCTTGGCCTTCTCGCCCGCCTTGCGGCAGGCGATCTCCACGCTGTCCACCCGGCTCATCTGGCCTGCGCCCACGCCCACCGTGCCGCCGTCCTTGACCAGGACGATACTGTTGGATTTCACGAGCTTGGCCACCTGCTGGGCCAGCAGCAGATCCCGCACCGAAGGCCTGGGGCCGCGGCCCTCCACCTTCACTTCCCAGTTCTCGAAGGGGGTGAAGGCCGTGTCCGGGCGCTGGACCAGGTAGCCCCCTCCGATGGCGCGCACATCCAGACCCGAGGCCCCGCTGGGCCAGGCCGTGGGGGTCTCCAGCAGGCGCAGGGCCTTCTTGGACGCCAGGAGGGCAAGGGCCGCGTCGCTGAAGGCGGGTGCCAGGATCACTTCCCAGAAGGTGGGGGCCAGGGCCTGGGCGGTGGCCTCGTCCACGGGGCGGTTGAAGGCGACGATGCCCCCGAAGGCGCTCACGGGATCGCTGGCCAAGGCCCTGTGGAAGGCCTCTAGGGGCGTGTCGGCGCAGGCGGCGCCGCAGGGGTTGTTGTGCTTGACGATGACGCAGCCGGGTTCGCTGAAGCTCCAGACCAGGCGGGCCGTGGCGTCGCCGTCCAGCAGGTTGTTGAAGGAGAGTTCCTTGCCCTGGAGCTGTCGGCAGGCGGCCAGGCCCTCGGCGGGAGCCCCCGGCTGCACATAGAAACCTGCGGCCTGATGGGGATTTTCGCCGTAGCGCAGGCTCTGCTTCTGGCAGATCCCCAGAGTCAGGCGCTCGGGGAGGCCTGCCTCGGGCCGAGGCTCCACCTGCCGGCCCAACCATGATGCGATGGCGGCGTCGTAGGCGCTCGTGGCCTGGAAGACCTTCAGGGCGCAGTCCCGGCGATCAGCCTCGCCCCAGGTGCCGCCCTTCAGCTTTCCCAGGAAGGGCTGGTACTGGGCGGGCTCCGTCAGCACCGTCACGGAGGCGTGGTTCTTGGCGGCGCTGCGCAGCATGCTGGGGCCGCCGATATCGATCTGCTCGATGCATTGGGGGAAGGTCGCGCCTGCCAGGGCGATGGTGGCCTCGAAGGGATAAAGGTTCACCACCACCAGATCGATGGGCGGGATGCCCAGGCGTGCGGCGTCCTCCACGTGGGCTGCCTCCTCGCGCCGGAAGAGCAGGCCGCCGTGGATCTTGGGATGGAGGGTCTTCACCCGCCCCCCGAAACATTCCGGCGCGCCGGTGTAGTCGGCCACTTCCTGGACCGCCAGCCCCGCCTCCCGCAGAGCCTTGAGGGTTCCGCCTGTGGCCAGCAGATCCCACCCCAGCTCCCTCAGGCCCTCTGCGAGGGGGAGGAGTCCCGTCTTGTCGTAGACCGAAAACAGGGCTGTGGCCATGGGTGCCTCGCAAAAGGGCATTTTCCCACGGGGCGGTCCCCGGCAGGAAGCTCGGGTTCCCTGCTATTCTCTCGAACATCCAGCGGGCCTTGCCTTCCAGGCCCCACAGGGGGAATGATGTCGCGTGCCGCCATCCTGAGTCTCGGCTTTCTTCTGGCGAGCGGGGTCTGCCTCCAGGGGCAGGATCTCTGGGATTCGAGTATCAATCTCTCCGCGGGGATGATGAGCGGTGCCGACAAGGCGGGGCTCGGTCAGAATAAGACCTACGGGCTGAGCATCGCGGGGGCCTACCCCCTCGCCCGGAAGCACCTGCTGGTCTTCGAGGGGGGCTACCGGGTCTTCCCCACCACCACGACGCGGGTGGATTCGACGACGGCCCTCGACGAGAAGACGGACGGGTATTTCGGGGGAATCGCCTACCGGTACCGCTTCATCGCCGGACCCCTGGATGGGCTCTTTCTCCAGGGTGGCCTCAGGCACTCCAGCCTCATCGCCCAGAGGGACACGATCACGTACGGGGCCGCGGCCGACGGCAGCGATATCCGGAAGACCCTCAAGGGACCCCGGACCGGTTGCACCAGGCCCGTGGTCGGCCTGGGCTTCCGGTTCACGGAGAACCTGAGCCTGGAGCTGAACCTGGCCGGGCTCCAGGCCCAGAACGTCGACGGGGTGTCCAAGTCCGGCACGGTGATCGAGCTGTCCCTGGGCATGCATCTCTGAACTAACCCGGCCCGTTCCAAGGCCGATAGAAGAAGGGGGAGGGACCATGGATGTCCAGGTCGAGGTCCAGTTCACGATCCAGCACACCCTCGAGGAGCTGAAGGAGGCCTTTGTCAAGCGCGGACACTTCCCGGGCTGGCGCGTGATCGAGGACACGGAGACCCGTCCCCAGCTCTTCTTCGAGACCCGGGTGGTCTCCGTCAATCTCTCCAGCGAAGAGGACCGGATGGCCTGGTTCGTGTTCTCCCTGGAGGCCTGCGGGGAACTCCGGAAGCGGATCGTGATCCAGCATGTGGTGCCCTCTACCGTGAACGTGGACGTGCCGGCCCTGAAGGACTTCCTGACCTTCTGCCGCCATTGCCTGGTGGCGAGCCCCGGTCGCCCCTGACCTGAAGGTGCAACTCCCGGTAGCCACCGACGCATGAGGTGGCGCAGAGCTGCGCGAACCAGGCTCGCCTGAAGGGCGGACTGGGGCGTGCGGCGTCCGGGAGTGCCCGAAAGGCATGGGGTCTGAACTTGCGGCGGAGGATCGCTTTGGCCATGCTGGGAGCCTGCCCGGGAGACCGGACGGGCCGTCCTTGGGTCCTAACCCGGATCGGCTGTCTCGCATCTGAAGGACAGGGTGGTTCATGCCGACGCTGAAGATCAACGACATCTCCGTGACCGTGGAGCCCGGCACCCTGCTGCTGGACGCCTGCAAGCGGGCGGGCTTCGAGATTCCCCACTACTGCTACCACCCGGCGCTGACGCCGGTGGCCACCTGCCGCATGTGCATGGTGGAGATCAAGGGCCAGCCCAAGCTGGCGACTTCCTGCACGGCCATGGCCCTGGATGGCATGGAGGTCTCCACCAATTCGTCCAGCGTCGCCGATGCCAGGGCCGCCGTGATGGAATTCCTGCTCCTCAACCATCCCCTGGACTGTCCCATCTGCGACCAGGCCGGGGAGTGCAAGCTCCAGGACTACAGCTACCAGTACGGCAGCGGGGACAGCCGCATGGAGGAGCTCAAGCGGCGGTACCGGTACGAGGACCTGGGCGCCAAGATCGTCATCGACAAGAACCGCTGCATCCACTGCACCCGCTGCGTGCGCTTCACCCAGGAGATCTCCAGGACCCACGAGCTGACGGTGGCCAACCGGGGCGCCGAGCTCGAAGTGACGACCTACGAAGGGCTCTCCATGGACGCGAACCCCCTGGCGGGGAACGTGGTGGATCTCTGCCCGGTGGGGGCGCTCACCAGCCGGGATTTCCGCTTCACCAAGCGGGCCTGGTATCTCAAGCCCCTTCCCACCATCAGTCGCCACTCGGCCATGGCCAGCCCCCTGTGGGCGGACGTGGACGAGAACAGGGTCTGGCGCTTCCGGCCCCGCCACCTGGAACTGAAGCGGGTCACCCACTTCATCTTCGACGAGGAGCGGCAGGCCTATGCGCGCTATAACCTGGACGCCGCGACGCGACTGCGCCAGCCCGAGCTGAAGGGGGCGCCCGCGACCCTCGAGGCCATCGCCGGGGCCCTGGGGGGGGCCGGGACCGTGGCCGTGGTGGGCCAGGGGACCTTCGGGTGCGATTCGGCCCAGCGGCTGGCCGCCCTCGCGGGGCGGGAGGAATGGCGCTTCGGCAGCGGAGACAGGCGGTATCCCCTGCTCTATCCCGAACTTCAGGGCAGCGGGGACGGGGTCTTCAACCGCCGGGGATTCGCCGAGCGGGGCTACCGTTTCGGCCACCTGGGGGAACTGCTGGACCTCCTCGAGCGTGGCGAGGTGAAGGCCGTGGTGGTGCTCCATGACAGCGAATTCAGCGGTCATCGCGAGAATGAGCAGCTGCGCCGCATCGTCGAAGCGGCGGCCTTCAGTCTCGTCCTGGAACCCATCCCTTCCGAGCTGAGCGGGATCGCCACGGCGCGGCTGCCGGTGGCGACCTACCTGGAGGAGAGCGATTTCGTCATCAACCATGAGGGCGAGTTGCGCCGCTACCAGAGGGTCCTGGTTCCCCCCAAGGGCGTCCAGCCTCTCGCCGCCTGGGCGAAGGCACTCCTGGGGCTCCTGGCTCCCCAGCCGGTCTGACATGTCTCGGCCCGCGCCGATCCTGGTGGCCTACGACGGCGAATGTGCGCTCTGCCGCCGGATGGTGGACTGGGTGCAGCATAGGGATCGCTGGGGGCTCATCGTCACCTTCCCCCTCCAGAACGCCGAACTCCTCTCCGTGGCCCCCGAGCTGGCCGGGCACCCCCTGCATCTCGAGATCCACACCGTGGATACAGGGAGTCGCGAGGTGCGCGCAGGATCCGCAGCGCTGCCGCAGATCCTGGGCCGTCTGCCCCGCTGGCGAGTCCTCGCTCCGCTGCTGAGCCTTCCCGGAGCCTCGGCCCTCGCCCGGCGGGTCTATCTCTGGGTGGCGGCCCGCCGCTTCCGCCTCTCGGGGCGGACGCCGCTCCGTTAGGAGTAACTGCTCTGGTTGGGGTTCCGCTCGGCCATCTCCTCCCAGAGGCGCTGAAGGCTCTGGAGGCGCTCCGGATAGTCGAGGCCGAGGGCCTCGTCCTCGGGGTCCAGGCCCGAGGGATCTTCCACCCAGGCCTGGGGCAGTTCGGGAAAGATCCGGTGCAGCAGGGTGCGGTCGAGCCCGCGCACGCTGAGCGTGCGGATGCCTGGTGTATCAATCAGGGTGCCGCCATAGGGCGTGGGCAGCCACCGGGCCGCCGTGGTGGTCTGGCGCCCCGTCCCGTAGCGGCTCATGTCCCCGGTCCTTAGGGCCAGTTCGGGCATCAGGGCGTTCACCAGCGTGCTCTTGCCCACGCCGCTGTGGCCCACCAGCACGACCACCCGATCCCGCAGGAGTTCCTTCAGGGCCTCCAGGCCCTGGGCCTGGGTGGCGCTGGTCTCGATGATGGGCACGCCCTGCTCCCGCAGGGGGTCCAGCTCCGGGAGGCGATCCTTGACGCTGGCCCTGTCGCGCTTCGTGACCACGATGCGGAAGGTCAGTCCGGCAGCGAGGGCGAGGGTCTGGGCACGCTCCAGCAGGCCTGGCCTCAGCACGGGATCCACCACGGCGGCGCAGGCCCACAGTTCGTCGGCGTTGGCGGCGATGAGCTGCCAGGGCTCGCGGTCATCGAGACCGCCCCGCTTGAGCAGGGTCCTCCGGGGCATCACGGCCACCACCTGGGCCTGAGGCCCCGTGGGATCCACCGCATCGATGGGCACCGGGGAATAGCGGACCCGGTCCCCCACGACCAGCTTCACGCCCTTGAGCTTGCCAGCCAGGGTGGCGTGGAGCAGGCTGCGGTCCGCCAGCTCCAGGTCCACCCACTGGCTGTGCCGCTGGATGAGGGTGGCCTCCTCGTAGTGCATCCAGGGCGCGGGATCGGGCAGGAACAGCATCGTGTCGGAATCGTGGGCCTCGATGCCCGTCTGGAGGCGGTCGGCGCTCTGCTGGCGGCGCTTGCTCTGGGCCCGTCCCTCCCGGGCGTAGGCGTCCGGGCTGTCCACATCGTGGGCCTCCCGGCTCTGGCCCAGGCGGAACTTACGGGACATCTAGGCGCGCCCCGCGAACTCCCGGGTCTCGGTGGCCACCTTCACCTTCTCGCCCTCCTTGATGAAGAGGGGCACCTTGATCTCGATGCCGGTCTCCAGCTTGGCGGGCTTCATGACGTTGCCGGAGGCCGTGTCGCCCCGGGCGCCGGGCTCGGTATAGGTGACGGCGAGCTCCACGTGAGTGGGCAGCTGGATGCCGATGGGGTTGCCGTTGTACTTCTGGAGCTGGATGATCTGGCCGTCCACCAGGAAATCCAGGGCGTCGCCCATCATCTCCTCGTTCAGGGTGTGGGTTTCAAAGCTCTCCTGGTCCATGAAGTGGGCGCCCTCTCCGTCGGCGTAGAGGTAGCTGGCGGGCACCATGGCGAGATCGGGTTCGCTGAACTTGTCCCCGGCCTTGAAGGTCTTGTCGAAGACGGCGCGGGTGAGCAGGTTGCGCATCTTGAGGCGCACGAGCGTCTGGCCGCCCCGGGCCGTGGGCGTGGAGATCTCCACGTCCAGGCAATGGAAGGGGGTTCCTTCGTGTTCGAAGTACATCTTGCGCTTGATGCTGATGGCTTCAATGAGGGCGGCCATGGGGCTCCTTGCAGGGGGTGATCCATTCGGGCGGGCTCGCGGAAGCGACCCGGAACGGGAAATACGATTCTAGCGCCCTGTCCTGCGGGAAAGGTATGGACCTGGAACGCCCGGGGCTGGCTATCATTGGGGATCGGTTAACTCATGGCTGAACACCCAAGAAACATCGGAAGGTACCAGGTTCTGCGTCCCCTGGGGCAGGGGGCGATGGGGACGGTCTACCTCGCCGAGGATCCGCTCCTGAAGCGCCGGCTGGCCATCAAGGTCGTGCGGGCCATCGGCGAGGAGCGGGACGTGGCCCTGGAGCGCTTCAAGCGCGAGGCCGAGATCTCGGCCCAGCTGAACCACCCCAATATCGTCACGATCTACGACGTGGGCGAGGAGCCCAATCTCGGCCCCTTCCTGGCCATGGAGCTGGTGGAGGGCCAGAGCCTCGGCAAGTACATCCGGGAGGGGAACCTGGACCCGGAGACCCGGCTCGGGATCCTCGTGCAGGCCATGCGGGCCCTGAGGGCCGCCCACCGCCACGCGATCATCCATCGGGACGTGAAGCCCGACAACATCCTCGTGAGCGAGGATGGGCGCGTGAAGCTCATGGATTTCGGCATCGCCAAGACCATGGCGCCGCGCCTTACGACCCAGGGGGAATTCCTGGGCAGCCCGGCCTACAGTGCGCCGGAACTGCTGAAGGGGGTCGACCCGACGCCCAGCTCCGATCGCTATGCCTTCGGCGTGACCGCCTTCGAGCTGGTGACGGGGCAGCTGCCCCACCCCGGGCCCAACGTGGCCGCCGTGATCACCCACGTGCTCCACGAGCCCATCGCCGTGCCCCCGGGCATGTCCGGGGATCTGGCCAAGGTCTTCCGGAAGGCCCTCAACATCGATCCGGATGAGCGCTTCGAGACGCTGATGGAGTTCCTCACGGCCCTCATCGATGCCTACCCCCTGGAAAATGCGGCCCGGGACCGGGTGGACGAACTGTTCCGCCACGATGATCATGCCGGGGACATCGTGCCCCTGCGGCGGGCCCGCCCCCGCGCCTCGGCCGGGATGGATTCAGGCTCCGGAACGGCCGTGCCAGGGGGTACGGGTCGCTCCAGTGCGGCTCGCCCCAGCCTGTCCCAGACCGGTGCCGGGATGCGCATCGAGCTGGAATCCGAGCAGACCAGCCCCGGCTTCCGGCCCCCTCCCGTGCCCCGCAACGACCCCTCGCCCCGCTCCGCCCTGGAGGAGGGCGCCCTCAATCCCAGGACGCTCATCAAGTGGATCCTGATCGTCCTGGTCTTCGGGCAGCTGGCCTGGTGGGTCTACGGCTATCTGCAGCCCTACATGTCCGGGGCGCCCCAGCCCTGAGGCGCAGCTCCCGGTAGCCGCCGAGGCGAGTGCCGCGTCCGGGAGTGCCCGATCGGAATCAGATACCGCCTTTTAATCACCCGCATCATATCTGGCGCGCGGCGCATTACGGCATTTCGAGCCGTGGCACTCCACAGTTTGGGCTTTTCGGCGCACCCCCTTCAGGGGCACCAAGCCTGCTTCCCCAGCTATCGCAGGCTGCACCGCAGCCTGCTCCCGCTCGCTTCGCTCGCGGAGCTGGGCCCCATGCCACCGCCTGACGGCGGTCGGCTACTCGAAATGCACGATCCGGTTTAGGCCAGCACGCGCATCAGGAGGAAGACGCTGGCGTTCCAGCAGGCGTGGACGGCGACCGTGGTCCAGAGGTTGCCCGTGCGGAAGAAGGCCCAGCCCAGCACCAGGCCCAGGGTGGCCAGGGCGGGAAGGCCCGCGGGCTGGAGGTGCATGGCGCCGAAGGCCAGGCCCGAAAGGAGGATCGCGAGTCCCCAGCCGCTCCGGACTCCGAGCCTGGCCGTGAGCCGTGGTCCGAGCCAGGGGAGGAGCACTCCGCGGAAGACCCACTCCTCGAACAGGGGCGCGAGTCCGGCGATGGTGAGCAGGAGCAGGAGCGTCGCAAGGGGATTCCGGGTTCCGGCCACCAGTTCCAGCAGCTCGCGCTGGGGAGGTTCGGAGCCTCGCACCAGGGGGCTGGCCAGGATTCCCGCGAGCACCACTCCGGCGATGGCGATGCCCAGGAAGGCGACCGCCCAGCCCAGGGCCCTGGGAAGGGCCCCGGGGGTGGCCCGTTTCCAGGCCTCCCGCAGTGTGATTCCCTCGGCAAAGAGGAGGAGCGAGACACCCACGAAGACATGGAATCCGTAGGCGATAGGGAGCGCCAGGACCTTGGGGAGGGGCAGGACGCCGAGACAGAGGGCGGCCACCGTACCAGACAAGCGCAGCGCCAGGAACCAGCCCAGGAGGGCCAGCGCCAGGGCCCGCCAGGGCATGGCGAAGGCCTGAAGGGCCACTGGGCGGGGACCCTTCCGGGTGAACAGCAGGAGCGTGGCGGTCACCAGGCCCAGGAGCCCCAGGTTCAGCGCCAGGAAGCCTGCCAGCCCCAGGGCCGCCAGTCGGGGGAGGGCCCAGGCGCGGGCCCGAGCTCGGAAGGGCTGAGGGTCCTGGGAGGCCCCCTCGGCCAGGCGGGCCCGGAGGCTCCAGTAGGCGAAGCCCCCGCCCAGGGGCTCCCGCAGCTGGTCGAGTTCCCCCGGACGGGGCCTGTCCCCGGTCTCGTAGGCGGCTCGCCAGCTCCGGCGGAAGATCTCCCCAGCCGATCCAGGGGCCCCGGGGCCTTCGAGGGCGAGGCGTCGGCCCATCGCGGAGTCTCCGCGCTCCCCTGCCAGGACGGAGAGGAGGGCCCGGTCCCAGCCGGCGGCGCGCCGGGGTTCCTGCAGGGGTCTCGAGGCCAAGGGGACATCCGCCAGGCTCAGGGCCGATTGGAGAAGCTCCTGGCTCCGGGCCTCCAGGCCCGGGCGCTGGGGTTCCTGGCGAGGGCTGCGCCGGGCGGCCGCGGCCCCCATGCCGAGCAGCCAGATCAGCAGCAACAGCAGCAGCATGAGGAGGGGATCGGCCCAGCGGCGATCCGGATTCCAGGGTCTGGTGCGGGCTTCGTCCATTCCCCAGGATGGGGCTTCGGCTAGGCTCGTTGGAAGAGCTATCGGAGACCTTTCATGCCCTTGCCTCGCCGTTTCGATCCCCGGACCGCCGGGTCCCGGTCGCCCTGGGGGCGGCCATGACGGAATCCTCAAGGCCCCGGGTGCCTCTGCGGCTGGGCACGGCTCTCTGGATGGAGGGGCCGACGGAACGGCTGGCCCTGGTGGCGCCCCTGGCTTCGGATCCGGAACGGGTCGTCGACCTCCAGCGCACGGAGCGGGCGCGCCAGGCCAAGCTGGGGGAGGGGCGGCCGGAGCTCCTGGCCGAGGCCCTGGTGCCCTCCTCCCTGAGGGAAGCGCTGGAGGCGGGGCCCCGGGCGCTCCAGCGCCTCCGCCAGGCGCTGGCCTACGCGGAGAAGTGGCACCGCCGGGGGGATCTGCCCGAGGAACTGGCCCCTCCGCTGGCGCAGATCCGTCTGCTGCCCTGCCTGCCGCGCCCCAGCCTGCTCCGCAGGGCCGATGGGGCGCATCTGGACCGGTTGGCGTTGCAGGGTCCGGGGGGTGTGCTGCACCGGCTGCCCCAGCCCACACTCGCGGCCATGGGGATGCACGGGGGTAGGCCCGCGGGCTTCTGTCTGGCCGTGGAGGATGCCCAGGGGGTGATCCTGGGCGGGTGGCTGGAGGTGGACTTCGGCTGGAAGGGCGTCCTGGAGCTCGGGGCCGGCGGCTGCCACCGGAGGTCCCCCCTGGAGACCTGGGAGGGCATCATCCTGCCGGCCCTGCGCCCCGGGGAGGTGCTGCTGCTGCCTCCTCCCCGCTTGAAGCCCCTGCCCGAATTGATCCCCGGCGGGCCATTCACCCTTTGCGCCGGGGGGGAAGTGCTGCGGCTTTCCCTGGCCGGTGAGCTTATTCATCCGACTGTGCAGTAGCCCCTGCCATCCACTGGCCACTGACCCCTGCTCTTTCAGCTTCCCGGTTCCACCGGCAGAGTCCAGCGGTAGCCTTCGCCGCCCACCGTGGCGATGAGATCCCGCTTCTCCTCGTCGCCCAGCTTCCGGCGGAGGTTGGCGATGTGGACATCCACCGTGCGAGGGGTCGGTCTGGCGTCCGGTTCCCAGGCCTGCTGCAGGAGTTCCGTCCGGCTGTGGGTGCGGCCGGGGTGGGTGATGAGGATCTCCAGGAGGCGGAACTCCCGGGGCGTGAGCTCCAGGGTGCGGCCCTCGCGCCGGGCTTCCAGGGCGGGGAGATCGAAGCGGAAGGAACCGGAGCGGAGGATGGTGGGCTGGTCGAGGGGTTGGGTCCGCCGCAGGATCGCCTTGATGCGGGCGATGAATTCCAGGACGGAGAAGGGTTTCACCAGATAGTCGTCCGCACCCAGACTGAGCCCCCGCACCCGATCGGATTCGGAGCCCCGGGCCGTGAGCATGAGCACGGGCACCTGGTCCCGGGCGCTCCTGAGGGCCTGGATCACCTGGTAGCCGTCCATCTGGGGCAGCATGAGATCCAGGACGATGAGATCGGCCTTGCGGACCCGATGGGCCTCCAGTCCCGGCAGTCCATCGGCCACCGCCTCGACAGTGAATCCCTCGAAGGTGAGGTTGTTCACGAGGAGTTGCCGGAGGTTGGGTTCGTCTTCGACCACGAGGAGATGGGTCATGGTGGGTTCGGTTCCAGGGGACAACTTTCCAGCGTGCGCCAGGGGGAGATTCCAGGCAACGAGGAATTTGGTAAAACAGACAAAACCCGCGATTTTTTCGGCCGCGCGCCTCACATGGCCCGGATCTCGAGGGTGGCCAGGAAGCCCTCCGCCGGGGCCGAGGCGAAACTCAATCCCCAGCCCTCCTTCCGGGCGACCTGCACCAGGAGGCTGAGGCCGAGGCCCTGGCCCTCCCGTTCGAAGCCCTCCTTGCCCTGGTTGCGGAGGCGGAGGAAGGGCTTGCCCAGGGCCTCGAGCTGGTGGGCCTCCAGGCCCGGGCCCGCGTCCTTCACGCGGATCTGGAGGCGGCGGCGGATCCGGACCGTCTGGAGCGTCACCTCGCCCTTGCCATGGTAGAGGGCGTTCTCCAGCAGGGTGAGGACCGCGGCCCGCAGAGAGGGGCGGGCCGCCCGCCCGGAGTCGGAGACGAGTTCCAGATGGAGGGCCCGGTCCTCGGCTTCGAAGGCCGGGGCCAGATCCTGGGCGACTTCGGAAAGCCAGGTCGCGCTCACTTCGCCCTGGGGCCCCGTTTCGGCAACGCCCTGGATGGCCTCCAGGCCGTTCTCGATCATGAGCGTGAGGTGGTCCACTTCCTCGCCCACCTTGATCAGCTCTGCGTCGGCCTGGTCGGGGCCCAGGCGCCCCAGGCGGATGGAATCACAGCGGAACTTCAGGATGGCCAGGGGCGTCTTGAGGCTGTGGGTCAGGGAGGCCAGGCGATCGGCGTCGAGGATGGCCCGCTGCCGGGCCCGGCGCCGCAGCCAGAGGCCGAGACCCAGGCTGGCCGCCACCGCCACCGCGGCCGAGAAGACCCTCCAGACCTGGCGGAAGGCCTGCCGCAGGAGGGCCTGGCCCTCCTGGTTGAAGGGGATGGCGACCACATCCCAGCCTTCCAGGGCCGGGCTGGTCCCCTCGTAGGAGAACCAGGGATCCGACAGCCGGGCCGGATCGACCTGGATGTTGGGCTCGGCGCCCCAGGCCAGGCGTTTGGCCCGGGCATTGTCCGGATCCCCCGTGCGGCGGAGGCCGGCCCTGAACTGGGGATGGGGGCCGAGGACGAGGCGGAGGGTCCTCTCCACCTGGGGACTCCCGAGTTCCCAGCGCTTCGCCACGATCCACCGCTCGCCCAGGAGGACGATGGCCGGTCCCAGGGTGGGGTCCGCGTTCTCGGCCAGGGGGGGTGTCCACTGGGAGCGCCCCGAGCCCGCGGCCTGGGCGATCCACTGGAGGTAGCGGGTGCGCTCGGGTTCCTGGCCTTCGGAGACCAGGCGATCGCCCTTCCGCAGCCAGAGGCGCCCGGGGACATTCCGGTTCATGACCGCCACCAGGAGAGGCTGTTCGGCCAGCATCTGCAGGATCCTGGGCTCGTCGCCCTGTCTGAAGTCGGTGAGGCGGGGCAGGTTCACCCAGTGCTCCTCCACCCGGGTCATGTCATGGGAGTACAGGGGGGAGATCGAACTGTTGATCTTCAGGACATGCTCTCCCATCCACATGACCGGAACCCAGAGCAGCACCAGGCAGATCGCGGTGATGGCCAGGGTCAGGAGCACGGCGCCGCCCCGCATCTGGAGCCGCTGCCACCAGGACGGGTTCCGCTCCATGGAGCGGGCGGGACGGAAGCGGGTGACGCAGCGGGTGTGCATGTCCCGCAGGCTATCCCAGGGCCAGCATGCGTTCCAGAGGCTTCAGGGCCCTCTGGCGGATTCCCTCGTCCAGGGTGATCTCGGGCTGGAGGTCCCGCAGGCAGAGGTAGAGCTTCTCCAGGGAGTTCAGCCTCATGTAGGGGCAGAGGGAACAGTTGCAGCCGCTGTCGGCGGGGACGGGGATGAGTTCGGCGTCGGGGCGGGCCTTGCGCATCTGGTGGAGGATCCCCGCCTCGGTCCCGACAATGAAGCTCCGCTCGGGCCGCTCGACTACGTATTTCAGCAGGGCGGCCGTGCTGCCCACGAAGTCCGCCATCCGGCTCACGGTGGCATCGCATTCGGGATGCACAATGAGCTTCGCATCCGGGTGCTGGGCCTTCAGGAGGGCGACCCGCTTGGCTGTGAACTGCTCGTGGACGATGCAGAAGCCCGGCCACAGCGCCATGTCCCGGCCGGTCTGGGCCATGACCCATTTCCCGAGATGACGATCCGGCGCGAAGACGATGGGCTTGTCCAGGGGCAGGCTTTCCACCACCCGCACGGCATTGGAACTGGTGCAGATCACCGTGGAGAGGGCCTTCACGCCTGCCGAGCAGTTGATGTAGCTGACCACCTCGTGGTCTGGGTACCCCTTCAGCCACTGGGCGAAATCCCCGGCCGGGCAGCGGTCCGCCAAGCTGCAGCCGGCATCCAGATCGGGAATCACGACGGTCTTTCCGGGGCTCAGGATCTTGGCCGTCTCCGCCATGAAGTGGACGCCGCAGAAGACGATCACCTCGGCGTCGGTCTTCGCGGCGGCCTGGCTCAACTGGAGGCTGTCCCCCACGAAATCCGCCAGGTCCTGGATCTCGGAGTCCTGGTAGTAGTGGGCCAGGATCACCGCCCTGCGCGCCAGGCGCAGCCGGGCGATCTCGGCTGGGAGATTCAGGCCGGGTTCGATGCTCTCCAAGTCGGGGACATAGGGCGGGACGCTCATCCTGGAAGTGTATCTCCGGCGGGGCGGGAGGGCCCTCCAAGACACCACATTCGGACTTGTGACGGCCGTCACGCAATGGCACACTGGGCATCCAAAGTCCCATCCAGCAGAGCGCCCATCACTGGCCCCAGGGCCCGTGATGGCTTTTCTTTTTCCCATCGCAGGAGGCCCCCATGATCCCCAACGGGAATAATCATCTGGACCAGGCGAAGGTGAGCAGCTACTTCGGCTGCAACACCTTCAACGACCGGGCCATGCGGGAGAGGCTCCCGAAGGATGCCTACAGGGCCTTCCGCCACGCCCACCGCCATGGGGAACCCCTCTCGCCGGAGGTCGCCCGCGCGGTGGCCCACGGCATGAAGGAGTGGGCCATGGAGAAGGGCGCCACCCACTTCACCCACTGGTTCCTGCCCATGACCGGCGCCACCGCGGAGAAGCACGACGCCTTCATCACCTGGGACGAACCCGGCACGGTCATCGAGCGCTTCAGCGGCTCCCAGCTCATCCAGGGGGAGCCCGACGCCTCTTCCTTCCCCAGCGGGGGCCTCCGGGCCACCTTCGAGGCCCGGGGCTACACGGCCTGGGATCCCGCCAGTCCGGCCTTCATCATCGAGGGGCCCGGCGGCAAGACGCTCTGCATCCCCACGGCCTTCGTGGGCTATCACGGCGAGGCCCTGGACCACAAGGTCCCCCTCCTGCGGTCCATGGAGGCCGTCAGCAAGGCGGCCCGAGCGGCCCTGGTCCACTTCGGCACCTCCACCTCCCGGGTGATCGCCCAGTGCGGCGCCGAGCAGGAGTACTTCCTGGTGGATCTCAGGCTGGCCCAGCAGCGGCCGGATCTGCTGTTCGCCAGCCGCACGCTCCAGGGGGCCCGGCCCCCCAAGGGTCAGGAACTGGAGGACCACTACTTCGGCTCCATCAAGGACCGGGTCCTGGGCTTCATGCAGGAGGCCGAGGTCGAGTGCTTCAAGGTGGGGATTCCCGCCAAGACCCGCCACAACGAAGTGGCCCCCAACCAGTTCGAGATCGCGCCCATCTTCGAACCCGCGAACCTCGCCAGCGATCACAACCAGCTGCTGATGGAGATCCTCAAGCGGGTCGCCGAGAAGCACGGCCTGCTGTGCCTCCTCCACGAGAAACCCTTCGCGGGTGTCAATGGCAGTGGCAAGCACGTGAACTGGAGCCTGGCCACGGAGGAAGGCCAGAACCTCCTGGAGCCCGGAAGCACTCCCGAGCAGAACCTCCAGTTCCTGTTCTTCCTGGCCGCCACCCTGAAGGCCATCCATCGCCACGGCGGCCTCCTGCGGGCCACCATCGCCAGCGCGGGCAACGACCATCGCCTGGGGGCCAACGAGGCTCCCCCGGCCATCATGAGCGCCTTCCTTGGCCGACAGCTCAATCACGTGCTCGACGCCATCGGGCGAGGGGACGTGGCCGACGCCAGCGAGAAGCGCATCCTGGACTTCGGACTGGCCAACCTGCCCCAGGTGGAGAGGGACGCCACGGACCGCAACCGCACGAGCCCCTTCGCGTTCACGGGCAACAAGTTCGAGTTCCGGGCCGTGGGGAGCAGCCAGCCCATCGCCTTCCCCCTCACGGTCATCAACGCCGCCATGGCCGAGGCCTTGGATCTCCTCACGGCCGACCTGGAGCGGGAGCTCGCCTCGGGCAAGGAGAGTCCGGCGGCCGTCCTCGCCGTCCTGCGCCGGGCTATCACCGAGACCCAGAGCATCCGCTTCGAGGGCAACGGGTACGCGGAGGAATGGAAGGCCGAGGCCGAGCGCCGGGGCCTGCCCCATGCCCGGGACACCGTGGCAGCGCTGCGCATCTTCGAGGAGAAAGGCGCGCGGGAAGTGTTCACCCGCTCCGGCATCTTCACCCCCGGAGAGTGCGAGTCCCGCATCCACATCCGCCATGAGCAGTACCAGAAGGCCCTCTCCATCGAGGCCCAGGTGCTGCGCGAAATGGCCGAGACCCTCGTGCTGCCCGCCCTCCTGGAGGATCTGCGCCTGCGCGCCGATACGCTGGTGAAGTTGGGGGCCGCAGGCATCGAGGTGCCCGAATCCCTGAAGCTCGCCCTGAAGGGCCAGGCGCTCCTGGTCGGCCAGGGCCAGGAACACCTGGTGGCCCTCAAGACCGCCATGGTCCAGGCAGAATCCGTGGCGGATCTCCATGCCCGCACCCGGGCCTACGGCACGGTGGTCAAACAGGCCCAGGAAATCCTGCGGGATGTGCTGGACCAGGCCGAGAAGGACTGTGCGGCCCGCCTGTGGCCCATGCCCGTCTATCGGGAACTGCTCGCACCCCTGATCTGAACCCAGTTCCAAAAACGAAGGGCCGAGACCCGTGGGTCTCGGCCCTTCGCCTTGGCAAGAAGAGATCTCTGTTTTTTAAGGAAAGCGCCTGCGCTTTCCTTAACCGCAGTGCAGGTGCTTGTTCACGAGCTTCTTCAGGGAATCGGCGTTGCCGAAGAGCTTCTCGCTCATGTCCTGGTCTTCGAAGGCCTGGAGGTTCTTCGCCAGGGAATCGATGAGACCGGCGGGGAAGATGCCGCCCTCCTCGTAGCGGGCCCGGTCGCGCTTCAGGCATTCGCCAGCCTCGAAGCAGGAGGCCGGCAGCTGCTTGAGCCCCGGGATCTTGCTGGCGTCGGCATGGACATAGAGCCGTTCGGCGATCTGGAGGGCCTCGGGATGCTCCATCCCGTAGCGGGCGGCCACGGCCAGTCCCGCCAGGAGCAGGTGGACGTTGGCCGAGCCGTCGGGGCTGCGGATCTCCACGGTCTGGTTGTTCTCGAAGGTGCCCGTCCCGGCGGTTTCCAGCGGGTTGGCATCCCGCAGCATCTTGTCGCCCACGCCCACCCAGCCCAGGGGCACGCGCACCAGCACGGAGCGGTTGCGGTCGCCCCAGCAGATGCTCGTGGGGGCCTCCTGGTGGGGCACCAGGCGCAGGAAGGAGGTGGGCACGGTGTTGCCGAAGGCCGTGAGGGATTCCGAACACATCAGGTAGCCCGCGATGACCTTGCGGGCGGTCTCGGTCAGGCCCTTCTCGTCGGCCATGAGGTTCACGCCGTCCTTGACCAGCCGGGTGTGGAAATGCATGCCGCTGCCCGCCTGGCCCACGATGATCTTGGGGGCGAAG
>JAYSNJ010000134.1:0-48204 GCA_043723905.1 Holophagaceae bacterium
TGAGGGTTCCGCTAAGGGCTCGGGCCACGGCCTGGAGGCAGGCATCGCCCGCTTGATGTCCGTAGGTGTCATTGAAATGCTTGAAATTATCGATATCGATCATCACGACAGACAAGGGTGCGCCTCTGCGCCGGCTCCGCCGCCACTCGGTCTCCAGGAACTCATCGAAGCGCCGGCGGTTGGCCACGCCCGTGAGGCCGTCCAGGAAGGCGAGGGAGCGCAGGAAATCCGACTGGGCCTTCAGGGTCAGATGGGTCTTGACCCGCGCCCTCACGACAGAAGGGTTGACCGGCTTCGTGATGAAATCCACGGCGCCCGCGCTGAGGGCCTCCGTCTCCTCCTGGGGTGTCCCCTGGGCCGTGACGAAGATGATCGGAATGTCCTGGGTGGCAGCATCGGCCTTCAATTGGCGACACGCCTCCAGGCCGTCCATATCCGGCATCACGATATCGAGCAGGAGCAGGTCCGGGGGATCCCTCCGGCAGATTTCCAGGGCCTGGCCAGCCGAATCCGCGAGGAGGACCTCGTGGTCCTCCTCGAAGAACGAGGCGATCACCTGAAGGTTCACCGGATCGTCGTCCACCACCAGGAGGCGGGGACGGCTCTGGATCCGCCCCAGAGTCCCGGAGGCACCGGACCGAGGATCACTCATGCACACTCCAGAGGTGGATCAGCCGAGGGCAGAGACAACTCACTGAATGCATCGGGAGTTCAGGTGGAATCCTTAAATTAGTTTCGCATTTCTGCCCCCGAACGGCTTGATGGCCCACCCGCCCGGGGGGATCATGACCACTCCGGCTGCTGCCAAAGGAATTCCATGCTGTTCGATGCCCCCTCCCCCGACGCCTTCCCCAGAGGCTTTGCCAGCGACAATTTCGCGGGCGTCCATCCCCGGATCCTGGCGGCCATCGCCGCGGTCAACCACGGCCACGCCATGGCCTACGGCGAGGACGCCGTCACGGCCCGGGCCCGGGCGGCCTTCGACCGGCTATTCGGACAACCGGTGTCCACACACTTCGTCTTCAACGGCACGGCGGCCAATGTCCTCTCGCTGATGGCCTTCCAGAAGCCCTACGGCGCCGTGCTCTGCTCGGACCTGGCCCATCTCTGGAACGACGAGAGTACGGCCCCGGAACGCACACTGGGCATGCGCCTCATCCCCCTGAAAAGCGCCGACGGCAAGATCGATCCCGCCGCCCTGGCCGAGGTCCTGGGGCGGGGCCACGGCGTGCACGGGGCCCTGCCCGTGGCCCTGACCCTCACGCAGCCCACGGAGGTGGGGACACTCTACACCCTCGAGGAGCTGCACACCCTCGTGGACATGGCCCACGCCAAGGGCCTGGGCGTCCATGTGGATGGCGCCCGTCTGGGCTGCGCCGCGGCCGCCCTCGGCCTCGGCCCCCGGGAGATGCTGCTGGAGAGCGGCGTGGATGTCTGCAGCTTCGGCGGCACCAAGCAGGGCATGCTCTGCGGCGAGGCCGTGGTCTTCCTGAAACCCGGCCTGGGCGCGGACTTCCCCTACTGGCAGAAGCACGGCATGCAGCTGGCGTCCAAGATGCGCTTCATCTCCGCCCAGTTCGAAGCGCTGCTGGAGAATGAGCTCTGGATCGAGAACGGCCGCCACGCCAACGCCATGGCTGCACACCTCCATAGGGGCGTGAAGGAACTGCCCTTCGTGGAAGTAGCCTTCCCGGTGCAGGTCAATTCGGTCTTCGCCCGCATCCCCGTGGAGATGCTGGAGCCCCTCCAGCGCGAGACCTTCTTCTGGCCCTGGGACGAGCGGGCGGGTCTGGTGCGCTGGATGTGCGCCTTCGATTCCGAGCCCGGGGACGTCCAGCGCTTCATGGAAGCGCTGCTGCGACTCAGTCCGCGAGAGACGACCTGACTTGATGCCGGCCCCTCCGCCGGGGGATGATGACTCCAGCCCCACGGGCTGAGGAAGGCCCCCATGAGCACCGAACATCTCTCCCGCAAGACCCGCCTGCGCGTCATTTCCGTCTCCATCGGCGCGGGCGTCCTGATCCTCACCCTCAAGTACGTCGCCTACTGGATCTCGGGTTCCACGGCCCTGCTCTCGGACGCCATCGAGAGCGTGGTGAACGTGGTGGCGGCGGTCTTCGCCCTGGGGGCCGTCATTTTCGCGGAGAAGCCCGCGGACCGGGAACACCCCTACGGCCACGGAAAGATCGAGCACTTCAGCGCGGCCTTCGAGGGCGGCCTCATCGCCCTGGCGGCGGTGATGATCTGGTGGACGGCCGTCTCGGCCCTGCACGCTCAATTGAACCACACAGGCACGCTCAACCAGGCAGCCCTGGGCAAGGGCCTCGCCGTGAACGTGCTGGCGGGCTGCATGAACGGCCTGCTGGGAGCCTTTCTCATCCACATGGGGAAGAAGCAGCGTTCCCGGGCCATCGAGGCCGACGGGCACCACGTGTTGTCGGATTTCTGGACCACGCTGGGCATCGCCGTCGCCCTGCTGCTGGTGAAGTTCACGGGGCTCCTCTGGCTGGATCCCATCATCGCCATGATCGTGGGCACCATGCTGGCCATCACGGGCTTCAGGCTGGTCCACAGCTCCAGTCAGGCCCTGTTGGACATGGAGGATCCGAACCTCCTCAAGCAGCTGATCGAGATCATCAACCGCGTGCGCCCCGCCGACATCATCGCCATCCACGAACTGCGCACCCTGCGGGCCGGGCGATACACCCATGTGGACATCCACATGGTCATCCCCGAGTTCTACCCCATCAGCCGCGGGCACGATCTGGCGGAGAGCTTCGGGAAACAGATCATCGCCGAGGCGGGCCTGGAGGGCGAACTGCACACCCATGTGGACCCCTGCCAGCGCACCTGGTGTCGCCAGTGCGCTGTCGAGCCCTGCGAGGTGCGCAAGGCACCCCACACCGAGGAAGGCCCCATCACCATTGAATCGGCCACGGGGGCGGGGGAGATCTAGAAGATCTCTGCGAAGAAGTCCTGCATGTGCCGCCAGCTCCGGCGGGCGGCGGCCTCCTGGTAGGCGGCACCCTTGCTGGGGTCGCTCCCGGCCTCCTTCTGGGTGAAGGCGTGGACGGCGCCGGCATAGGCGATGAAGGTGTAGTCCGCCTTGGCCTTTCGCATCTCGTCCTGGAAGAGGGCCACATCCTGGGCGGGAACGAAGGGATCCTCCGCCCCGTGGCAGACCAGGATCTGGGCGGCGATGGGCGTGACGGGCCGATCAGGCGGGAAGTCGAGGCCTCCGTGGAAGGAGACCACACCCTTCACCGGCAAGCCCCCCCGGGCCGCTTCCAGGGCGCCTGTGCCGCCGAAGCAGAAGCCGATGACAGCCAGGCGCTGGGGGTCGACGCCTTGCTGGGCCTTCAGGGCCCCGATGGCCGCGGAAATGCGCTGGCGGTAAAGCCCCCGATCCCCCTTGTAGCGACCCGCCAGGGCCCCGGCCTCCTGGGTGTTCCTGGGGTGCACGCCCTCGCCGTAGACATCCGCCGCCAGGGCCACATAGCCCAACCTGGCCAGCTCCTCGGCCACCCTGCGCTCATGGTCCGTGAGCCCCATCCACTGGTGGACTATCACCACGCCGGGCACCTTGCCCTTCACCTGGCTGGGCCTGGCCAGGTACCCAGCGAGGGCTATGGCCCCGTCCCGGTATACCAGGGGCTCGCCCCCAAGCAGGGGAAGAACGGCGAGGGTAAGAACGAGAGCTGTGCGCATAGGGACCTCCCGGGTGAAGACCGACGAGGACTTGGATGCCGCCGGACATTGACTGATCGGCCCCAGAAAATATGAAAAGGCCGCCCGGGGGCGGCCTTTTCGGGAGCAGACAAGGGTGACCTAGAAACGGACGCCCGCGTTCAGGGAGAGCTGGGACTTGGGATTGAGGTTCTGGGGCAGACTGATCTCGGAGATCAGGGCAGTCTCCTTCTTGGCCAGGGGCAGGTTGTATTCCAGACTCACGAAGGGCTTCACCTTGCCAGTCTGGAAGGTGTAGCCGCCCCGCAGAGAGAGCCAGGGACGGGTGACATCATTGCCGAATTCCTGAACCTCCCCTCCCCCTTCCATGCGAATGGAATTGCCTTCATGGCGCAGTTCCAGGGCCGCCCCGAAATCCACCACCTTCGTCCAGGCCAGGGCAAGACCCAGGCCCATGTACTCGTGGCGGAACTGGGCAGTAGTCCCCCCGCCAAACGAGTAGATAGCGCCATTCAGCTTCAGATCCTGTCCGCCGGTCTTGGGCATCCAGGTACCCTCGAAGACCAAGCGAGCATCCCCCAGCGGGGAGAAGGTCATGATGTCGTGGCCATAGCGCAAGGCGAAGCCTTTGCTCTTGTCCGCGGTGAACACCGAGCCTCCAGAAGTGATTTCCCGGGAAGTGAGCTGGCTGTAGAGGAGGCTGACGCTCTGGCTCTGGGCCATGGCGGGCAGGGCGCACAAGGCGAGGGCGGGAAGGATCATGGATGTTTTCATTCGTTCTCCTGGATTGCCGGATTGCAATCAGCATCTACTGTATAGATTGATTTGTAAAAAAACAACATTTTTCAATCACACAGCGTTCTTCAAGCTCTCCTTCGCGCACGCCCCTCCGGCTTGCCGAGGAAAGGCTTGGGGCTGAACCTGGCAGGGAAACGCATTTGTGTGCTTTTTCATCCCGCCCCGGTGTCCCAGAAGCCATCGAGAGTCGAATCGACAGAGAGGAAGGGGATGACTGGAATCCAACCCAACCCCTGACCCCGCCGCCCTGGCATCCCTTTCGCCCTCCGCCTAGCGGGTGTCAGAATGCTGACCTTCTTGGATCGACTATTGCCTTATTTCGCCCGCCTCTCCAGGCGGGTGGATCTGGCTGCGCCCGTATTCGTCGTCATCGTGATGGTCGTGATGATCATGCCGGTGCCGGCCTGGGTGCTGGATCTGCTCATCGTCCTCAACATCACTCTGTCCCTCCTGATCCTCATGGTCGGCATGTATGTCGCCCGGCCCCAGGAGTTCAACGCCTACCCCTCCATCCTCCTGATGGTCACGCTCTTCCGCCTGAGCCTGAACGTGGCGGCCACGCGGCGCATCCTGCTCTTCGGCGGCGAGCAGGGACCGGACGCCGCGGGCCACATGATCAAGGCCTTCGGCAACTTCGTCGTTGGCGGCAGCTACGTCATCGGCCTGGTGGTCTTCCTCATCCTGCTGGCCATCCAGTTCATCGTCATCAACCACGGCGCGGGGCGCATCGCCGAAGTGACGGCCCGCTTCACCCTGGATGCCATGCCCGGCAAGCAGATGGCCATCGACGCCGACCTGAACGCGGGCTACATCGATGAACTCGAGGCCCGGAAGCGGCGCAAGGACTTGACGGAAGAGGCCAATTTCTACGGCGCCATGGACGGCGCCGTGAAGTTCACCCAGCGGGATTCCATCGCGGCGCTCATCATCCTGGCCGTCAACATCATCGCGGGCATCATCATCGGCATCGTGAAGTACAACATGCCGGTACTCCAGGCCATGGAGACCTTCACCCTCCTGACCGTGGGCGATGGCCTGGTGACGGCCATCCCCAGCCTGCTCATCAGCGTGGGCGGCGCCATCCTCACCACCCGCAGCGGCAGCAATTCCCTCAACCTGGGCAGCGAAGTGGTGGGTCAGCTGGGCGGGTATCCCAAGCCCATGGCCATCGCCTCCATCGTGCTGATCCTCTTCGGCGCCACCCCAGGCCTGCCCCTGGTGCCCTTCTGGTTCATGGGCCTGCTCTTCGGGGTCATGGCCTATGCGGGCTGGAAGCTGGGGGACCGCAAGAAGGCGGAGACCTCCCTGGAGGAAGCCAAGGAGAGACTCAAGCCCACCGAGGGACCGGAGCGCGTGGAGACCCTCCTGAAGGTGGATCCCCTGGGCCTGGAGGTCGGCTACGGGCTGATCTCCCTGCTGGACGCCGCCCAGGGCGGCACCGTGCTGGAGCGCATCAAGGCCCTGCGCCGCCAGATGGCCCAGGATCTGGGCATCGTGGTGCCCCCCATCCGCATCCGCGACAACCTCCAGCTCCCGGCCAACACCTACCGCCTCCTCCTGAGGGGCGAAGAGGTGACCCGCGGCGAGATCCTCCCGGGCATGTTCCTGGCCATGAACCCCGGCACGGCCACAGAGGAGATCGAAGGAACGTCCACCACGGAACCCGCCTTCGGCCTGCCCGCCTACTGGATCCAGGAGAACCAGCGGGACCGGGCCCAGCTCCTGGGCTACACGGTGGTGGACGGCGCCACGGTGCTCACCACCCACCTCTCGGAGGTCATCAAGCAGCAGGCCCCGGAGCTCCTGGGCCGTCCCGAGGTCCAGAACCTGCTCGACGCCCTCAAGGAACAGAGTCCGAGACTGGTGGAGGAACTGGTCCCCAATGTGGTGCCCGTCAACGCCCTCCAGAAGGTGCTCCAGAACCTGCTCCGAGAGCGGGTTTCCGTCCGCGACCTGGGTCGCATCCTGGAGGCCACCGCCGACGCCGCCGGCATCACGCGGGATCCGGTGATGCTGACCGAATACGTGCGCCAGCGCCTGGGCCGAGCCCTCACCAGTCCCCACCTCAGCGAGCAGAACGAACTGGGTGTGCTGGTACTGGATCCCCAGCTGGAGCAGACCCTCCAGGGAGGCATCGAATCCACGGACCGGGGCAGTTTCCTGGCCCTGGAGCCCACCCGCATCCAGGAACTGCTCAACCGCATCGCTTCGGGCATCGCCGACCTGCTGCCCGGAGCCCAGCCCGTGCTCCTCACCAATCCCGTGGTGCGCCCCCATCTCCGGCGCCTGCTGGAGCGGACCCTGCCCCATCTCGTCGTGCTGAGCCACTCGGAGATCCCCACGGATGTCCGGGTGGTCAACCTCGGAACCGTGTCATGAGCCTCGGTGAACTATGCGTGTGAAGACATTCGAAGCCGCCTCCATGCAGGAAGCCCTCTCCATCATCAAGCAGGAGATGGGCGAGGAGGCCTTCATCCTCTCCACCCGGACCAAGCAGGGGCGCGGCCCCCTGGGCCTGGGCGGCGAGGCGATCATCGAAGTGACGGCCGCGGTGGACGAGGCCGAGCAGGCGCCGCTGCCCGTCAACGGGGGGACCTACGGATTGCGGCCCCCCTTGGCCCACCGGTCCCCCGAGCCCCCCCCCCTGGCCCGCCCCGCGGCGCGACCCGTGGCCGCGCCGGTCAAGTTCGCGGTTCCCCCCCCGCCGCCTCCGCCTCCCATGGATCTGCAGCCCCTGCGGCGGGAACTCCTGGAGATCAAGGGCGCCGTGGAGGCCCTCAAGGACCAGGAAACCAAGAACCTCACCATCCTGCGGGAGCTGGACCTGATGAAGGCGCTGCTTTCGCGCATCCAGCGACAGGGCATGCCCGCCACCCAGATCCAGCTGCCTCCCAGCCTCCTGGAGCTCTACGGCGGCCTCATGGCCAACGACGTGGACCCCATGATCGCCCTGCGGCTCTGCGAGTACACCCAGCGGGCCCTCACCGAAGAGGGCGACGCCGAGACCGTGGACCCCGAGCGGGCCCGGCTCTTCATGCGAAGGGTCATCGCCAATTTCATTCCCGTGGCCTCGCCCATCCAGCTGGAGCCCGGCAGGCTGCGGGTGGCGGCCCTCGTGGGCCCCACGGGCGTGGGCAAGACCACCACCATCGCCAAGCTGGCGGCCTACGCCAAGCTGGAACTGAAGCAGAAAGTCGCCCTGCTCACCCTGGACACCTTCCGCCTGGGCGCCGTGGACCAGCTCCAGCAGTACGCCCAGATCCTCCAGGTGCCCATGCACGTGGCCCTGACCGTGGAGGATCTGCGCTCGGCCCTGCGCTTCTACCAGGACCGCACCCTGGTGCTCATCGATACCCCGGGCCACAACCCCAAGGATACGGAACTGCTCGACCAGCTCCGGCGCTTCCTGGAGGAACTGCCGGATGTGGAGACCCACCTGGTCCTCTCGGCCACCACCAAGCCCAAGGATCTCTCGGACATCGCCCTGCGCTTCGAGCCGCTGAAACCGAGCCGACTGATCTTCACGAAGCTCGATGAGACCTCCACCTACGGCCCCATCCTGTCCACCCTGGTGCGCGTAAAGCGGCCGCTCTCGTACCTCGGGACCGGCCAGGAAGTGCCCCAGGACCTGGAACTGGCCACCAGCCGCCGGGTGGCGGACCTCATCCTTCCCATACCGCAGGTACTCGCATGAGCCTCGTATATCCATTCCCAAAGGCCCCTAGATCACGTCGTCGTGATTCCCTCCTCGCCGGGAGACCCGACTCCGTGGAGTCCACAGGACTCCACTCCATCACCCGGCGGTCGGGAGGTGCCGCATGAGCATCGACCAGGCCTCCCGTCTCCGGGCCATGGCCCGACAGCAGGTCCCCGAAGCGACCCTCTTCAGCTCCCGGGTCATGGCCATCACCTCCGGCAAGGGCGGCGTGGGCAAGACCAATGTGGTGGCCGGACTGGCCATGTCCCTGGCCCAGACCGCCCAGCGGGTGGTGGTGCTGGATGCGGACTTCGGCCTGGCCAACCTGGACATCCTGCTGGGCCTCAGCCCCACCCATACCCTGGAGCATGTCCTCCGGGGCGAGAAGGTGCTGGAGGAGATCATCCTCGACGGGCCCTTCGGCATCCGCGTGATCCCCGCCTCCAGCGGCATCCAGGAGCTCACGCGCCTGGATACCACCGCTGAGTTGCGGCTCATCCAGGGCCTCCAGCGGGTCTCGGCGACCACGGACTGGATGCTCATCGACACGGCCGCGGGCATCCACGATTCGGTCATCAAGCTGCTCCTGGCCGCCCAGGAGGTCCTGCTGGTGACGACCCCCGAACCCACCTCCCTGGTGGATGCCTATGCCATGGTGAAGGTGATCCACCTGCGCGACCCCAACAAGCCCATCTGGTTGCTGGTGAACAATGCCCAGAGCGAGGAGGAGGCCGAGGAGACCATCGAGCAGCTCCAGGCCGCCACCCAGCGCTTCCTGGGCCGGGAGCTCAGGGTCCTGGGCATGATTCCCACCGATCCCTGCCTGCTCCAGTCCGTGCGGGAACAGCGGGGTGTGGTGGACCGCTTCCCCAGGTGCCCCTCGACCCTGGCCTTCCGCCAGATCGCGGATCAACTGAAGAAAAAGGTGCCCTTACAAAAGGACGGATTTGCCTCATTCTGGAAGCAACTGAGTCTTGGGGAACTATGAATTCGACGAAGAAGGCCGTCTCTTCGCCGCCAGTGCCGCCGGAGCCCTTCACGGGCGCTCCCAAGCCCGGTGCCGGCCGCGCAGCCGCGGCAGCCTACCAGAAGACGGTCGCCCTCCCCCCGGTGAAGCCGGAGTGGGAACTTCCAGTCCCGGAGGCCCCCCCCGAGCCAGGCCGGGAAGCGGGGCGGCCCGAGCTGGCCGAGGACCTGGATATCTTCAAGGACCGGGAACTGCTGATCACCGAATGCCTGCCCCTGGTCAAGTTCGTGGCCCACCGCATCTCGGCCCGCCTGCCCTCCCATGTGGAGGTGGATGACCTCATCCACTCGGGGATCCTGGGCCTGATGGACGCCATCAAGAAGTTCGAGCCCGGCCGCAACGTGAAGTTCAAGACCTATGCGGAACAGCGGATCCGGGGCGCCATCCTCGACGGCCTCCGGGATCTCGACTGGGTGCCGCGCTCCCTGCGCCGCAAGAAGAAGGACATCGAGAACGCCTACCACTTCCTGGAGCAGCAGTTCGGCCGGGCCGCCACGGACGAAGAGGTGGCCCAGAACCTGGCGATCACCCTGGAGGACCTGCACAGGTCCCTGGACGAGCTCAAGGGCGTCACCCTGGGTGCCTTCATGGATGCGGGCGAGGATGGGGACGGGGAGAACCTCATCAGTTTCGTCCCCGACCCCGATGCGGAGGACCCCTCCATCACCCTGCATGCCCGGGAACTCCGGACGATGCTGAAGGATGCCGTGGAGTTGCTGCCCACCAAGGAACGCTTCGTGGTCCAGCTCTACTACTTCGACGAGCTGACCATGAAGGAAATCGGCACGCTTCTGAACATCACCGAGAGTCGGGTATCGCAATTGCATACCAAATCCATGCTCCGCCTCCGGGGCAAGCTCAAAGAACGACAGATCCACAGTTGACCCCCAGGTGCCCTGATGGCCAAGATCCTCAGCCAGGAAGAGGTTGATGCCCTTCTGAAGTCCCACTCCAAGGGACCCAAGGCGGCCTCTGCCCCCAGTGCGCCCCCGGAAAAGGCCAGCTATGGCCAGAAGGCAAAAAAAGCCCAGGTACAGAAGAAGGTCAGCCTCTACAACTTCCGCCGCCCCGACCGGGTCAGCCGGGAACAGATGCGGACCCTGCACTTCATGCACGACCGCTTCGCCCGGAACTTCTCCAGTTCGCTCTCCGCGTATCTGCGGACCATCACCGAGGTGAACCTGGTGAGCGTGGAGCAGCTCTCCTACCAGGAGTTCCTGCTCTCGGTGCCCGACCCCACCTGCTTCAACGCCATCAGCATCCGTCCCCTGGAGGGCGCCTTCGCGCTGGAGGTCAATCCCCAGCTCGTCTTCCCCATCATCGACAAGATGCTGGGCGGACCCGGGGAGGCCCTGAAGCTGATCCGCACCATGACGGATATCGAGCAGAGCATCTTCGAGGGCGTGCTCAAGCTCCTGCTGGAGGATCTGCGCGAGGCCTGGCGGGGCATCATCGATCTGGATTTCAAGATCCAGGCCCGGGAGACCAGCCCCCAGCTCATCCAGATCGTGGCCCCCAACGAGGTGGTCCTGCTGGTGGTCTTCGAGGTGAAGATGGGCACCGTGGTCGGCATGGTCAATCTGGCCATCCCCTCCATCATCCTGGAGCCCGTGGCCAACAAGTTCGACCAGGAGATGTACACGGGCTACAAGAAATCCAGCACCTACGAGGAGGCCAGGCTCCTCATCGAGAGCGTCAAGCGCTGCGACATGACGGCCTGCGCCGAGATCCGGGGCACCTCCCTGCGCCTGCGGGATGTGCTGGCCCTCCAGCGCGGGGATATCATCCCCCTGACCAAGCGCTTCGATGCGGTCCTGGATCTCACGGTGGACGGCATTCCTCGCTACCAGGGCTTTGTCGCGCTCAACGCGAACCAGAAGCGCGTCTTCCAAGTCACTTCCACCAGACAGGAGGGATGAGATGGATCCCGCGACGACCCAACTCCTCCAGAAGATCGGCCCCGGCTTCGCCGAGAGCATGAGCTCCGTCTTCTCCATGCTCACGGGCCGCGAGTTCGCCGTCTCGTCCCAGGTGGGCGAGACCCTGGACCACGACGCCATCGCCCAGCTCCAGACGGGGATCGCCGTCTTCGTGAAGGCCCACTACACCAAGGGCATCACAGGCACCATGCTCTTCGCCCTGCCGCTGCAGGAGGGCACCATGCTGGTGGACCTCATGCTGGGCGGGGAGGGCACGCCCTCCACGGAACTGGCCGGGGATTCCCGGGATGCCCTGGCCGAGACCTTCAACCAGATCCTGGGCAGCGCCAACCAGGCCCTCTCGGACATGGCCGGGGAAACCCTCTCCATCGCCAATGTGGAGATCTTCTCGGTCGAGACCTCCGAGGGCGCAGGGCTCCAGGAACTCCTCGGCGCCGGTCCCTTCGACGATCTGGCCCTGGCCACCACCCAGGAGAGCCTCAGCACCACCATCCACCTCCTCCTGCCAGAAATGCTCGCCGAGCAGCTCAAGCGCAAGCTGGGCATGGGCCAACCCATCGCCCCCCCCGCCCCTCCCGCACCGGCTCCCACGGCGCCGATGGCCACGCCGCCCCCGGCCTCGGCCCCCCTGGCTGCTGGCCCTGCCGCCGCACCCCGCCAAGCCTCCGTGGACACGGGCAACCTCGATCTCCTGCTGGATATCGAACTGCCCGTCATGGTGCGCATGGGTCAGACCGAGATGCAGCTGGGGGAACTCCTGAAGCTCACCCCCGGCTCCATCCTCGAACTCAACAGGGCCGCCGACGCCCCCGTGGAACTGCTGGTGAACGGCAAGCAGATCGCCAAGGGCGAAGTGGTCGTCGTGGATGGCAACTTCGCCTTCCGCATCACGGAGATCGAGAGCACAGATACGCGGATACGCAGCTTGGCGTGATGATCCAGGAAGTCCATGGCGGAAGGAAGGGGCGTGGGGCGTGTTCCTCCTACCCCAGGTGTAGCTCTGAGATAGCTTCACCCTGTAGCCTTTTCACCACATTGGTGAACCCAGAAAAAAGAGGCTAGCCTGGGCATGGACATCTAAACTTCAGCCAGGGGTCGCCATGTGCGGAATCGTCGGGTACATCGGTCAGCAATCGGCGGCGGCCCTGCTGCTGGAGGGACTCAAGACCCTCGAATACCGGGGCTACGACAGTGCGGGCATCGCGCTGGCCGACGGGAATGGGGCCTTCCGGGTGACCCGGGCCTCGGGCAAGCTGGTGAACCTGCAGAACAAGCTGGATGCGGGGGACCCCGCCACCCTGGGCATCGGCCACACCCGCTGGGCCACCCACGGCCGGCCCACGGAGGAGAACGCCCACCCCCACCGCAGCCCGGATGGCAAGGTGGTGGCCGTGCACAACGGGATCTTCGAGAACTTCCTGGAGCTGAGGAAGGAGCTCCAGGACCAGGGCGAGACCTTCCTCTCCGAGACGGACACCGAGGCCTTCCCGGTGATGGTCTCCCACCTGATGAAGACGGGGCTGGATTTCCTTGAAGCCTTCCGCCAGGCCCTGGGCCGCATGGAGGGCATCTATGCCATCGCCTGTCTCCATGCCGATGATCCCGGGCGCATTCTCGCCGCCCGCAGCGGGCCGCCCCTGGTCATCGGCCTGGGCGAAGGGGAGAACTTCCTCGCCTCCGACGTGGTGCCCCTGCTCCGCCACACCCGCCGGGTGATCTTTCTCGAGGATGGCGATCTCGCGGAACTCACCCGGGAGGGCGTCCGCATCTTCGGCCAGGACGGCATCGACATCCCCCGCGAGGTCCAGAACATCCCCTACGACCCCGTGGCCGCGGAGAAGGGCGGCTTCAAGCACTTCATGCAAAAAGAGATCTTCGAACAGCCCCAGGCCATCTCGAACACACTGCTCAACCGCCTGCCCATCGATGGCGCCGATCCCATCCCCCTGGAACTGCCCTTCACGGATCCGGAGCTGCTGGCGCTCCAGCGCATCCACATCGTCGCCTGCGGCACCAGCTGGCATGCGGGGCTCGTGGGCAAGTTCCTCATCGAGCAGCTGGCCCGCACCGCCGTGGAAGTGGACTACGCCAGCGAATACAGGTACCGGGAGCCCATCATCCCCGAAGGCACGCTCATCATCGGCATCACGCAAAGCGGGGAGACCGCCGACACCCTGGCCGCCATGAAGGAGGCCGCCTCCCGGGGAGCCCGCACCCTGGCCATCTGCAACGTCATGGGTTCCACGGCCACCCGCACGGCGGAAGCCACGATCCTTACCCACGCGGGCCCCGAGATCGGCGTGGCCTCGACCAAGGCCTTCACCACCCAGCTGGTGGTGCTGACCCTGCTGGCCCTGCGCCTGGGCGAGGCCAAGGGCACCGTAGATCCCAGGCTCCGGGCAGAGCTGCTTCAGGGTCTCCGGGAGCTCCCCGCCCACCTCGAGCACATCAGCACACTGGAACCCCAGATCATGCGCTGGGCGCAGAAATGGCGGGACGCCACGGACTTCCTCTACCTGGGGCGGGGGCCCCTGTACCCCATCGCCCTGGAGGGGGCACTGAAGCTCAAGGAGATCTCCTACATCCACGCCGAGGGCTACCCCGCCGGCGAGATGAAGCACGGCCCCATCGCCCTTATCGACAAGGATCTGCCCGTGGTGGCCCTCATGCCCAAGGATGCCCACCGGGAGAAGACCCTCAGCAACCTGCAGGAGGCCGCCGCCCGGGACGGGCGCATCCTGGGCCTCGTCACCCAGGGCGATCACGGCCTGGACGGCATCGCAGAGGACGTGCTGGAGCTGCCGGATGTGCACCCCTGGCTGGCGCCCATTCTCTACGTCCTGCCGCTCCAGCTCCTCTCCTACCACATCGCCGTGCTGAGGGGCTGCGACGTGGATCAGCCCAGGAACCTGGCGAAATCGGTCACAGTGGAATGATCGAAGCGGGCTTCGAAAAGCCCGCTTCGATGACAACTACTTCAGCACCTTGGCCGTCAGCACCACAATGAGGCCGCGGTCCTTGAGGACGGAGGTGCCCACCACCACCTTCTCGCCATCCTTGAGGCTCAGGTCCGTTAACACAGAAGCGAGAATACCCGCGCTTTGGTCCGAAGCCTGGAGCAAGAACTTGGATAGCTTGAGGCTGGAAGGCCCTTCAGCCGGTGTTTCGATCTGGCATTGATAGATTCCCCATTTCAATTTCAACGGGTTGGAAGGATTCGCACCTGAAGCGCCGGCAGCGGCGATTTCGCCCATGCCGCCGAAGTTATTGGAACTCACCGCGGCGCGCTGCACGAAGGAGGTTGCGAGGGTGTAGCTCTTGTACTGGAGGGTCGACTTAAGTGTGACGAGCACATCCCTCAGCTCCTCGGGGAATTCCTCGCTGGGGCCCTGGGTCTTGGACGCGAAGAGCACATGGATGTGGAACTCCACTTCCTTGGCAGCGGCAGATGGCACATCGAGGCGCTTCAGGGCCTCCTCGATGGAGGCAATGTTCTCCGGGAAATCCCGCACGGTGATGGCGGCCAGGCCCTCCTCCTCGGTGGAGCTCAGCGTGGCTCCCTTGAAGCCACTGCCCAGGGGGCGGAGAATCTGGGCGATCCGGTGAGGCGAGCGATGTTTCACGGCGAAGACCTTGCTCTTGAAGTCCCGGGTGGTGACGTATTCGGATTCCTTGGGAGCCGCTGGGGCGGGAGCCTGAGCCATCGCCAGACTGAAGGTGAAGAGAAGCACGGCGAGGGATCGCGCGCGAAAAGGAGTGGTCGAGGCTGACATGGTTCCTCCTAGAGGGGATCAGTGGAGCGATCGGTGGATGGAAGGGGCTCGGCGGACGCGCCTTCCGCGCGGGCCAGCCAGATGATGCGGATCTGGGGGTTGGAGGTCTGGAACTCGATGCGGGAAGGGGTCGTTTCGAGAGAGGCAGAGGTCTCGGCGGGACTTGCGGAAGAACTGAGATGCACGGTTCGGGGATGTACGATCCGAGCGGAAGGAGGACTTGGAAGGGGTTCGGGTTGAGCAGGTTGAACCTGAGGCTGGGCCTTCTCCGCGACCAGGACGAGTGGCTCGGAAGCACGGCGCTGGAGGCCCTTCATCACCAGGAACAGGCCCAGGGCAGCCGCCGCCAGAAGGAAGGGGCGGACCTTGAGAATCATCGTTGCGTCTCGGCGCTTTCGCGGCGGATCGGCCTGGATCCTGGCCATCACCTCGCGGCGAAATTGCTGTCGCTCCTCGAAGGTGAAGGGCGGAGCATCGGCCTCCTTGAGCCAGGTCTGGCTCTCCCGAAGGGCTCCGGCGGCGGCAAGGCAGGCGGGGCACTGAGGGAGATGGGCCTGGACGGCGGAGGCCTCGCCTGCGGCCAGATCCCCCTCCACCCACAGGGGAAGGCGTTCGAGGACATGGGCTGTCATCATCGGAAACCTCCGGGGCTTCGGCCCATCAAACGGGCGCAGAAGTCCTGCACCTTGGTGCGGGCCGACGAGATCTGGCTGCGGACCGTCCCCGGCCGCACGCCCAGAATGCGCGCGACCTCCTCGGTGTTCAGCCCCTCCAGATCCCGGAGCACGAGGGCACTGCGCTCGGCGGGTGAGAGGACGGCAAGAGCCTGGCGGACCATGGCCCGGCGCTGCTCGAGGAGGATGGCACTCTCGGCATGTTCTGCGCCTGGGTGGGCGTGGAGATGGGTCTCGAGGATCGCCTCGGAAGCCATGGCAGGCCCGCGTTTCTGCGCCAGGTCGCAGCAGACATTCACGGCAATGCGGTACATCCAGGCCTGGAAACTTTCGCCGAGACGGAAGCGGTCCAGGGAACGGTAGATGCGGAGATAGGTCTCCTGGGCGGCGTCCCGGGCCAGTTCCCGGTCCCGGAGGAATCGCCAGGCCACGCCCAGGATCCGGCCTTCGGTGCGGAGCATCAATTCCTCGAAGGCCTCGGTCTCGCCACCGAGGATCCTGGTGATGATCCCTTCCATCAGGCTGGCTTCGCTGGGGGAGCTGTCCAGAGGAGCCAGGGACTCCTCCTCCCTCAGCACTGCGTCCAATCCTGTGGGCATCAAGTTCTTCCCCTCCTGCCTACTAATACTGTTCCCCAAGGGAAAGTGTTGAAGGGAATCGTCCAGGGAGAATGGGCCTCTCGACATTCCCTCTGATCGCGCTACAATGGATGCTTCGCGGACGCGTAGCTCAGTTGGTTAGAGCGCTTGCTCGACACGCAAGAGGTCGATGGTTCGAATCCATTCGTGTCCACCAGTCAACAGGCCACCCTCGGGTGGCCTGTTTTGTCAGAACTGGAAGCCCGCCGAGACGAGGAGGCTCTTGAGCTGGGTTTCCGCGTCTCCGGGGTCGCGAGGCCTCCCCAGAATCCGGCTGATGTCTGCGGCGTACTCGACCTTGATGGGGATCCCGATCTTGAGGATCAGCCCCACCCCCAGGGCCGTCCGGAAGTGCGGGAAGGGGGCGGGGTCGTCGGGCAGCCTCGTGGATGGATTGAGGCGGGAATAGACCTGTCCGGAATCGAGGAAGACCTCGCCCCACAACACCTGCCACCAGGTCGGAAACCGGTATTCGAGATTGGCCAACAGGAGGCCCTGCCCTCCCAGGGGGATGGTCTGCATCAGGTAGATATCCTTCCCGTCCGGATCCTTCCCGATCACGATCGGCATCCCGTTCTGGTCGTACCGCTTCAGTTTTCCAACAGGCCCGAGAGAATCGGGTTCCACGCCCCGATGGCTGCCCGGGCCACCCGCGAAGAACCGCTCCGCGAGCGGGAGGTCCTCGGCGGTGCTGGCCGTGGGGCGGGCCAAGCCCGCGCGCAATCCAAGGCTCAGGACACCTCCCGAGGCCTTGTATCCAAAGGCCCAGTTCCACTGCTGGCGCAGATCCACCTTGATGAAGCTGCTGTTGGGACTGGTGCCGAACAGCTGGTTCGCGAACTCGACGCGGGCCACACTGAAGCCGCCGGAAGTGGGATCCAGACGGTTGTCCCGCCGGTCCCGGACGACCTGCACGAAGGGGGCCGAGATGATCGTCCGCCCCGGGAGGCGAGCCGTCACCTTGAGATCTGTATCATCGATGCCCGAACCGGGGAGGGCCCGGACCTCGCTGCGTTCGAAGCGGTACCCCGCCTGGAGCGTTAGCCCTGTCCCGAGTTCCCACTCCAGACCGGCCAGGAGGCGCCGCCGCCGGATGAAATAGGCCGAGCGCTGCTCGTCGATGTAGGCGCCCTCCGCCACCAACTGCGTCCGGGCCGGCAGCCAGGAGCCCAGCATCCCCGGAGCGAACCGGGGATCGGTGTAGCCGATCCGGTACATGTCCACGGACCGGGTGAATTCGCCGGTGGGAAACCACTTGCGCAGGGTGGGATTGCGGATCGTGGCGTCGCCGGCCCGGACTCCGAAATCGAGGGTCCTGCCCATCCCCCCCACGTTCAGGCGCTGGGCGCCCAGGTCCAGATGGTAGCCCTGGCTCTTGTCGTAGCCGAAGCCCGAGCTGAAGATCCATGGGGAGCGCTCACTCACCTTCAGGAACAGATCCCCGTCCTGCCAGGGATTGGTCGTGTCACCCTCCTCCGTATCCCGGAGGGGCAGCAGATCCACCTGATCGAAGCCCCCCAGGTTTCCCACCTGCGCCTGGGTCTTGGAGAGCCGATCGGCATCCATGGGCGCGTCCAGTTCCAGAGGGATTTCCTGAAAGACGGCCCGCGCACGGGTGGCATCGCTGCCCTGCACCACCAGCCGCCGCAGCCGGGTCAGCGGCTGGGGGAGGACCCTCATGGAGACCAGGGTGCCCTCGGCCCCTGGCTCCAGCTTCAGGCTTGGGGCAGCCGGCTTCAGGACTCCCAGGGAGGCGACCCGCTGGCGAAGGACGCTCAGCACCTGGGAGAGATCGCTCTTCAACAGGGGCAGAGGGCGATCGCAACTGAACCGGAAGATCCGCACCTCCGGCTTCCCCTTGGATTCCAGTTCCTGGAGGGTCCCCCGGACCCCCTCCTGGCCGGGGCGCTCGCTGCTGAAACTGCGAACCTGCTCCGAGGCCATGGCGATCAGCTTGGGCTGGTCCGCGAAGGCGAAGGCCAGCGACTCGGCCAGGTACCAGGCCTTGAAGATCGGATCCGCGGGCACCTCCAGCACCAGGGCCTCGAGCAGGCGCCGATTGCCCTCCCGGACCTGGAAGACCAGCGTCCCCTGGCCATCCTGCTGCTCCAGGGGCAGTTTGCGGAGGCTGATATCGGCGTAGCCCCGGCTCCGATAGAGCGCCTTGATGCGCTCTTCCACCGCGCCGATCCGTTCGGTGGTCCATCGGGCAGGGCGCATCCCCATCCAGGAGCGGGGGAGATCCGCGGCCTTCTCCAGCTCGGCGGTGGAAATCTCCTGGTTGTGTTCGAAGCGCACACCCACCGCATCGAGACGCTCGCCGCAGTCCAGGACATAGGTGACACGGAGCTCTTCCGGATGCTCCGGACTGCCCGCGATCACCTCCGTGCGAAAGCTCACCTCCGCTGCCAGGTAGCCCTTGGCGCGCAGGAAACGGATGATGCTGCGGGCCCCGGCCTCCAGCAGTTCCGGGCTGTACCGCTCCGAGCGGGCCAGGGGCACCAGATCCTTGAGGCTCTTGAACCCGAGGCCCTTCCCTTCGGAAGCCAAGCGCACCACGGGCCCCGGGTCGGTCTTGAGCACCAGGCTCCCGTCCTCGCCGAAGGCGAGATCCGCCTGCCCCTGGAACCGCTTGTCCTTCATGAAACGCTGCCGGACCCTTGCCAGGGCCTCCCTGCGGAACTCCGGCGTCCAGAGGGTGCGGCCGGGCTGGACCTTGAGCAGCTTCAGCAGCCGCTCCGCTCCGTACGTGCCCGCCTCGCCCTCGAAGCGCAGGTTCCGGATGAGATCCGAAGGACCGGCCTCGACCTCGAAACGGAGGCGAGCCGGATCCCCTTCCCGCCGAGCCTGCACACGGGCCTTGGGATAGCCCGATTCCCTCAGACGGGATTCGGCCACCTGGCGGAACTGCTCCAGGCGGAGCTCCCCGACCCTCATGCCCTTGCGGAGACCGGGAAAGAGATCCTTCTTCACGGGAATGGGGAGGGCCCCGATCAGGGTCCATCCCTTCAGACCGGGGAGAGCCACCAGCTCGATCCGCGCCACCCATCCCGCGGGAGTCCCATCCAGGCGACCCCGCACCTCCAGGAAGCGGTCCGTCATCCGGACGGCCCCCAGGCCCAGGGCCAGCTGGCCATCATCTCTGGGCATGCCCGGCCGAAGGCCCAGGGCCATTTCGGCGAAACGGCGATCGTCCCCGCTGCCGCCCTGGATCTCGACTCGGATCAGGTTCTGGACAGGACTCGCCTGGGCCCAGGCCGCCGATCCAGCAGGACCGGCCAGCACGAGGGCCGCGACCAGGGCCGGGCGGCCATGCACCCTGGCGGGGATCAGAACCCGGCCAGTGCCTCTTCCTCGGTGTCCTTGACTTCAAAGACCGAGTGCAGGCTTGTCATCTTGATGAGACCGAAGATCCGGGTGTTCATGCCGCAGATCTTCATCTCGCCGCCCCGGTTCTTGATGGAGGTATAGCAGCCCACCAATTCGCCCACGCCTGAGGAATCCAGGTAGCTGACCTTGTCGAAGTTGAGGACGAGCTTGCGAGCGCCCTGCTCCAGGGTGGTCCGGACGGCTTCGCCCAGTTCCTGATCGCCGTCGCCGAGGGTGATCTTTCCTTCGGGATAGAGGATCGTGATGTCCTGGTGGGTTCGGGTGGTGATCTTCATGGGCTTACCTCGGTGTGAACGGGCAGTTTAGCAACGCTTTCCACCTCTCGAATACGGACCTCGCAACATTTCGGTTACGGTCCCTGGATTTTTCTCCCGGCACGGAGTGTGCTTCCCCGGATGGGACCGCACCCCTTGCGGCCATTTCTGCAGGGTCTCCGATGTTCGATCTCGTTTCCGCCAATCCCATGATCCAGAGCATGGACCGGTCCATGGGGCTCGCAACCCAGCGGATGAGCCTCATCGCGGCCAGTCTCGCCAACATCGACACCCCGGGCTACCGGACCCAGGACTTCAACTTCAACGTCGCCCTGAAGAACGAGCTGGCCAAGCTGGATGGGAATCAAATGCCCATCTCCCAGACCCACCCCCAGCATTTCCCCATCCAGTCCAGCCAGGGTCTGCCCCTTTCTGCGGATCCCGTGAAGCCGAACTGGGAGCGCAACGATGGCAACGACGTGAACCTGGATCGGGAGAACGTCGCCCTGGCCCGCACCCAGCAGACCTACCAGTTCAGCGCCACCTTCGCCCAGATGGAACTCAAGAAGATCTACCAGTTGATTCGTGATGGAGTGGCCCACTGATGAGCTTCAACCAGATCAACGATATCGCCGCCTCGGGAATGGCCGCCCAACGCCTGCGGGTGCAGCTCATCGCCGCCAACATCGCCAATGTCGAGACCACCCGGACCGCGGACGGCGGCCCCTTCAAGAAGAAGGATGCCATCTTCCGCGTGCTGGACATGGGTAAGAACGCTAGCGGACAGGCTTTTACGGGCGTGCAGGTCGCCGAGATCAGCCCCTCGAAGGATCCCTTCATCTCCAAGTACGACCCCACCCATCCCGATGCCAACGCCGAGGGCGTGGTCCTCTACCCCAACGTGAATCCCGTCGAAGAGATGGTGAATCTCACCGAGGCCAGCCGGGCCTTCGAGGCCAACGTGGCCGTGGTGCGGGCCGTCCGGGCCATGACCCTTTCGGCCCAGGACCTGCTTCGGGTCCAGTAGGCAAGTGACGGAAATCTGACTAGCGCCTCCCCTCCCAAGACTCCATCCTGAACCCGCGAAGGCACCATGGACCCCCTCCTCAACCTCAGCCAGCTCCCTCCGGTCAACCCTCTGGGTCAGGCCGGAAAAGCTGCGGGCAATGGACCTGAGCTCACGACCGAAGGCGCCAACTTCGGCGATCTCCTCAAGCAGGCCATGCAGGAAGTGGACGTAGCCCAGCACACGGCCCATCAAGAGGCACGGAACTTGATGACCGGCGAAGCGACTGACATGCATTCGGCCATTCTGGCGGTCCAGAAAGCCGATGTCAGTTTCCAGATGATGATGGCCGTGCGATCAAAGCTGATCGATGCCTACCGGGAAGTCATGCGCATGCAGATGTAGCGCGACCCAACCCTGAGGTCCTGGTCATCGAAAGGACCCCATGGCCGGCGAGAACGATCTCACTTCCCAATTTACGCGAGCCTTCCAGGGCATGACCTCCACGCAAAAGGCGATGGTGGCCGCGATCATGGTGACGGTGCTCCTGGCCCTGGCTGGCCTGGGCGTCTGGTTCAGCCAGGAGAGCATGGGCACGCTCTTCAGCAACCTCCCCCCCACGGATGCCAACCGCATCGTGGAGGAGCTCAAGAAGCAGAACATCGCCTATGACCTCAGCCAGGACCAGCGCACCATCAAGGTGCCCGAGAGCCGAGTCGGTGAGCTGCGCCTCAAGTTCGCCGGGGACGGCCTGCCCAAGGGGGAAGGCATCGGCTTCGAGAAGCTGGAATCCCCCAGCCTGACCACCACCGACTTCACCCAGAAGGTCATGTACCGGCGGGCCATGGAGGCCGAACTGGCCCGCACCCTCCGGGAGGGGCTCAGCTCGGTGATCTCCGGCGCCACGGTCCACATCACCACCGCCAACGACAGCCCCTTCGTCACCGAGAAGGAGGATGCCAAGGCCTCCGTCCTGCTGCGCCTCAAGGGTTCCCGGATGCTGCCGGAGGAGAACACCCAGGCCATCGTCAACCTCATGGCGGCTTCCGTGGAGGGACTCAAGCCCGAGAATGTCGTCGTCATCGACCAGAACAGCCGCATCCTCAGCCGGGCGGGCAAGGATCCCATGGTGGGCGCCACCGACGCCCAGAAGAAGGTCCAGCGGGAGGTGGAGGATCACCTGGTGCAGAAGGTGAACGAACTCCTGGGCCCGGTGGTCGGGGAGGGGAAGATCCGGGCCACCGCCAACGTCGAACTGGACTTCGACAAGGTCAAGATCAACGAGGAGAAGTTCGACCCCCAGGGGCAGGTCGAACGGTCCGTCCAGACGAAGGACGAGAAGATCACCAAACGCGACGTGGGCGCAGGTGTCCCCGGCACACCCTCCAACGTGGCCCCGGCCACGGGGGGCGGACTGGCTCCCGGCGTCCTCGAGAACAGCGAGAAGAAGGACGTCACCACCAACTTCGAGATCAGCAAGAGCATCCAGAGCACCGAGAAGGCCCCGGGCAGCATCAAGCGGATCTCCCTGGCCGTCATCATCGACCACGCCACGCTCTGGGAGAAGGACCCCAAGGGTGAGCCCGTGAAGAAGGTCCAGCCCAGGAGCGCCGAGGAGCTTAAGAAGATCCGGGACCAGGTGGCCGCGGGGGTGGGCATCCAGGCCAAGCGCGGCGACGAGCTCACCGTGGAAAACATCGGATTCGCCTCCATGGCCAACCCCGAGGAGGAGGCCGCGGCCAAGAAGCAGTGGTGGGTGGACCTGGTGCTCAAGTTTGTGCCCTTCCTGGTGCCGACCATAATTGGGATAGCAGTCTTCTTCCTGCTGGTGCTGCCCATGCTCAAGAAGCTCTCCTCCGCCATCAACCGTCCCGCCCCGCTCCGGGTCCATGGGGAGGGTGGCGAGGGAGGCGCTCACGCCCCCGCCCGCAGGCCCACACCCGTGAAGAGCATGGCGGAGATGGAGGCCGAGATCGAAGCGGACCTCAACGCCGAAGGCGCCGCCGGAGCGCCGGAGGCCCAGCGCCGCCAGCTCATCAAGAAGCGCATCCAGGAGAGCGCCACGTCCGACCCGGAGACCATCGCATCCCTGGTCAGGTCCTGGATGCTCGAGGACGGGAGATAGCACCATGGCCAAGATGACCGGAACCCAGAAGGCCGCGGTGCTCATGGTCGCCCTCGGCGACGACGTGGCGGCCAGCATCTTCAAGTATCTGGAAGAAGACGAGATCCAGTCAGTCTCCAAGGAGATCGCCCTCACGCACCATGTGCAGCCGGAGACCATGGACGAGGTGCTGGAGGAGTTCCACACCATGTCCCTGGCCAAGTCCTACATCGCCCAGGGCGGCATCGAATACGCCAAAAAGCTGCTCATCAAGTCCGTGGGGCCCGAGGCCGCGCGCAAGATCATCGACCGGCTCACCAAGGCTCTCGAATCCTCCGCGGGCTTCTCCAGCCTGGAGCGGGCCAACCCCCAGCAGCTCTCCAAGTTCATCCAGAACGAGCACCCCCAGACCATCGCCCTGATCCTGGCCCACCTCAACGCCACCCAGGCCGGGGAGCTCATCGGCAGCCTGCCCGAGGCGCTCCGCGCCGATGTGGCCATGCGCATGGCCAATCTCCAGGAGATCAGCCCCGAGGTGGTCCGGCGCATCAGCCTCATCCTGGAGCAGAAGCTGGAATCCCTTGGTTCCTACGCCACGGAAGCCTATGGCGGTGTGCGGGCGGTGGCCGAGCTCTTCAACCGCATGGACCGCTCCACGGGCCGGGTGGTGTTGGAGAAGATCGAGAACGAGAATCCCCAGCTGGCCGCCAGCATCCGCGATCTCATGTTCGTCTTCGACGACATCCTGCTCATCGACGACATCGGCATCTCCGAGATCCTCAAGCGCGCCGACAAGAAGACCCTCACCATCGCCCTCAAGGGCACCAGCGAAGAGCTCCGCAACCAGTTCTTCCGGAACATGTCCACCCGCGCCGTGGAGATGATGAAGGAGGAGATGGAGTTCATGGGCCCCACCAAGATCAAGGACGTGGAGAAATCCCAGCACGAAGTCGTGGAGATCGTCCGCCAGCTCGAGGAGGAAGGGGTCATCAGCATCGGCGGCGGCGGGGGCGAGGACTATGTCTCCTGATTCGGACCGCGTCATTCCCGCGAGTCTCGCCCAGAACCGGCAGATCGAGGCCTTCCCTTACTTCTCGGCCACCTTCGCCATCCCCGTTGCCGCCGAGGACGAAGACGGGGACGAAAAACCCCTGGCCGCCGGCCTGAGCAGCCCCGAGGAGGACGTGCAGCGGCTGGCTTCCGTGGACCAGGTCATCCACGAGAAGCTGCAGATGGCCGAACAGCAGGCCCACGAGATCGCCCGGCACGCCTACGAGGAGGGCTTCGCCTCCGGGGAAGCCGAGGGGCGGATCTTCGGCGAGAGCCAGTTCAAGGTCTATGCCCAGCGCCTGGACAGCCATCTCGCGGACCTCTCCCGAATGGGGTCGCTCCTGGGGCAGGCTGCCAAGGACGAAGTGCTGGCCCTGGCCCTGAGCATCGGCGAGTATCTGGCCGGACAGCAGATCAACCAATCCCAGGAGGCCATCCGGCCCCTGCTGGAGGCCATCCTCGAAAGCCACCCCTTCCCCACGGCCGAGACCGGGGCCAAGGACGCCGTTGCCCTCGAAGTCTTTCTCAACCCCCGGGATCTCGAGCAGCTCGGAGACGGCTACATCGGGTATCCAGGGATCCGACTCCTGGAAGATGGCGAATTGAGCCGAGGCAGCCTGCGCGTCTCCTCCCCCGAAGGCGTGCTGGAAGCCACGCTAGAGCGCCGCCGGGAACGCCTCATGGAAGTGCTGCACCGCTTCCGGGAGGGGGAAGCCCCTTGATGGATCTCGCGTTCCTGGGCCAGCAGGTCCGCAAGCTGCCTCCCGGCGATGTCCTGGGCCGGGTCTCCAAGGTCGTGGGGCTCATCGTGGAGTCCCGCGGGCCCGAGGGCAGCGTGGGCGAGCAGATGCTCATCCACCTCGGCAACGGGCGCCGCATCACCGCCGAGGTCGTGGGCTTCCACGGGAGTCAGGTGCTCCTGATGCCGGTGGAGAACATCGAGGGCATCCGCCCGGGCCTCCTGGTGGAGGCCACGGGCCATCAGCCCGAAATCCCGGTCTCCGAGGCCCTCTTGGGCCGTGTCATCGACCCCCTGGGCAGACCCCTGGATGGCGGTCCCGAGATCGAGCCCGAGGCCCACCTGCCCATCCATTCCCAGCCGCCCAACCCCATGCAGCGGCGGCGCATCTCGGAAGTGCTCGCCACCGGCGTGCGTTCCATCGACGGCCTGCTGACTCTCGGGAAGGGCCAGCGCATCGGCATCTTTTCGGGATCGGGGGTGGGCAAGTCCACCCTCATGGGCATGGTGGCGCGCAACACCTCGGCCCAGGTGAACGTGATCGCCCTGGTGGGCGAGCGGGGCCGCGAATTGCGGGAGTTCATCGAGAACGATCTGGGCGAGGAGGGGCTCAAGCGCAGCGTGGTGGTGGTGGCCACCTCCGACCAGACGCCCCTGCTGCGCATCCGCTGCGCCCTGGCGGGCACGGCGGTGGCGGAGTACTTCATGCGCCGGGGCAAGGATGTGCTGATGATGATGGACAGCGTCACGCGCTTCGCCATGGCCCAGCGGGAGGTCGGCCTCTCCGCAGGCGAACCCCCCAGCTCGAGGGGCTACACGCCCAGCGTCTTCGCCCTGCTGCCGCGCCTCATGGAGCGGGCGGGCACCTTCGAGGGCATGGGTTCCATCACGGGCCTCTACACGGTCCTCGTGGAAGGCGACGACATGAACGAGCCCATCGCCGATGCCGTGCGCGGCATCCTGGACGGCCATGTGGTGCTCTCCCGGAGGCTGGCCACCAAGAACCACTTCCCGGCCATCGATGTACTGGGCAGTATTTCCCGCCTCTTCTCGACCCTGGCCATCCCCGAGCAGAAACAGCTCGTCTCCAAGATCCGCGATCTGATGGCCACCTACAACGACGCCGAGGACCTGATCCAGATCGGCGCCTACGTCCGGGGCTCCAGCCCCAACATCGACCAGGCCATCCACTTCCAGCCCGCCATCCAGGCCTTTCTGCGCCAGGCCGTGGCCGAGGAATCCGATCACCGGCAGACCCTGCTCGCCATGGGTGCGATCTTTGGCGTGGATCTGGCTCCCTTCCTGAAGGAAGGAGCCTAGCCCATGGCTACCCGTTTCCGCTTCCGGCTGGAGCCGCTCGTCAAGCTCAGGAAGAGCCTCGAAGAGCAGGCCCAGCGCCAGCTCGCCAAGGTCGTGGCCGTCCGCAACGAGGCCGAGGCCCACCTCAAGGGCCTGGAAGAGCAGCATCGCCAGGGGGTGCAGAGCCGCCGCAGCGGACCGGGTCAGATGATCGACCTGGCCTTCTGGGCCAATCTGGAACGCTATCTGGTCGTCCTGGAGAAGCGCATGGTCCAGGCCCGCATCGACCTGGAGACCGCCGAAGGCAAGGTCGTGGAGGCGCGACAGGCCCTCACCCGCGCCCACCAGGACTACCTCATGCTGCTCCGGCTCAGGGAGCGGCGCCAGGAGCAGCATACTTTCCAGGCCCTGCAGGACGAGATCCGCGAGGCCGATGAGATCGCGGTCCTCCGTCACCGTTTCACCGGGGCCCAACCCGTACGTTCCTCGGCCCCAGGAGATATTCCATGAATTCCCGCGCCTGGCTCTGGATTCTCGCTCCCCTCATGCTGTCGGCCGGTGTGCTCTGGCTCTCCGCCCAGGAGCCCAAGCCCCTGCCCGAGGGCATCAAGATCACCGAACTGGCTGAAAGGCTCCAGGCTCGCGAAAAGGCCGCCGTCCAGAAGGAGCGGGACCTGCTCCAGCTCGAGCAGCGCCTGGCCACACTCCAGGGGACCCTGGACCGGGACCGCACGGAGCTCCAGACCCGCGAAAAGGCCCTGCAGGAGGCCACCGCCAGGTTCGAAGGCGAACGCACCCGCCCCACCCTGGACCCCCAGCTCACCCGCACCTATGAGGCCATGGACCCCGTGCCCGGCGCCCGCGCCCTGAAGGAGCTGGCCCTGCGCAACCAGGAGGTGGCCGTGAGCCTGCTGGCCTCCATGCAGGCCAAGAAGGCCGCCAAGCTCATGGACCAGCTCGCCACCCTGGACGCGCCCCTGGCGGGCAAGCTCTCCGAACGCGTGGGCCTGACCAAGCCCAAGGTGATAACCGCAGGCTGATTGAACCCGGCGAATTTCGCCCAGTTTTCCGGCACGAGCTTGGCGAAGAGGGAGGCACCCCCGGTTCTGTCGGGTGGGGAGGCTTCTCATGCTGCAAGCCCTCAAACTGGACTCCGCATCCTGCCCGGCAGCGCCCCGGGAGCGGGAGCCAGGAGCCGATCTCCAGGACTCCGCCTTCGCGGGCTACCTGGCCAGCGCCGCCAGTTTCGTGAACCTGAAGAGCCCCACGGCCGCCCCGGCGCCCAGGCCCGCCTCCCGCGAGGCGCTTGGCGGGGCGCGCACGGAGCCCCGCCGAGCCTCGCCCCATCCCGAATCCGCCCCGGAGCGCCCAGCCCCCCGCGAGACCCCTGCTCGGGCCGAACGGGCCAGGACCGATGACCGGGGGGAAGCTGCCCGGACCGACCAGGCGAAAACCGGCGACCGAGTGGAAGCTGCCCGGGCCGAGCGGATGAAGGCCGACGACCGCGCGCAAGAAGCCGGAACCAAGGCCTCGGACCGGGCCCAGAAGCCCGAGGAGGCGGGCGAGAACCAGGAAGCCCCCGCCAATCCAAAGGAACCCGGGACAGAGGCGGAATCCCTCAAGGGCCAGGCCGCACCGGCTGGCCCTGCCCCCCTGGCGCCAGCCTCCCTGGTCTCCGCCCTCGCCTCCGCCACCCAGGCGGCCACCCCGGCCGGGGAAGTTCCGGCCCGGCCGGCTTCTAGCCCGGCCCAGGCCCCCGGAGCGCCAGGCCTCCAGATGATTTCCCAGGGCACGACCGGCCCGATGCAGATCGCTTCCTCCAAGGCCCAGACCGCCCTGGAGCAGGCCTCGCCGGGCGTGCACCTGCGCCTTCAGGTCTCGGAAGGAGCTCCCGCAACGGTGACCTCGAAGCCGGCCCTGAGCGAGTTCCTCTCCCTCCCCAAGCCCGAGATGGAGACCCCGAAGCCGCTGCTGAATGCGGGACGCACCGAAGGGACGCCCAGGAAGGACCCTCCCGCCGCCCCCCTCCAGACCCCTCCCAAGGCCGCGGAACCGCCCGCCCCGGCCCTGCCCTCCGGGCCGGCCACCACCGGCCTCGAAGCCGCCCTGGCCGTCTCCACCAAGGCGGAAATCCTGCCGGGCAAGGCCTCCACGACCTCCGGAGCGCCCCTCGCCGCGGCGGAGTCCGGAACCCCCGTGAAGGGCACGACGCCGGTCCCGGCACTGGGATCACCCCAGGGGGCCAAGTCCAACGCGACATTTGCCCAGATGGACGGCACCATCCGCTGGCTCATCAAAAACCAGGAGAAGGGGGCCGAAATCCAGATGAATCCAGAATCCCTGGGCCGGGTGGTGATCAAGCTCCGGATGGAGGGCAGCGAGGTGCATGCCCAGCTCTGGGCCTCGGAGGCCACCACCGTGCCTATCCTTCAGGACCAGAGAGCGGCACTGGAAGCCTCCCTGCGCCAGCAGGGCCTGAGCCTCGGGAGCTTCGACCTCCAGCAGGGCCGCCGCGGGGATGACGCGCCGCCCGCCTCCCACGCCAACCCTTCAGAAACTGGCGCGGGAATCGCGGTATCCCTGGAGAAGCAGCAGGATCTGCCCACCGTGCCCCCTGCCCTTCTCGGCGGCGCTCACCTCCTCGAAATTTTCGCCTGAACCCCAGAAAGGAAACTCGGAGACGACCATGGACACCGCACTCGTCAGCTCCACCTCCTCTGCTGCGACCTCCACAGCCAAGACGCCCTCGAAGGAGTTGGACAAGAACGCCTTCATGCAGCTGCTGGTGGCCCAGCTCCAGCACCAGGACCCGACAGCGCCCCAGGACAGCACCCAGATGATGCAGCAGATGACCAGCTTCTCGAGCCTGGAGCAGATGCAGAACATGAACACGGCCCTCCAGGGAATCCAGGTCCAGAACCAGGGGCTCTTCCAGTCCCAGAGCGCCAGCCTCGTCGGCAAGCGGGTCCGGGTCTCCTCGTCGGGCTTCGATCTCAAGGACGGCAAGGCCACCGTGGGCGTGGATCTGGCCTCGGATGCCACCGTCTCCCTCAGCATCAAGGATGCCGCCGGGAAGGTCGTCGCGACCCTCGACCGGGGGAGCCTGAAGGCCGGCACCCAGATCGTCGACTGGGACGGCCGCGATTCCCAGGGCAACAAGCTGGCCAATGGCGCCTACACCGTCGAGATCAGCGCCAAGGACGCCTCCGGGAAGGCGGTGAGTGCCGCCCCCTCGGCCTATATGACCGTGGACAGCGTGATCTTCGCCAATGGCACGGTCCTCATCCAAGCCGGGGGCCGACGGTTCACCCTCACTGATGTCAACGAAATCTCGGCCTGACAGGAGCCCCCCATGAGCCTCTACGCCGCCTTCTATGCCAGCCTCTCCGGCCTCTCCGCCAACGCAGCCACCCTTGGGGTGATCGGCAACAACCTCGCGAACCTCAACACCATCGGGTACAAGGGATCCGCAGGCACCTTCCAGGATCTCTTCAACGCCTCCCTGGGGGCCCTGGGCACTCAGGGCAATGGCAACCCGATCCAGATCGGCCTGGGCACGCGCCTGGGGGGCATCAGCCAGAACTTCGGCCAGGGCTCCTTCCAGTCCACCAGCAATGCCACCGATATGGCTGTCTCCGGCCAGGGTTTCTTCACGCTCACCACCAAGGCCGGTGGTCGCGCCTATACCCGGGCAGGGAATTTCACCGTGGACAACCAGGGCACCCTCGTGGATCCCAACGGCGCCTCGGTCATGGGCTGGAACCGCCAGGGCACCGTGCTCTCCACCAACGGCACCGTGGTCCCCGTCCAGATCAGCCAGGGCACCGTCAGCCCCCCCGCGCCGACCACCACCGTCACCAGCACCACCAACCTGAATGCCGATGCCGCCACCGGCGAAATCTACACTTCGCCCATGCAGGTCTACGACAGCCTGGGGGCCTCCCACAGCCTGCTCTTCACCTACACCAAGGCCGCCACCCAGGGGGATTGGACCCTCAATGTCACCACGGACGATTACACCCCGGGCCCCCCTCCCGCAGGCGCCACTGTGGCGGGTTTCCCGGCCACCGTGCACTTCGACGGCGCGGGCGTCCTGACCATTCCGGCCGCAGGCACAAATCCCTCACTCACGATCACCGGATGGAGAAACGGCGCCGCAGCCCAGACGGCCACGTGGCAGATCTGGGATGGCACCGGAGCCACGGCCATCTCCAGTCTCACGGGCTTCGCCTCGCCCTCCGCCACCAGCAACACCACCCAGGACGGCTTCGGGGCAGGCACCATCCGGAGCCTCGTGGTGGACCAGGACGGTGTCATCACCGGCACCTTCACCAATGGCCAGACCATCGCCCTGGCCAAGGTGGCCCTCGCCACCTTCGCCAACATGAACGGCCTCTCCAAGCAGGGCGACAACAACTGGACGGAGACCCTGGCCAGCGGCGCGGGCAATGTGGGATCGGCCAACCAGGGCGGCCGCGGAACGATTCTGAGCGCCAATCTCGAGCTCTCCAACGTGGATGTGGCCGAGGAGTTCACGAGGCTGATCGTGGCCCAGCGCGGCTACGAGGCCAACGGGAAGGTCGTGACCACCTCGGACCAGATGCTCCAGGTCACCTTGAACCTGAAGCCCTAAACGGAAGGCGCAATTCCAGTAGCCTGCCCCCAAGGGGGTATGGCAGAGCCGAAGCGCGAGGGAGGCAGCGGAGACCAGGTTCACCCGGAAGGTGAACCTGGTTGCCGCCGCGCCCCGGATTGCCCGCCCGGAACCTTCACGCCTCGCCGCGCCCCGAAGGCCGGAGGGCCGATCCAGCGCTTCCGCGACATGGGGTTCCCGGTGTAAGTTGGATGGACCAGGAACCCCATGTCGACTTTCTACACCCCAACCCCCGAGAACCCAGGACGCATCCTGGTGGTGGATGATCTGCCCGGGAACCTGAAGGTGCTGGGGATGGAGCTCCGCAACCATCCCTTCGCGCTCACCCTGGCCCGCAACGCCGAAGAGGCCCTGGACTTCTGCCACCGCATCTCCTTCGAGGGCATCCTGATGGATGTCAGCCTCGAGGGCATGGATGGCATCGAGGCCTGCCGCCGCATCCGCGAGATTCCCCTCAACCACCGCACGCCGCTCATCTTCCTCAGCGCCGTGCGCATCGGCCAGGACTGGGTCTCCGAAGGCATCGAGGCCGGCGGCATCGACTACCTGGTGAAGCCCTACGCCTTCTCCGAGCTGCTGGCCAAGCTGCGGATGCTGGTCCGCCTCTCCCGGCAGGACATGGCCTCCCTGGCGGGGGAGCGCCACCGGGCCCTGCTGGAAGTCGCCGGGGGAGCCGCCCACGAACTGGCCCAGCCTTTGGCCACCGCCCAGCTTCTCCTCGACCAGATCCTCAGGAACCCGGGTTCGCCCTCCCGGGACCAGCTGGCCCTGCTCCGGGACACTCTGGCCAGCACGACCAGCGTGCTCACCCAGATCCAGAATCTCCACACCTACATCACGAAGCCCTATGCCTCGGGCCGCATCCTGGACCTGGCCCTGAGCAGCCAATCACTGGACACTCCCAAGTCCTGACCGAACGGCTGATAGACTTGGGATCCAGCTCACGGCTGGACGAGGTCTCAATGGAATTGCCCCTCACCCCCCTGAGTCCCCGCCGGAAGACCCGGCAAATTTTTGTGGGGAAAGTCCCCGTGGGTGGGGACGCCCCCATCAGCGTGCAGAGCATGACCAAGACCGACACCCGGGACGTGGAGGCCACCGTCCAGCAGATCTACGACTACGCGGCGGCGGGCTGCGAGATCGTGCGCGTCTCCGTGCCCACCAAGAAGGCCGGCGAAGTCTTCCACGAGATCTGCGCCCGCAGCCCCATCCCTGTCGTGGCCGATATCCACTTCGACTATCGCCTGGCTCTGGTGGCTGCCGACGGCGGCGCGGCCTGCCTGCGGATCAATCCCGGCAACATCGGCGGCCAGGACCGCGTGCGCGCCGTGGTGGAGAAGGCCGGAGAGAAGGGCATCCCCATCCGCATCGGGGTCAACGGCGGCAGCCTGGAGAAGGACCTGCTCGAGAAATATGGCACGGCCACGCCCCAGGCAATGGTGGAGTCCGCCCTCCGCCATCTGGAACTGCTGGAGAAGGAAGGCTTCTACAACACCAAGATCAGCCTCAAGGCCAGCGACGTGATCCGCACCGTGCAGGCCTACCGCCTGCTGGCCACCCAGGTGGACTATCCCTTCCACCTCGGCATCACGGAGGCGGGCACGCCCTGGGGCGCCACCATCCGCAGCAGCGTAGGCATGGGCATCCTGTTGGCCGAGGGCCTCGGCGACACCATCCGCGTCTCGCTCACGGGCCAAGGCCAGGAGGAATGCAAGATCGGCCACGAGATGCTGCGCGCCCTGAGCCTTCGCAGCGGCGGCTTCCACATGGTGAGCTGCCCCAGCTGCGGCCGGGTCCAGATCGACCTCAACCGCGTGGCCCACGAGATCGAGCAGGGCCTGCGGGAGATCAACCACGAGCACATCACCTACGCCGTCATGGGCTGCGTGGTGAACGGCCCCGGCGAGGCCCTGGAGGCCGATCTCGGCGTGGCGGGGGGCGCGGGCGAAGGCCGCATCTACCGCAAGGGCGAACTCATCCGCAAGGTGAAGGAGGAGGATATCGTCTCGGCCTTCCTGGAGGAGGCCCGCAAGCTCAAGGCCGAGCGTGCGGAAGCCTAGGATGTCGCTCTACTGGGTGCTCACCCACCCGTTCCTCCTGGTCGGCATCTATCTCGGCATCGAGGCGCTTTTCCCGGTACGCTTCCAGCCCACGGCCTGGTGCGCCAGGGGCGCCATCCGCGTCTACCAGAGGACCCTGGGCCCCGCCCTGCCCACCCAGTGCCGCTTCACCCCCACCTGCAGCCAGTACGGCCTGGAGTCCATCCGCAAGTTCGGCACACTGCGCGGTGGTGTGCTCACGACCTGGCGGATCCTGCGCTGCAATCCCTTCGGCGGGCACGGGGAAGACCCCGTGCCCTGAGGAGTAACCGGGCCTCCTCCCCCCAGGGAGCCTCAGGGGAATTCGCCAGGCGGCACGGGTCCAAGGCCATTACCTCCGCCATGGCTGTGCCCAACGGCCCGGGTCTATACTGCTCTGGGAATGTACGTCTGGACTTTCCACGCAGCCCAGGCTGGAACCCATCTTGGGGGGAGAATCTGCCCGCCTGAAGGGCATCCCTCCCTTCACCTTTTGTCGGCGAGGTAGTCATGAAAGGCACTCGGATCTCCTGCGGTTCACTCCTGTTGGGCGTCTGGGTGTCGTTCTTCCTGGCCTGCGGAGGCGGAGGCGCCACGAGCCCGCAGTCGAAGCCGGCGGGAGCCCAGAGGATCGCCTACCTGCACCACAGCACGGGAGGGAACATATGGGATGGTGGCGTACCGAATTTCTTCACAACCTACAACGCGGTCCACGCCACCCAGTACCAGATCACGTCCATCACCTATCCCGACACGGGAGGAGGCTACGAGTGGGCGAACTACCCCTACGACTACTGGAACCTCTGGGTGAACCATACCGGCACCCAGCAGGAGCTGGGCGAACTCAACCTGGATCAGCTCGCCGCCCAATACGACATCATCGTCTTCAAGCACTGCTTCCCCGTCAGTGGCATCGACGCAGACACCGGCACCGCTAGCGTCTCGTCCAGCGCCAAGCGGACCGAGAACTACAAGCTCCAGTACAACGCCCTGAAGACCCGCATGAACGCCTTTCCCGGGAAGAAGTTCATCGTGTGGACGGGGGCGGCCCTCACCCTCGCCCAGTCCGATTCGGCCAGGGGCCAGAGGGCGAGGGACTTCTTCACCTGGGTCAAGAACACCTGGAATGTCCCCGGTGACAACATCTTCGTGTGGGATTTCTTTGAGCTGGAAACGGAGGGCACGAATTTCCTGAAGACGTCATACGCCTCCAGCGGTGGCGATTCCCATCCCAATTCCTCCTTCTCCACAACCGTGGCACCCTACCTCGGGACCCGCATCGTGGATGTGATCGAGGGTCGAGGCGATTCCGGAAGCGTCACAGGCCACTGATCTCTGAAGAGGTGACACCATGCGGCCCCGACTCGCGATTTCGATAGTCCTCTGGCTTGGATTCATGGTGCAGTGCGGCGGAGGAGGCGCCCCGGGCGGCGGCAGCGGGTCAGGCACGGACTGGGTCACCGAGATGCCTTCGCTGACACCCACCCTTCTTGCCTTGGCGGACACGTCCTCCCCCCGGGTCGTGATCGATACGCGATCCGGTAGCGTGGACAAGACCGATGCAGTCCTGGAGGCGGAACTCCAGGCGGCCCTCAACGGCGGTGGGGTCATCACCTTCAACGCCCATGGCGCGGCCCGCACCCTCCGGATCACCCGCCAGCTCTACATCCCCGTGCAGGGTGCGGCACCCGCATACGATGCGCCAGTCGTGCTGGACGGCGGCCACCTCATCACCCTCGATAGCGGCGCAAGCGTCTCGGGCGAGGGTGGCACGCGCATCCTCGAGAAGGCCTGGAAGGTGAACCTTACGGTCCAGCGCATGGCTTTCGTCAACGCGAATGCGGCGCACAGCACGCGGTGGCACCAGGGCGCGAAGGCGGATGATCAGAGCGGCGGGGCCCTCAACGTGGAGAACTGGGACGGCTCCCTGGCGGTCATCGACTGTTCCTTCACCAACTGCCGCACGGTGTCGAGCGGGCCCGATGTGGGCGGGGGGGCCGTGCACTGCCCCGGCCAGACCCAGGCTCGATTCTCTGGCTGCACGTTCACGAACTGCCAGGGATCCAACGGCGGGGCCGTCAACAGTCTGGGCAGCGAATTGTGGCTCCTGGATTGCGCCTTCAGCGGGTGCATGGCCACGGGAACGGGAGGTGGCGCCGACGCGGGCCCCTTGGGCCAGGGCGGGATCGGGGGCGCGGTCTACATCGATGGCCTCAGCAACAATTCCGCCCATGCCGTTCTGAGGGTCGAAGCCTCCCGGTTCCTGGACAACAGCGCCACCTCCCACGGAGGCGCCATCTTCCTCTACACGTACGAGGGCTCCGGCTCCCAGGCCCTCCTCAATGCCTCCACCTTCCATCAGAACCGCACCCTGGGCGCGGGCTTCGGAGGGGCCCTGTACGCCCAGAACGGCGCGCTGACCGCCGTTTCCAGCACCTTCGATGGCAACGAATCCTCGTCCATGGGCGGAGCCCTCTGGCTCTCCTCCGCCACGGCGGGACGCTTCGCCTGCTGCACCTTCTCGGGCAACCGCTCGGCGAATTTCGGCTCGGCCCTGCAGCTCAACGGTCCCGTCCGCATCTCCAACTGCACCGTGGCAGGCAATGTCTGCGCGGGTCCCTATGGCGGCGGCATCCGCACGGGAACGGAGAATGTCACCTGGCTGAAGAACTGCATCCTCTCCGACAACCTGTGCCTGGGGAATGCCTCCGTCGGAAACGTCTACAGGACCTGCCAGGATGCCGGGGGCAACTTCCAGTGGCCCTCCGATGCCAGCCACGTGAAAGCCACCGCAGCCGTGGCGCTGGCCAATCCCCTGCTGGGCAACCTGGGTGACAACGGCGGCCCCACCTACACCCGCCTGCCGGCGCCGGGAAGCCCCGCGATCAATGGCGGAACGGCCAGCGAATGCCCCAACCGGGATCAGCGCGGCCGGCCCCGGGTGGGTCTCTGCGACGCGGGCGCCGTCGAGGTCCAGTAGGCGGAACCTACCCCAACCCCAGCACGCGGCCCGTGCGTTCCCTTACGGTCCGCAGGAGTTCGGGCTCCTTGGCGAGGGAATGCCCGTACGAGGGGATCATGCGCGCCAGGGCTGCCTGGCAGGCCGTGGTCTTGGCGTGGTCCGGGAAGCAGCGATGGATGAGCATGATCATGGTGGCGGCGGCGGTGGAGGCGCCGGGCGAAGCCCCCAGAAGAGCCGCCAGGGAACCATCGGCAGCGGTCACCAGCTCCGTGCCGAATTCCAGCTTGCCCCCCAGCTTGGGATCCTTCTTGATGATCTGCACCCGCTGCCCTGCGATCTCCAGCTTCCAGTCCTCGATCCGGGCCTCCGGCAGGAATTCCCGCAGCGCGTCCATGCGCTTTTCCGGGGACTTGAGCACTTCGCCGATCAGGTAGCGCGTCAGGTCCAGGTTGTGCCACCCGGCGGCGGCCATGGGCCAGAGATTGTGCAGGTGGAGGGCCATCGGCATGTCCAGGTAGGAGCCATGCTTCAAATACTTGGTGGTGAACCCCGCATAGGGTCCGAAGAGCAGGGCCCGGTTGCCATCGATCATGCGGGTATCGAGATGGGGCACGGACATGGGCGGCGCGCCCACGGAGGCCTTCCCGTAGACCTTGGCCCTATGCTGGGCGATGACCTCCGGGTTGGAGCAGACCAGCCACTGCCCGCTGACCGGGAAACCTCCGTAGCCATGGCCTTCGGGGATTCCCGACTTGAGCATCAGGGGCAGTGCGCCCCCTCCGGCCCCGATGAACACGAATCTGGCGCTCAGTTCCCGGGAGCCCCCCCCCGCCAGGTCCTTCACCAGGACCCGCCACCGTCCATCTGGATCCCGGGTAAGGTCCTTGACCTTGTGCCGGAGGTGCAGGGCGAAATCGCCGCGGGATTTCAGCCCCGCGAACATCTCCCGGGCGAGGACGCCGAAATTCAGGTCGCTGCCGCGGTCCACGCGCGTGGCCACCAGGGGAACATGGGTCTCCCGGCCCTTCATCACGAGGGGCATCCATTCGGCCAGTTCCGCCGGGTCCTCCGAGATCCGCATCTCCCGGAACATGGGATGGGCGCTGAGCTGGGCCTGGCGCACGCGCAGGAACCGCACGTTCTTCTCGCCCCACACGAAGCTGAGGTGCGGCACCGGCCTGAGGAAGGCCCCGGGAGCGGGCAGGGCCCCCTTCTCCACCAGGTGCGTCCAGAACTGGAGGGAGACCTCGAAGGCCTCGTTGATGGCCAGAGCCTTGGCGATATCCACGGTCCCGTCGGACTTTTCGGGCGTGTAGTTGAGTTCACAGTTGGCGGCGTGGCCCGTGCCGGCGTTGTTCATGGGCTGGCTGCTCTCCAGGGCCACGTCCTCCAGCTGTTCGAAGACCTGGATGCTCAGGTCCGGCAGGAGTTCGTTCAGCAGCGTGGCCAGGGTGGCGCTCACGATGCCCGCGCCGACGAGCACCACGTCCACCCGGTCAACCGTCTGCGTTGTCGCCATCGCCCGCCCCCTGTCGCGTGAGATCCGTGCCCTTGACCGTGGGGGAAGCATAGCAAGTACGCCGCTCCCAGGGCAGGAGATCCTACGGGCAGCCACTCCTCTCCTTGGTCCCGGGGCTCTTCCAGGCTTCAATGTTAGGCAGGAGACACCATGAGCGATTGGCGCAGCAATGGGATCTGGAGGGTGCTCATGGGAGCCTGGGCCTGCCTCAGCGCGGCCCTCCTCTGCACCCTCTGCTGTCTGGTGGCCCCCATCATCGGCCCAAGGCGAGCCTTCTTCGGCATCGGGAGATGGTGGATCCGGCAGCAGTTCACCCTCTGCGGCATCACGTGGCGGGTCGATGGCTGGGAGAAACTGCCCGAGGCCATCCGCACCGAGCAGCAGCCCGTGGTCTTCATGTGCAATCACGAGAGCCTGCTGGATCCCCCCTTCCTGGTCACCGCCATCCCCATCCCGGCGCTCTACATCGCCAAGAAGGAGGTCCGCTGGATGCCCGGGATCGGCTGGGCCGTGTGGGCCGCGGGCATGATCTTCATCGACCGCTCCAACCGCGAGAAGGCCATCGCGGGCCTCAAGCGCGCGGCGCTGGAGATCCACGGCGGCAAGAACGTCGTGATCTTTCCCGAGGGCACACGGACGCGCACGGGAGAGCTGGGCGCCTTCAAGAAGGGGGGCTTCATGCTGGCCCAGGATGCCGGCGTGCCCATCGTCCCCATGGCCATCGAAGGCGCCTTTCACGTGCTCCCCCGGGGCACCCTGATGCCCCTTCCCGGCCACTGCAACGCGGCCTTCGGCGAGCCCGTGGATCCCATGGCCTTCCCGGACCGGGAGGCGCTCATCGAGGAGGTCCGGAACCGGATTGCATGCCTCATCCAGGGCCTCAAGCTCGCCTCCTGATACCCTCGCCCAACAGATCCCAGCAGAAGGATTCCCCCATGGACAGCGAAGCCCAGGTTCCCTGCCAACCTCCCCCAATGGAATCGGGCACCCAGCCACCGCGCCCCGTCCCCTTCGAGGATCGGGAGGCCATCCCGGGTTTCTGGGAACGGGTCTTCGGCATGGTCAGCCTCGCCTTCACCCATCCCATGGAGCTCTTCGAACGGGTGCCTGTCACCGAGGGACTGGCCGCCCCCTGGCGCTTCTACCTGCTCATGGCCATTCCCTACCTCCTCTTCATGGGTTTCGCCATTCTGCTCTTCGGCGCCCTCGGATTCACGGCCTTTGCTGCCGCGAGCAAGGGACGGCCCGTGCTCCTCGCCTCCGGAATCGGCGCGGCAATCCTCTCCGGCCTCATCCTGCTCATGCCCCTGTTCATCTTCCTCGGCATGGTCGTCATCGGCGCCCTGGACCATTTCTTCCTCTGGATCTGGGGGGGCACACGAAACGGTTTCGGGGTTGGCCAGACCATAAGGGCGGCCGGCTATACCGGGGGCATCTACCTGCTCGTGATGCTGCCCTTCCAGGTGCTGGGAATGATCCCATTCGTCGGAATCCTGTGCAGTCTCATCACACTCCCGTTGGCCATGGCTTTCCTGGTATTCAAGGGCATGGGGCTGGCAAGGTTGCACCGCGCGGACACCTGGCGAGGCGTCACGGCCATGGTTTCCATCTTCGTTCTCAGCATCTGCTGTGCGGTGATGCTCGTCATCGGGGTCATCGTGCTGGTGCTGAAGGAAACGGCAGGCAGATGGTAGCCCAGAGGCCTAAGAAATCCCGAGGCGTTCCAGGGCCACGTTCAGGCCCTCCCGATCCGGATCCCAGACAGGCAGTTCCGGCCACTGGTTGCGGAAGAAGGTGACCTGGCGCTTGGCGTAGGCCTGGGTCAGCTGCACGATGCGCGCCGCGATCGCCTCGGGATCGCCCCCCTCCAGCCACAGTTCATAGCCCAGGGGGCGCAGGCGACGGAGATCCGTCTCATGACCCGCGGCCACGGCGCGTTGGACTTCCTCGGCCCAGCCGCTCTGGATCATCGAGGCCACGCGCCGGACCACGCGCTCCCGCTGGGCTTCCCGGGAAGGCAGCACCAGCAGGGCCTTCCAGCCCGTCGGAACACCACGCACAATGCCCTCCATCAGGGCGGAGGGACGCCCTCCCGTGGCCAGGTGCAGGGCCAGGGCCCGCTGGATGCGGCTGCGGTCGTGGGGATGCAGCTGGGTCGCGCGCTGGGGATCCACGGCGGCGAGGTAGCGGTGGAGGATTCGCGGCCCCAGAACCCCTTCCCAGATCCTCACCCGTTCCACCAGGGAATCCGGCACCGGAGGCAGCTCGCTCAGCTGGTTCCAGATGCCCCGCAGGTACAGACCCGAACCCGTCACCAGCACCGGGTTCACAGTTTCCGACAGGGTCTGTCGCACGGAAGCCCCGAAGTCCGCAGGATTGAGGGAGACGGACAGGGGCAGCACGCCGTATCCCCGGTGGGGGACCGAGCCCCGCTCGGCATCGAGGGGCTGGCCGGTGCCCAGGGCGAGACCCATAAGCGCCTGGAAGGGATCGCCATTGACCACCGTGCCCCCCATGCGCCGCGCCACCTCCACCGCGAGGGAGGACTTGCCGGAGGCCGTGGGGCCGAGGATGGCGATGGAAAGGGAGGGTTTCATGGGTGCAGGACCAAAGAGGCATGTTCTCACGGCCGCAGGGAGGGCGTCGGATCTCCCGGGAACCCCGGGAGCCTCCGCCTCATCTTTACCCTCGAACGGAACGCCCATGCTGCTCCTGACGGATCTTCCCCAGCCCCCTCGGCCCCCCTCGGCCCTCTGCGGGCCTCCCGCACCGCAGCTGAAAGGCGTGAAGCCCCACTCCTCCGCCTTCTCCCTGGCCCAGGCCTCCAGGGCCGCCCTGCGGGAGATGCCGGGGGCGGTGGTGGTGGTCGAGGAAGACGCCCCCGCCCTCCTCACCAAACTGCCTCCCTCTCTGCGGCTCTTCCACGGCAGCCTCCGCCTCTTTGCGGGGACCGGGCCCTCCACCATGCCCGTGTGGATGGACCCCAATGTCACCATGTCCGGCGGGAACGTGGTCAACCGGATCTACTCCTTCGGGGGTGGCGGCTTCTAGATCTAGAGAAGCCTGGGCAGCAGCCGGGCCGCCTGGTCCCGGGCCAGTTTCGCGGCCTCGATGGCATGGCCCACGGCGTTGGAGGCGTCCTGCTGGGGCGTGAGCAGCGCCAGGCACTGGTCCCGGAGACGGAGCAGTTCTCCTTGGGGATCCGGCAGATGGCGCTGGGCGGCGGCCTCGAAGATCTTCAGGAAGCACTGGACCGCACTGCAGGCGGCGCTGACAGCCACACCCGTGCTCCGCCGATCGACCTGGAGGGCCAGGGCCGCCGCCAGGAACCGGAGGCCATCCTCGAAGTGGCCCTGAAGTTCCCCGCTGGGCCCTGCAGAACCCGTCACGCGCCGGAACCTGTCGGGGGGACGGGGTACTGGCCCGTGAAACAGGCGTAGCAGAAGCCCTTGCCGCCGGGATCCGTCATGGCGCCCTGGAGATCCTCCACTGTCAGGTAGCCCAGGCTATCGGCCCCCACAAATTCACCGATTTCCCGAAGGCTCTTCTGGGCGGCGATGAGCTGTGCCCGGTCCGGCGTATCGATGCCATAGAAACAGGAATGGGTGGTGGGGGGGCTCGAGATCCGCAGATGGATCTCGCTAGCACCCGCCAGGCGGACCATCTCCACGATCTTTCGCGAGGTGGTGCCCCGCACGATGCTGTCATCCACGAGCACCACGCGCTTGCCCCGGAGCAGTTCCCGGCAGGGATTGAGCTTCACCTTCACGCCGAAGGAGCGGATGGACTGCTTGGGCTCGATGAAGGTGCGGCCCACGTAGTGGTTGCGGACCAGGCCGAAATCGAAGGGAATGCCGCTCTCCTCGGCGTAGCCCAGGGCCGCGTGAACGCCGCTGTCGGGCACGGGGACCACGAGATCGGCCGCCACGGGATGCCGACGGGCCAGGGCACGGCCCATCTCGCGCCGGGTGGCCATGACACTGCGACTGAATAGAAAGGAGTCGGGCCGGGCGAAGTACACATGCTCGAAGACGCAGGGGCGCGGCTCCTCCTTCGCGAGCATGAAGCGGGAACGCAGCCCCTTGGAATCGATCACGATCATCTCGCCGGGCAGGACCTCCCGCTGGTATTCCGCGTTCACGAGATCGAAGGCCGTGGTCTCGCTGGCAAAGAACCAGGAATCATCGAGGCGGCCCAGGGACAGGGGCCGGAAGCCCCGGGAATCCCTGGCGGCAATGAGGAGATCCTCCGCCAGGATCAGCAGTGAGAAGGCGCCTTCCGCCTGCTGCAGGGCCTCCACCACGGCATCCTCCAGGGTGGTGGCCTTGGCGCGATTGATGAGGGCGAGGAGCACCTCGGAATCGGAGGGACTGGAAAATACCTGCCCATCGGCGATGAGCCGGGCCCGGATCGCTTCCGTGTTCGTGAGATTCCCGTTGTGGCAGAGCGCCACCTGACCAAACCTGCCGCGCACCAGGAAGGGATGGGCCGCGCTGGCCACGTTGCCTCCGGTGGTGGAGTAGCGCGTGTGACCGATGGCCGCATCGCCCTTGAGCCGGTCCAGCACGGATTCGGTGAAGACATCCGCCACGTATCCCTGGGCCTTGTGCAGGATCAGCTCGCGGCCCTCCCGGCTGCAGATCCCGGCGGCCTCCTGTCCCCGATGCTGCAGGGCGTACAGGCCCAGGTACGTCTGGCGGCTGGCTTCCGGCTGCTGAAAGACCCCGAAGACCCCGCATTCGTCCTTGAACGGCATCGGACCTCCAAAGACCCAGTGTAAACCGCCCCCCGGACTCCACCGTAGTCTTGATCTCGGAGATGAAGGCGGCATCGGAACCTCCCGCGGCTCCGGAACATTCCTGAGCAAATCCGGAGCCTTCATGCATCTGCGCCTGTTTTCTCTTCTCCTGGTCGGTGCCCTCCTGTCGGCCGACACACTGTCCGAACTCAAGGGCACCCTGGCCCGGCTCAACGGCCAGGAACCGGTGAGGGCAAACGTGGATTACCGGTTCTGGAGTCGACAGGGGGACGAGAAGAAGCCCGTGATCACCGAGGGCAAGGCCACCACCCACGTGGAGGATGGCCCCCAGGGCCTGAGGATGTCCTGGAGCCGAGGGCTCATCCAGACTGCGGCCCAGGAAGCGAAGGCGGAGGCCCTGGATCCCGAGAAGAGCACCCCCACCCGCCGAGCGATCGAAGGTCTGAAGGCCATCGAAGTGAGCGACTACCTGAACGGGGCCGAGGAACTGCTGCGGACCCTCGAGCAGTCCCAGCTGGTCGCGGAGAAGGCGGAAGTCTGGCAGGGCAAGCCCGCCCGCCTTCTCCAGTTCAAGCTCAGCCCCCGCATGGCCCAGCAGCAGCGGAAGTACGTCAAGGAGATGGACGCCACGGCCAGAGTCTGGGTGGGGGCCGACGGCCTGCCCCTCGCGGTGGAAAGCCAGGTCCATATGAAGGGCCGGGCCCTTCTCGTAATCAGCTTCGAGCAGCAGCAGAAGGAGGAATTCCAGTTCACCCGTGCCGGAAACCGGCTGGTGGTCGTGCAGCATGTGCAGGAGCGGAGCGGCTCCGGCGGCGGCGAAAAGGGCCAGTCGAGGACCGTGATGAACCTGAGCCTGAACTGACTACTGCACCACCTGAGCCCCGCCATCCTCCGGCGCCCCAGCGGGTGCCAGGGCCATCCGCCGCAGGGTCTGGAGAAGCGCGGTGCCCTCCTCCGCAGGCGCAGCGTTCGCCTCCAGCTGGAAGCTTTCCAGCTGGATTTCCAGGGTCGCCACATCGCCCCCCGGAAAGCTGCCGCTGAAATAGCTGAGGGCCAGGAGGCCCGGCGAGACTTCCACGAGGTAGGCGTAGGCGTTGACCTTGGATGGAATCGTCGCGGCCCAGACCCGGCAGGGCTTTTCGCCGAAGCGCACCACCAGATCCCGGGGCGTGGTCTCCGCCATCGGCCCCGAGAAGTAGAGCATCCGCTCCACCCGGGCCAGGACCATGGCCTGGGAGAAGGGGGAATCCTTGGGCTGCTGGGCCTCCAGACGCCAGGCTCCCATGCGGGACTTCTTCACGCGGTTCGCGGTGAGGGCCACGGGGGTCGGGATCAGCGAGAAGCGGGTCTGGATGGCCTCGCGCTCCCCCTGCATCCGCAGCTTCACCCGGTAGACCAGGCCCCCCGTGCCCCGAGGAGGTGCCGTGGCGAGCAGGATGCCAGGGAGCGCAAGCAGGCACAGGAGACGCAGGCAGTTCATATCAATCACTCTCGCGGCAGGGGCCTCGGGGCATTCCCCCGCAGGAGCTCGGCCCCGGTTCAGCATTCAGTCTAGCCCCGGCGATCTGGGCTAAAATCACGACATGCCCCTCTGCTTCGATCTCGATGGCACCCTCGGCAGCTTCGGCGGCGGCTACCAGCTGCTGCGCCAGGCCCTGGGGGAACTGTGGGGCCAGGAACCCGGCGTGGAGGAACTGCAGGCCTGCAGAGGCTCCACCGACTGGGAGATCGTGGACGAATTGCATCGCCAGCGCTTCGGAAGGCCCCTGGAGACCTCCGGCTACGAGGCGTACGACCGCGCCTGTCTCGCCCGCTTCGAGGCTACCTTCCACCCCAATGGCCGCAGTCCCATCGTGCACCAGGGGCTGGTGACGGGCATGACGCACCTGGTGGAGGCGGGCCACCGGGTCTGGCTCGTTTCCGGAAACCCGCCCCGGGTGCTGGATTTCAAGGCGCGGATCCTGGGCGTGGACACCCGGGTCCCGCGCCTGGGAAGCCTGCCCCACCTGGACCGGGTGGGCCTCATCCGCAAGGCCTTGCTGGAGTGCCCCGGCCCCCACCTCTACGTGGGCGACCGCCCCCACGACCGCGACGCCGCCGCCCAGGCTGGCGTCCCCTTCCTGGCCGTGGGCGCAGCTGTCCCCGGCGACCATCCCATGCTCAGCACGGAAGCGGAGGCGGAACAGCTGGTGGGGGCTGTGGAGCGACTGCTGCGCTAGTCGGGCCCTCCCGGACGCCCAGGCTCGGGTCGGCGGGTCCCAACTCCGGGCGCATGCGCCCTTTGCTACCCACTTCGCCACTCGCGTCGGCGGCTACCGGGAGGTGCACCCTCACTAAGGCAGCACTTCGAATCCGTCCAGGAAGGCCTTGGCCCGCGGATCATCGACTCTGGAGGTGATAGCCTCGGCCCGATGGAGCCGCCCCCGGCTCACCACCAGGATTCCCTGGAGGTGTGTGCCCATGGGACTCACGATCCGATAGCGGAAGCCCGGCCCCTTCCCGGGCGCCAGCGCCTCGCGTTCGACCCGGCCGAATCGCTTGAGCTGCCAGCGATGGTAGGTCTCGAGCACTTCGGCAGGGGTGGTGCCCCCCTGGGTGCCCGGCGGGAGATTCCCCACGTCGACCTGGAAGTTCGTGTCCATGCGCCCCGCGGGTCGGTACGCCCGCCCGAACCATTCCATCGCCCCGAAGGGCGTGGGCTCGAGGTAGCGGATCTTTTCCGGCGGACCCGGGAAGACCACCGCGATGCCGAGCTGCTCGTCCCGAAAAGGGGCAGGCCGGTCCTTCCCGCAGCTCACGGCGCAGAGCGTCACGACCACCAGACTCCAGGCTCCCATCCGGCTCATGTTCATGCCTCAGGCAGGTTTTCGGTGCGATGGGCCAGCACCCGGTGCACCACCGCCAGCACCTCCCGCACACTGCAGGGCTTGGACAGGAAGCCCGCGAGTCCCTTCCCCTTCAGGGCCATGGTGGCCTCCTGCTGGCTGTAGCCGCTCATGAGCACCACCGGCACCTCGGGGGCCATGCGCTGGATTTCCGCGAAGACCTCGTCCCCGCCCATGCGCGGCATGGTGAGATCCAGCAGCACCATGCGGATGGAGGAGCGGTGGCGCACGAAGGCGCCGAAGCCGTCCACCCCGTCGGCGGCCTCGATGACCTTGAAGCCCGCATTCTCAAGCCCCTGGCGCAGGATCGAGCGGATGGTGGGTTCGTCGTCCACCAGGAGGATCAGGCCCGGCCCCCCGATGACAGGGGTGCCTTCATCACCTTCGTCCACGACCTCCGGTTCCTTCTCGGCGATGGGGAAGAAGATCCGGATGGTGGAACCCTCCCCGGGAATGCTGCTCGCATGGAGGGCGCCCTGGTGCTCCCGGGCGATGCCCTGGACGGTGAGCATGCCGAGCCCCCGGCCCGGGTGCTTGGTGCTGAAGAAGGGGTCGAAGATGCCGCTGAGCGTTTCCTCGGACATGCCCTGCCCCGTGTCCCGCACTTCCAGGCAGACGTAATCCCCGAGCAGGGTGGGTGGGAGGTTCGGATCGCTGCCATCCAGATGCTTCATGGCCGTGCGCACGGCGATCTCGCCTTCCCGATTGCCCAGGGCCTCCATGGCATTGACCACCAGATTGAGCATGGCGTAGCGGATCTGGTTGGGGTCGGCGTTGACCTTGGGCAGATCATTCTCCAGTTCCAGCAGCAGGTTCACGTTCTCCGGCATGAGGCTCTCCACCAGGGGAAGCCCCTCACGAATGCTGTCGTTGAGTTGGTGACGGCCGATCTGCACCCGACCGTGGCCCGCGTAGGCGAGCATCTGCCGGCAGAGCTTGGACGCCCGCTCCGTGCTCTCACCGATCTTCCGGCACATGTCCTGGAGCTTCCCGGGCTCCCGGGTCTCGACGCCCAGATCGGCATAGCCCTGGATGCCCATCAGGATGTTGTTCAGGTCATGGGAGAGGCGCCGGGCCAGCATGCCAAGGCTCTCGAATTCGTGAGCCTGCACCAGGGCCGCCTCGTAGGAGCGCTGCTCCGTGATGTCATGGACCACCACCAGGATCTCCCAGGGACGGCCGTCGGGATGGCGCGCGAAGATCACCCGCCGGCTGCGGAACCACCGATACTCCTCCCACTTGTTGCGGATCCGATAGATCTCCTCCTGGGATTCTTCCTCGGCCCGGGAGGCCGGTGGCGCCGCACCGCGCTCCATCAGCCTCTCCCATTGCCGGCTCACCAGCCGCTGATCCTCGGGATGGACCAGGCTCTGGAAGAACACCAGCCCGCCCTGGATGAAATCCTCGGGCGTGTAGCCCAGGAGTTTCTCCACGGCCTGGTTCATGTACACATAGGTCTGCGTATCCACATCGATGATCGCGTGGATGTCCTGGGAGAGATCCGCCACCCGTTCGATGTAATCCTCGCCATGCTCCAGGGCCTGGTTCACCTCCCGGACCTGGAAGGTCATCCGGTTGAAGAGCAGGAGCCCCAGCACCCCCATGAAGACCGCCGCACCCGCCAGCAGGGCGGGACTGGTCTCCTTCGGAAACGCCATGCACCAGAGCACCAACAGGAAGTTGACGATGAAGAGGGCCAGGATCAGGTGGGCAGAAAAAAGCCGGCGGAGCTTGGGTTGAGCCATGGAGGTACTCCGGGCCTCGGGGGGAGGATGAGGTGAATCTAGTGCAGCCCGGCCTCACCTTCCATACCTTTTTTCTGGGACGGCCCCGTGTTCAAGGCTCCCGGAGGGCCTCTTCCAGTGCCTTTTCGGTCCGCCCCGGGGAGTAGCCGCTCCAGCGTTCCCGCAGGCGGCCGTGGCGGTCCAGGATGAGCGTGGTGGGAATCCCGCGGATCTCGCCGAAGGGCTCCAGGGCCCCGGGGCCCGCGGGGAGGTAGGCCTCCAGGCCCAGGCGCGGATTGGCCTCCAGGAAGGGCCTCACATCGCCCCAGCCCCCCCGGTCCACGGAGATGGGCAGGACGACGAAACGCTCCCCGCCCCCCTTCTGAAGCGCGGCCACCTCGGGCAGGCTGGCCCTGCAGGGGGGACACCAGGTGGCCCAGACATCGACCACGATGACCTTCCCGTTGAACTCCGCCAGGCTCCGCCTCGCGCCGGACGCGTCCAGGAATTCCACATGACCCACGCGTTTGCGCGAGGCCGCAGGCACTGGCCCCTTGGCGCCGCCCCCAAAGGAACAGCCCGCGAGCAGGATGGCCGCGAGGGCCGGAAGAAGGAATCGTCGGGCTCGGTTCATGGGCGACCTCCTGTGCCAGGATAGGGCATGTCCAACCTCCCCCTGGTATCTCCGGAAGCTCTCTCCAGGATTCCTGGACCCTGCATCATCCTGGACTGCCGCCCGGGGGCCGAAGCCTTCGCCTCCGGTCATCTTGCCGGAGCCCTTCCCGCCGATCTCGACCGCGCCCTCAGCGCCGCCGGGTCCCCGGGCTTCGATCCCCGTCTGGGTGGCCGCCACCCCCTGCCAGAGCTTTCCGAATGGTCGGCGCAGCTGGGATCCTGGGGCATCACGCCCAGGACCTTCGTCGTGGCCTGCGATGGAACCTCTGGCGGCAATGGCGCGGCGCGGCTCTGGTGGATGCTGCGGGCCTCGGGACATGCCCAGGTCGCGGTCCTGGACGGCGGGCTCAAGGCCGCCCAGGAGGCCGGCCTGCCGCTGACCGAGGCGGTCCCGACACCCCTGGCCGCTCCCCCCTATCCCGTGGACCAGTGGTCGCTTCCCCGAGTGGATCTGGCCGAGGTGGACGTCCTGCGGGGGGATCCTGGATGGAAGCTCCTGGACGTGCGCGCCCCCGAGCGGTGGCGGGGCGAGGTGGAACCCTTCGATCCCGCGCCGGGGCGCATCCCGGGCAGCCTGAACCTGCCCTGGACCCTCAACCTGGACCCCCAGGGCAGGTTCAAGGCCCCCGAAGCCCTGCGGCAGCAGTACCTGGCCCTGCTGGCGGGCACTCCCGCCGATCACCTGGCCGTCCACTGCGGCAGCGGCGTCACGGCCTGCCACACCCTCCTGGCTCTGGAAGTGGCCGGTCTCCCCGGCGCTTCCATCTACATGGGCTCGTACAGCGAGTGGTGCCGAAACGCGAAGCCCCTGGGCAGGGATTGATCAAGCCCCCAGGGGCTTGGCCCATTCCCAGAGCACATTCACGACGGCC
>JAYSNJ010000135.1:0-25820 GCA_043723905.1 Holophagaceae bacterium
GGGCCTCGCAGCATCCCTGGCGAGACTTGAATGGCCATGGCCACGTCTACGCCTTCAGGCGGCTTGAATCTCTGGAAGGGCTTTCTCAGGCTCGACTAAGCCAGCCCACGAACGGTAATCGGCCCCCGTCGCTCTCGCGTGTCATCTCCTGCATCCCTGTTGATTCCAGTGGCGAGACGGCCTGCACAGCCTGCGGATCCCAGATCCCGGGCCCTCCCCTCGAAGCCCTCGCCCATCCCTGGTACCCTGACGCTTCGACCCGGACGACTCGGTGTGTCTGGGACTGCGCAGGGGGGTGGTGGCGAGGAAGGCTCCTTTGAGCCGACCAAGGCCCAACCGGATCTTGAACACGCGCAGGTTGTCCTGAATCCCGCTCCCCAGAGGACCCCCATGGCCAAGACCAATGCCCAGATCGAGAAGCGGAAGCGGGAAACGGAAAAGCGGAAGAAGCTGGAGAAGCTCATCAAGCGCCTTGCCGCCGAGATGCCCGAGGACGAGGCTGCCCCGGTGGCCCCTTCGCCCAGCGCGAGACCCGGGGCAGATCCGAAAAAGCCCTGAGCTGCCTCGCCCGGCCGGCATCCCCTGCCAGTCTCTTCCGCCCTCGCCTTGCCTACTGCCATGGGAGATCAAATGGACAACCCTTCGGACCCTTCTTCGGGAATACCTCAACCCTCTCCTGCTCCTGGCAGTGGCCAGGGGGTCAAGTGCCTGAGATGTGATGGCGTCGGTCACCTGACCCGGGACTGCGATGTCTGCAAGGGCCGCGGCACGATGACTGTGAGCTGCCGGAAATGCCTGGGGAAGGGGACCTATTCCCAGAAGGCGGGTCCCTGCAGCCGCTGTGAGGCCCTGGGGCTTCTGGCAGATGGCACGAAATGTCCCCGCTGCAAGGGGCAGAAGGTCCAGCTGGCCTTCTCCACCCCCTGCGCCAAGTGCGCGGGGAGCGGGACCCTGAGCGTGCCCTGCAAGCGGTGCGGCGGCAGCCTCAAGTTCGAGGAGGATTGCGCGACATGCAAGGGCACAGGGATTTTCCATCGGAAATAGATTGGTAAAACGCGATTGATTCCTGTCGGCTTTCCTCTGTCCTCTCATCCATCCCCTTCATCCCTGTTGATTCCTTGGAAAAAATAATCAAACAGGGATGAAGGGGATGAAGGGGATAAAAGATATTCAACTCGTGTCTGGCAGCCCAGTGCCCGTGGATCCAATCCTTATTTTTATCCGTGTTCATCCGTGTTCATCCGTGGACTGTATTCATGCTCCTGATCCGTCTCGCCCTGGTGGATTCCACCCAGTCCTTCCTGGTTCGCCATCCGGAGCTGGGCTGCTGCGCCGTGCTGGCGGACGCCCAGAGTGCGGGCCGGGGCAGGGGGGAGAACCGCTGGGAGAGCGCGCCGGGGGCCGGCCTCTGGCTGTCCGCCGCCCTGCCCATGCCGACTGTGCCGCCGGGGCTCCTGCTCCAGCGGGCCATGGGGGCCGTGGTGGAGGTGCTGGAACCCTGCGGCCTCCGGCTGGGGCTCAAGTGGCCCAATGATCTCGTGGCCTGGCGGGGCCAGGGCCTCGTGAAGGTGGGGGGCATCATCGGCGAGCAGAAGGGGGATCGTGTGCTCCTGGGCCTGGGGCTGAACCTCCGGACTGCGCCCTCCCTTCCGGACCGCGCCATCCCTCCGGCTTCGCTCCTTGAACTGGGCGCCGGGGGTCTCCCTCCGACGCCGGAACTGGCCCGAGCCATCCTGGAGGCCTGGGGGGACCTTGCCGTGATCCGAGAACCCGCCTTCCATTGGCCTGGGAGGGGCGATGCCATCCGCTGGGAGGAGGGGGAGGGCGTCTGTGAGGGCTGGCAGGAGGACGGCCAGCTCGCCGTGCGCACGGTCCAGGGCCTCTGCAGCCTCAGCGGCGGGGATGTCTCGGGTCTGTCCGTTTCCTGAAACGCCTGCGCGTTCAGGCAATCACTCCCCCGTGAGTCCCCAGCCCTGGAGGGCCTGGAGGAGGCGGTCCAGCTGTTCGGTCTCCGTGGTGTGGAAGCGGCTCACCAGCTTCCAGCCCTGGGCCACCTTCTGGTAGCGGTGCAGCCAGAGGAAGGGGCCCTCCCAGGGGGCCTCGGGGCCGTTCCGGGTCTTCACCAGGAAGGCTACCGTGGTCCAGGGACCGCGGCTGAGCACCTTGCGGCCCAGTTCCTCCAGGCCCGTGTCCTCGTCGTGTTCCAGGATCAGGTCATCGATATCGGGAACGATCATGGGGAGCTCCAAGGGGCATGTTCCCACGGTGGCGTTCCGGAATCACGGCCAGGTCCGGGATTCCGCCATGGGAATATGGGCTTTCTCCCTTGACATCCCGTCGCACCGGGCATGGAATGACCCCTACTCTCCAGCGAGTACGGGGTCGTCTCGGCGCTTCCGAACTATCCCTTTCCGGACCCCATCCGAAGCCTCGGCCAGGGAACATTCCAGCGCCTACCTTCCTCCAATGATGCAGCAGCCTTTTCCCGGAGTCCCCATGACCATCGAGCTCGCGAAGGCCCTCTACGGACGGATGGCGAAGGCCCTTCCCCAGGCCCGGGCGGCCTTTGGGCGTCCGCTGACACTGGCGGAAAAGATCCTGGTCTCCCACGCCGATGACTTCGCCGGCCAGGTCTGGGAGCGGGGCAGGGCCATGCTGGTGCTGCGCCCCGATCGGGTGGCCATGCAGGATGCCACGGCCCAGATGGCCCTGCTCCAGTTCATGCAGTCCGGCCGCAAGCGTGTGGCCGTGCCCAGCTCCATCCACTGCGATCACCTGATCCAGGGCCGGGACGGGGCCTTGAAGGATCTGCCCAGGGGCCTGGAGGAGAACCGGGAGGTCTTCGCCTTCCTGTCCTCGGCGGCCAGCAAGTACGGCATCGGCTTCTGGAGGCCCGGGGCGGGCATCATCCACCAGGTGGTGCTGGAGAACTACGCCTTCCCCGGTGGCCTGGTGATCGGCACGGATTCCCACACACCCAATTCCGGCGGCCTGGGTTTCATGGGCATCGGGGTGGGCGGCGCGGACGCGGGCGAAGTGATGGCCGGGCTCGCCTGGGAGGTGCTGCACCCCAGGCTCATCGGCGTCAAGCTCACGGGAAGGCTCAGCGGCTGGACCTCCTCCAAGGACGTGATCCTCAAGCTCTGCGGCCTGCTCACGGTGAAGGGCGGCACCAACAAGATCGTCGAGTATTTCGGGGAAGGGGCCGCCAGCCTGAGCTGCACGGGCAAGGCCACCATCTGCAACATGGGCGCCGAACTGGGGGCTACCAGCTCCGTCTTCCCCTTCGACGCCAAGATGGCCGCCTACCTGCGCGGCACGAACCGGGCCGATGTGGCCGCATTGGCCGAAGCCAACGCCGAAATGCTGCGGGCCGATCCGGAGGTGCTGGCCGATCCCTCGAAATTTTTTGACGAGGTGGTGGAGATCGATCTGTCGACCCTCGAGCCCCAGGTGGTGGGCCCCCACACGCCCGATCTCACGCGGCCCGTGTCTCGGATGGCTCTGGAGGCCAAGGCCAAGGGCTATCCCCTGGAGCTGCGGGCCGCCCTCATCGGCAGCTGCACCAATTCCTCGTACGAGGACCTCAGCCGCGCCGCGAGCCTGGCCCGGCAGGCCCTGGCGGCGGGCCTCAAGGCCAAGGTGCCGCTCTTCATCTCGCCCGGTTCCGAGCGGGTCTACCGCACCATCGCTCGCGATGGGTTCCTGGAGACCTTCCAGCAGATGGGGGCCGTCGTCCTCACCAATGCCTGCGGCCCCTGCATCGGCCAGTGGCACCGCAGCGACGCCGTGGCGGGCCGGGCGGATTCCATCCTCAGCACCTTCAACCGCAATTTCCCCGGCCGTAACGATGGGGTGATGGAGACCCACTCCTTCCTCGCGGGCCCGGAAGTGGTCATGGCCTACGCCTTCAGCGGCTCCTTCGCCCTCGACCCCATCCACGAGGCCCTGGAGGGGGGCTTCCGCTTCCAGGCCCCCCAGGGCGAGGAACTGCCCCCCAATGGCTTTGCCGGGGGCGATGAGGGCTACCAGGCCCCGGCGGAGAACGGCGAGGGGATCACCGTGGAGGTCGCCCCCGACAGCGAGCGCCTGAGCCTCCTGGCCCCCTTCCCCAAATGGGACGGACGGGACTTCGAGGGCCTGCCCCTGCTGGTGAAGACCCAGGGCAAGACCACCACGGACCACATATCGCCGGCGGGCAAGTGGCTGCGCTTCCGGGGCCATCTGGATCGCATCAGCGACAACATGTTCCTGGGGGCCCTCAACGCCTTCACGGGGGAAGCGGGCAAGGGCGTCAATGTCCTCACCGGCGAAGGCGGCCTGACCTTCGCCCAGATCGCCCGCCAGTACAAGGCCCAGGGCCTGAGCTGCGCGGTGGTGGGCGACGAGAACTATGGGGAGGGCAGCAGCCGGGAGCACGCGGCCATGTCGCCCCGGCACCTGGGCGTGAAGGTGGTGATCGTGCGGAGCTTCGCCCGCATCCACGAGACCAACCTGAAGAAGCAGGGCATCCTGCCCCTGGTCTTCGCCGATCCTGCCGACTGGAACCAGGTCGAACAGGGCGACCGCATCGGCGTCACGGGTCTCGCGGGCCTGGCGCCGGGGAAACCCGTGGAAGTGCGGCTGCACAAGGCCGACGGGCGCGTGGTGGTCCTCCAGGCCCGCCACAGCCTGACGGAAAAGCAGATCCTCTGGTTCCGGGCCGGCTCAGCGCTCAATGCTGTCGGCGCTGCCGGGGCTGTCGGCGCTGCCGGGGCAGCTGGCGCTTCTGGGGCGGACTGAACAACACTCATGCCCAGGAAGGGCCGAGCCGATGGGCGAGAGATGGCGCGTTCCCAGTCCGGTTCTGAGATCATCCAGACACATCAGTGATTCCTTCAAGCGCTAACGCATTCTCACCGGGGAGATCCATGGCCAGCACGGCAAGAGTGGAAGTGGACGGCAAGGCCTTCGAGTTCCCGGTCATCGTGGGCACGGAGGGCGAGAAGGGCATCGATGTGCGGGAGCTCCGAGCCAAGACGGGCTACATCACGTATGACGAGGCCTACGGGAACACCGGCAGCTGCCAGAGCAGGATCACCTTCATCGACGGCGAGAAGGGCATCCTGCGCTATCGGGGGATCCCCATCGAGGAGCTGGCCCAGGGTTCGACCTTCGTCCAGGCTTCCTACCTCCTGATCTTCGGCAAGCTGCCTACGGAGCCGGAGCGCCAGCGCTTCTCCGATCTCCTGACCAAGTACCAGATGATCCACGAGGACATGAAATTCCACTTCGAGGGATTCCCCTCGGGGGCCCATCCCATGGCCATGCTCTCGGCCATGATCAACGCCGCGGGCTGCTTCATCCCCGAACTCATGGGCCGCTACGACCCGGCGGTCTTCGAGCAGCAGGCGGCGCGGCTCATCTCCCAGGTCCGCACCCTGGCGGCCTACGCCTACCGCAAGTCCATGGGGCTGCCCAGCATCTACCCCAAGCGGAAGTACATGTACACCGAGAATTTCCTGCACATGATGTTCTCGGAGCCCGACGAGGACTATCCCCTCAACCCGGCGGTGGTGGACGCCCTCGATCTCATCTTTCTCCTCCACGCCGACCACGAGCAGAACTGCTCCACCTCCACGGTGCGCATGGTGGCCTCCAGCAAGGCCAATCTGTTCGCCAGCGCCGCCGCGGGCGTCTGCGCTCTCTGGGGACCCCTCCACGGGGGTGCCAACCAGGCGGTCATCGAGATGCTGGAGGAGATCCAGATCCAGGGCGACGATGGCAGCCGCTTCCTGGAGCGGGTGAAGCAGAAGGACGGCCACGCCAAGCTCATGGGCTTCGGCCACCGGGTCTACAAGAACTTCGATCCCAGGGCCCAGATCATCAAGAAGGCCTGCGACGAGATGCTGGCCAAGCTCGGGATCCACGATCCGCTGCTCGATATCGCCAAGAAGCTGGAGGAGACCGCGCTGAAGGATCCCTATTTCGTCGAGCGGAAACTCTACCCCAACGTGGACTTCTACAGCGGCATCATCCTCAAGGCCATCGGCATCCCCACGGAGATGTTCACGGTCATCTTCGCCATCGGCCGCATGCCCGGCTGGATCGCCAACTACAAGGAAGTGATCGAGTCCGGCGAGAGCCGCATCTACCGCCCCCGCCAGATCTACCAGGGGCCCACCCTCAATCCCTACGTGCCCATCGAGGAGCGGTAGCCTTTCCCATATTCCCTTCCCCAACAAAAATCCGAGGGTAATGCCTCGGATTTTTATTGGCCCCAAACAATCTCGACCAGAATGGTATGCTATTGCCCTCAAGGGAGAACCGATGGGCAACTACCCCGAACACATGGTGGCGCCGATGCGCGAGGAACTCACCCAGGTGGGCTTCACCCAGCTCCTCAGCCCGGAAGAGGTGGACGCGGCCCTCCAGAGGCCGGGCACCACGCTGCTGGTGCTCAATTCCGTCTGCGGTTGCGCCGCCGGGAGCCTGCGGCCCGGCGTCATCGAGGCCGTGAAGGACCGCGGCCTGGCCTTCGACCATCTGGTCACGGTCTTCGCCGGGATGGAGACCGAGGCCGTGCGCCGGGTTAGGGAGCACTTCGGCACCCTGGCGCCCTCCTCGCCGAACGTGGCCCTCTTCAAGGACGGGAAGCTGATTCATCACATGCCCCGGGGCACCTTCGAAGGCTTCGCTCCTCCCCAGATCGCGGACCAGATCGCCCAGGCGCTCGGAGGCATCTGATCGCCTGATTTCATTCACCTAAAAAAAAGGGGGCCGCGTGGCCCCCTTTGTTCATCTCGGATGCTGCAATTGGAACGCCCGGGTCTTCTTCAATAGGCAGCGCATTACGGCATTTCGAGCCGCGGAACTGCACAGTTTGGGCTTTGCCCAAGCCTGTGCCGCACCGCTCTACGCCGCCTGCCTGACGGCGGTCGGCTACTCGAATTGCACGATCGCTATTGCCACTGGCTGAAGTCCGCCACCCGCAGGAAGGCCTGGCGCAGGCGATGGAGGAGCGAGAGGCGGGCGGCGCGTAGGGCAGGGTCCTCGCACTTGACCATCACGGCGTTGAAGAAGGCTTCGAGAGGCTGGGCCAGCTCTGCCAAATGGCTGCAGATCATTTCGTAATGGCTGCGGAGCTGGGCCCCTTTGATGACCTCCTCCAGGTAGACGAGTTCGTCATGGAGCGCGACCTCGGAAGGTTCCACCAGGAGCGACGGGTCGAAGGAAGCGGCCGGGGATTCGTCCTTCAGGATGTTGCCGATGCGCTTCGTGCTTTCCTTCAGGCTATCGAAGGAGGGATCGGCCTCCATGCGGCCCAGGACTTCGCAGCGGGCCTTCAGGTCCTGGAGGTCCGTCCAGGCCGCCCCCATGGCCGCACGACGCACACGCCCGGAATACTTGGCGACCTCCAACTGGTAGGCCACGCGGTCCCGGAAGAAGGCCATGAGCGCCTCCCGGGTTTCCCCTTCGGGCTTCAGGGCCCGGGATTTCACGGCGCCCAGTCCCGCTTCCACGAGACCGGCGAGGTTCAGCTTCCAGCCCTGCTCCCAGAGGATCCGCACGATGCCTTGGCCCGCCCGGCGCAGGGCCAGGGGATCCTTGGAGCCGCTGGGGGTCTGGCCGATGGCGAAGCAGCCCGCCACCGTGTCCAGCTTGTCGGCCACGGCCAGCACGCCGCCCATGGGCGATGAAGGGATCTCGCCCTCGGCGCTCAGGGGCTGGTAGTGCTCCCGGACGGCCCTCCAGACCTCCTGGGGCTGACCCTCGGCCTTGAGGTATTCGCCCCCCATGACGCCCTGGAGTTCGGGGAATTCCCCCACCATCAGGGTCACGAGATCGGCCTTGCAGAGGCGCGCGGCCTCCCGGGCCAGGGCGACATTCAGGCCCTGGCTGGCGGCGAGCTGCTCGGCGAGGCGGGTGATGCGCTCGGTCTTCTCCACGTAGCTGCCCAGCTCCCGGTGGAAGGTGAGGTGGGAGAGCTTTTCCAGGCGGGTCTCCAGGCGGGTGCGCCGGTCCTCGGCGAAGAAGAAGCGGGCATCATAGAGCCGGGCCTTCAGCACCCATTCGTTGCCGCCCTTGACGAAACCCTCCGGGTCATCGGGGCGGTTGGCGGCGGTGAGGAAGCAGGGCAGCAGTTCGCCCGTCGCGTTCTCGATGCAGAAGGATTTCTGGTGCTCCTTCAGGCTCGTGACCAGCACGGCCTTGGGCAGTTCCAGGAAAGACACGGGGAACTCGCCCCGGAGGATCCGAGGGCATTCCACGATCTCGGCCAGCACATCCAGCAGTTCGTCGTCTGCGACCACGTGTCCCCCGGCTTCCGCAGCGAGCTGGGTGAGCTGGGCGGCCATGGCGGCTCTGCGCTTATCGAAGGAGACGATGATGCCGGCCGCTTCCAGGGCCGTCTCGTAGGCCTCGGGCTGGGTGATGCGGATCGGTTCGGGGTGGTCCAGGTGATGGAGGCGGTGGCCCCAGGTGGTGTTGGTGGTCTTCACGCCATCCACTTCGAAGGGCACGACCGCGCTGCCGAAGAGGCAGAGGATGTTGCGGATGGGGCGCACGAAGCTGAACTCGGAATTCCCCCAGCGCATGGCCTTGGGGACGCTGAGGCTTGCGATGAGCCTGGGCAGGGCTTCCGCCAGCAGCTCGATGGTGGGTCGCCCCTGCTTCCTGAGCGTGACCATGGCGCAGGGTTCCTTCTTACCCGCGGGCTGCTCGAAGCGCACGGCGCCGAAATCCACGCCCCACTTCTCCGCGAACTTCAGGCCCGTCTGGGTGGGGGCACCCGCTTCGTCCACGCACATGCGCTGGGGCGGGCCCACCTGGGTCTCGCTCTGATCGGGCTGAGATTCCAGAAGATTGCCCACCCTCCAGGCAAGCTTGCGAGGCGAGTAGAAGGAGACCATGGGGGAGCGGCCTTCGGGATTCTGGGGCAGCAGCTTGTTCTGGTCCATGAAGGCGGAGAAGGCGTTCTGGAAATCCAGGGCGAGGGGCTTCAGGAACCGGGCGGGGATCTCCTCGCAGTGCAGTTCCAGCAGGAGGGTGCGGGTGTCCATCACTTCACCTCCTGGGCGGTTTCGAGTTTTAAGGCTTCGTGCTCCAGGTAGGCCCGGGCGCAGGCGCAGGCCAGATCACGCACGCGCTTGATGATGCCGGGGCGCTCGGTGGTGCTCACCGCTCCCCGGGCATCCAGGACGTTGAAGGTGTGGCTCATCTTGAGCGCCTGGTCGTAGGCCGACAGGAAGTGGCCGTGGTCCTGGACCATGCGCCAGCCCTCCTTCTCGTGTTCGGTGAAGAGCAGTTGGTGCAGTTCGAGATTGGCGTGCTCGAAGCTGTAGGCGCTCAGTTCGAATTCCTCCCGGTGGCGCACGTCCCCGTACTTGATGGGGAAGGTGCCCTGGTCGGTCCTGATCTCGCCCCAGGTGAGGTCGAAGATGTTGTCGATGCCCGTGAGGAACATGCAGATGCGCTCGATGCCATAGGTCAGCTCGGCGCTCACGGGCCGACAATCGATGCCCGCCACCTGCTGGAAGTAGGTGAACTGGCTGATCTCCATGCCGTCCAGCACCACCTGCCAGCCCACGCCCCAGGCACCCAGGGTGGGCGATTCCCAGTTGTCCTCCTCGAAGCGCAGATCGTGCTTCCGCATATCGATGCCCAGGGCCTCCAGGCTCTCGATGTACATCTCCTGCACCCGGGCGGGGGAGGGCTTGAGGATCACCTGGAACTGGTGGTGCTTGTAGAGGCGGAAGGGGTTCTCGCCGTAGCGGCCGTCTCCGGGGCGGCGGCTGGGCTCCACGTAGCCCACGTTCCAGGGTTTCGTCCCGAGGGCCCCGAAGAAGGTGAGCGGATTCATGGTGCCCGCGCCCTTCTCGATGTCGTAGGGCTGGCCCACGAGACAGCCGCGATCGGCCCAGTAGCGCTGGAGACGGAGGATCAGTTCTTGGACATGCATGTTGAACCCGCGAAAAACCTAGATTCTATCGGGATTCTGCTCCGGATTCGACGAAGGATTGAACATCGCGTGGGGAAGGGGGCTTCGGGGAATCCCGGATTCGCTGATAGAATTTTTTTTTAACCGGGAAACCCATGTCCAAGAAGATCGCCCTCATCGCCATCGGTGGAAACGCCCTCCTCAAGGAAAAGGAGCAGGGGCTCCAGGAGGAGCAGCTGGAGAACGCCCGGGAATGCGCCGAGATGTTCGCCAACGTCGTCCAGGCGGGCTACAGCCTCTGCGTGGTGCACGGCAACGGGCCCCAGGTGGGCAACATCCTCATCCAGCAGGAAATGGGCGCCAACAAGATCCCGCCCTACACCCTCGATATCGCCGACGCCATGACCCAGGGCTCCATGGGCTACATCATCGAGCGGATGCTCATCAACCGCCTGCGCTTCATCAAGCACGAGAGCCACGTCACCACCGTGCTCACCGAGGTGGTGGTGGACAAGGATGATCCGGGTTTCGAGAACCCCACCAAGCCCGTGGGGCCCTTCTACACGGAGTTCCGGGCCGTGGAACTCCAGAAGCAGAAGAAATGGCACATGAAGGAGGATGCGGGCCGCGGCTGGCGCAAGGTCGTGCCCTCGCCCAAGCCTCTCGAGATCGTCCAGCTGGAGGCCGTGAAGCTCCTGCTGGAGGCCGGTCATTGCGTCATCGCGGGAGGAGGCGGGGGTATCCCCGTGATCCGCGATGCCAGCGGCTTCCTGGTGGGCGTCGAGGCCGTCATCGACAAGGACCGCCTCTCCTCGCTCCTCGCCGAGCAGCTGGGCGCGGACACCTACGTGATCCTCACTGGCGTGCCCAAGGTGGCCATCGATTTCGGCAAGCCCACCCAGAAGTGGGTGGATCGCATGACCGTGACGGAGGCCCGCCAGTACGCGGCCGAGGGCCAGTTCCCCGCCGGGTCCATGGGCCCCAAGATAGAGTCCGCCATTGCCTTCATCGAGTCCGGTGGCCACGAGGTGCTGATCACCAGCCCCGAGGCCCTCGGCAAGGAGCCCTACGAGACCGTGGGAACACGCATCGTAAGGGATTGAGCACTCCGTGCTTTCACGGAAAAGGGGCGCGATTCTCGCGCTCCTTTTTCGTGACGTGGGAAACTGAAGGGAAGGGGGAAAACCATGTACGCCATCGCCATCGTCCGGTATCGCAGGCCTCTGGAGGATGTGCTCAGGGTGCTGGATGAGCACCGTGCCTACCTGCAGGGGCTCAAGGCCCAGGGCCTGCTGCTGGCCTCGGGGCCCCTGGAACCCCGCAACGGCGGTGCCCTGCTGCTGCGCGTGGCCGACGAGGATGTGGCAGGGAGCCTGGACCGCATCCGCGACGGCGATCCCTTCGTCCGGGAGGGTCTGGCCCAGTACGAGCTGCTCCCCTGGGCGCCCATGCTCGGCGTCGAGGGGCTGGACAGGCTCTGACGCTGGCGTCTTGTCACGAACCTGTCCGATGAAGCGCGGGACCCCCGAGGCCTCAGGCCAAAAGGGGGTTCCGCACTTTTCCCGATCAAGTGTCAGGGCAACATCGCCGTCGCTGGGATGCTCTGGTCAACGATTTCCAGCGTGGGCTCCGCCATCCAGACCTTGCCTTCGCCCTTGAGGAGAAGGCCGAGGCTGATGCTCTGCGTTTCGGATGCTACATCCAGCACCACGTCGACTTTGCGCCAGTCGCTGGTGCCCTTGATGGGACGGTTCTCCATGTTGTCGAAGGCCGTCGATTCGGCTTGTCCGTTCAATTTTCCGAGCACATTCATCCAGAGACCCGCGCGATTCCGCACGTTTTCGGATTTCACCCAGGCGCTCAGGCGAACGCGCTTCCCATGACAGGCTGCACCCTTGAACATCTGCATGAGCATTCCGAATCCTGCCTGGACCTTTTCTGCGGAGGCCAGGAGATGACTGGGCTTGCCTTGGAAGGGGTTATCCGAATCAAGACGCGTGAGGTAGGACTGATGCTGCGGACCGGAAAGATTCCAGCCTGTGGGGTTGAATTCGGAAGGGGGTTCCCTCCAACCCCCGCCAGTGGTCGAAACCTGGGGGTCCACCACCTCCAGCTTGAGATCGTTCATCCAGACCCGCCCCTTGCCATCCATCAATAGACCAAGGGCCAGGTTTTGGGCCTCCGGTGCGATATCGAGCACCACTTCGTAGCGCTTCCAATCCAGAGTCCCCTGGATGGGACGCTCACTCATGTTGTCTGCGGCGAGCGGCGCCCCGTTCCCCTTCCCATCCACGCGCATCCAGAGCCCCGCCCAGCCCTTCACGACTTCGGCCTTCACCCAGGCGCTCATTCGGACGCGCTTGCCGAGGAACTCTGTGGGAATTCGATTCTGCATGACGGTTCCGAATCCAGAGGCTTCTTCCATGGTGCGAGACAGCTGCTGGCTTGGTTGGCCGTCATGGGTGGTGATGGGATCTGAGGTGAATTGATAGGCCTGGCTGTTGCTACCGGCCAGGAACCATTTCTCCTGCAATTTCGTCAGGGGCGTCTCAGCGCTCAGAAGGCGAGTCGCGAACCCCGCGGAGAGCAAAAGGGCTGTGGAGCAGGCCAGGGCGGCAAAATTGAAACGCCGCGGGGTACCGCTTTGAACGGGGGATGGGATCAGTATACGTTTGATCCGGAACATGAGATCTCCTCCACCGGCCGCGAGGGCCGGGGTATAGCTTCTTGAGCGAAGCTCGTGAAGTCGGTTGAGGGTTTCGGCGTAGAGCTGAGGATCTTCGCACCAGGCCACCGCCACGTCGTCACAGCAGAGTTCCCGCTCGGTCCGGACGCGACGGGAGATCCACCAGACGGCGGGATGGTAGAAGAGCAGAATCTCCACCACGCACTGGGTAAAATTGACAAGGTAATCGTGCCGCTTGATGTGGGCCAACTCATGGGCCAGCAGGGCTTCCACTGCGGTTGGATCCAGACCGGAGAGGAAACTTGCGGGCATCAGGAGGAGCGGCCGCACCCACCCCACGACGAGTGGGGAATGGATCTGATTCAGGAGTAGAAATCGGGGGGACTGCCATAGCCTCAAGGCCTTGGACATGCGTTTCAAACGCTGTTGCCATTCCCTGGGAGCGGCCGTGGCGCTGCGCTGCAGCAACTGGATCCCGATCCATCCACCACCCAGGCGGAGGGCCAATAACAGGCTGCCGAGGAACCATGCCCGGATGATCCAGGGCAGGTAGGACCGCGTTGAATTCTCCATTCGCTGTGTCCATCCATGGAGAGGATTCGGGACCATCCCGGGCGCTTTCAGGCTGAGAACTGGGGCTCTTGGAACGGTTCGGGTGACAACCTGGAAGGAGGCGCGTTGAAGGGCCCAGGGGCGCAATCTCAGGAAGGTTCCGATGGGCAGGGCCATGCACAAGGCGAGTCCAAGGACGCCCAGGATGTAGCGCAACTGCGCGCTGGATCTGCGGGTCAAGCGGAAGCTCAGAGCGGTGAGGGCCCAAATCAGGCAGCCCTGCCAAAGGAAGTGGATCAGCGCCCAGGCCAGGCTCTGAAGATCCGGGTCGAAAGGGCTCATGATTGGGCCTTCCGGCGGCCAGGTTCCAGCAAGGCCTTGATTTCGGCTTCCTCCTCCAAACTCATGGGTGCTTCTTTCAGGGCGGCCATCACCAGTTTCCGGGTGGATCCTCCAAACACCTTGATCAGCAGATCCTTCAGCATCCCTGCTTGGGTTTCCTGCTCGGCCAAGGCGGGGCGATAGATGTGGCTCTTTCCTGAATCGTCCCGTTCCAACAGGCCGTTCTCGAACATGACCTGCATGGTCTTGAGCACGGTGGTGTATCCCTGCTGCCGCTCCTGGAGAAGGTCTTCGTGCACCTGTCGCACGGTGGCTGAACCACGTCGCCACAGCACACGGAGGACGGCCAGTTTGAAGTCGGAAGGAAGGGGCAGTTCTGTCATGGGTCACCGTTTGCATCAGCCTACGTCGCGCAACGTAGACATAAACCTACGTCTCGTGACGTAGATTGTCAATGCGTTTTTTCAGTGCCTAAATTCGGATGAAACGGTGCCGCGCTCTGAATGGATCCACTGGGGATGAGCGGGACTTCTATTTCCTGGCTTCTCCAGTCCGGGCGGCTTGGGCTTTCTTTTGAGCGGCGTCTTTCTCGCCTTGGCTTGGGGTGCCCCACACGAGGCGGTTGGGTTTGGCCTTGAGGAGTTCCAACAGTTCCTCCGAGCTCTCGAGATTGCGCTTGAGGGTCTTGAGGGTAGCGTCCAGCTCCGGGCCGTCGGTCTTCAGCAGGGAGCGGGCCTCCCCGCTGAGGCCGTTGAGCTGTTGGAGCACTTCCGCCAGGTTGACGACGATGGTGTCGATCTCGCCGGAGCGCTTTTCCAGGACCCCCTGCAGGATGCCGAGGCTCTGCTCGAGGCTTTCCAGGTTGCGGGCCAGGGCTGCGTCGCTGTGTTTCAGCACCTTCTGGCCATCCTGGAGCAGGACCCTGGCGTCCAGCAGGGCCCCGTCGAGATCCTTCAGGGCCTTCTTCAGGGCGGGATGATCCAGGAGGGCGCCGGTGCCCTTGGTCTTGAACTCGCTGCGGAGCTCCGTGAGGGCTTCGTTCAGGTTGTGGACGAAGTCCTGCATCCCATCGATGAGCGTGGCCAGGGAGGCCGCCCTGTCGCCCTCCAGCACCGCGCCCGGCAGGAGGACCTCGCGGCGGTCCTCGGGCTCCGGGAGCTGGAGATCCAGGAAGGCGCCCCCGAGGAGCTTGGTGACGACGACCCCCTTGGTTCCCTTCCACAGGAGGATGTCGGGGCGCAGCCCCAGGGTGGCCTTGAAGCGGTAGTGGACGCCTTCGCGCTCCAGGTCCACCCGTTCGACCTGGCCCACCCGCCAGCCCTGGAGCTGCACCTCGGTGCCCACCACCAGATCCCCCGCATTCTCCAGGCGCACCCCCAGGCTCGTCTCCTTCATGAAGAGGGCGCTGAGGCTCCGCTGAAAGAGCAGGGTCCCGAAGATCAGGACGGCCGCCAGTACCAGCAGCCCGACCTTGGCATCGTCTCGCGCGAACCGCATCACAGGCCTCCGGGGACGAGCCGTCCCTGTTCCAGATGGAATTCAGCTCCGCCCAGCGCCTTCCAGCCACCCCCTGCCACCAGGAAGGCCGTAGCGGAATCCTCCGCGGCCTCGAGGATCAGCAGCTCGGCGCGCTGGCGCTGGACAGCCTCCAGGGGGCCGGGGGGCTGGTCCAGCAGCCACAGGGTGGGGCGGATCAGCGCCGCGCGTGCGAGGGCGCCCAGCCAGCGCTCCCGGGGCTCCAGGGCGTGAGGGCGGAGCTCGGCCAGGGCGCCCAGGCCCGCCCGGTCCAGGCCCTCCTGGGCGAGCGCGTCGGCGGAGGGGCGGGAGTGGCCCCGGAGGAAGCGCAGGGGCAGGGCGACATTGGCCCGCAGGCTGAGGTTCGCCAGGAGGCCGCCCTCCGTGGGCACCCAGCCGAGGCCCCCCCGCTTCAGGAAGGGATGGTCGAAGGTGTAGGGCCCCAGCGGTACGCCCTCCAGGAGCACGCGGCCCTCCTGGGGATGGGCGAGGCCCGCCGAGAGGCGCAGGAGGGCCGAGGCCCCCGCTCCCGGGGCGGCATGAACATGGGCGCGACCGCCGACGTCCAGACCCCAGTCCAGGTCGTGGAAGACCTTGCGGCCTTCCAGATTGCGGAGGGTGAGGGCCTCGAAGCGGAGGAGTTCAGCCATAGATCAGCACCGAGAGGAAGGCGCCCATCAGGAAGATGGCCACGAGGCTGGAGACGGCGGCGGCGGTCACGGCCTGGGGGATCTCGGTGCTGCTCCGCCGCACCCGCAGGCCGCTGGACGCGCAGATCAGGGGAATCAGGCTGCCGAACAGGACGGATTTGGCGAAGGTGATGGTGAGTTCCCGCCAGCCGATGGCCTCCCCCAGGGCCTGCATGAAGAAGCTGGGGGAGAGGGGGAACCGGGACCAGGCCACCAGGAAGCCCCCCAGGAGGGCCGCCGCATCGAAGATGACCACCAGCGTGAAGACCGAGATCACACCCCCGAGAATCCGGGGGAGCAGCAGGTAATGGGTGGGATTCACCCCCATGGCCGAAAGGGCGTCCACCTCCCCGCTCAGCTGGGTGGAGGCCATCTCCGCGGCGATGGCTGTGCCGCTGCGCCCGATGACGATGACGCCGATGAGCAGGGGCCCCAGCTCCCGGATCACCAACTGGGCCAGGAGCTGGCTGAGGTAGGCCTCGGCGCCGAAGGCGGACATCTGGCCGTAGACCTGGATGAGGGTGATGCCGCCCAGCAGGAGGGAGGCCAGGAGGGCCAGGGGCAGGGCCTCCAGGGCCGTGAAGCGCACCTGGAGCCGAGTCTGATCGAAGACCACGCCGAACTGGTCGGTGCGCAGACCGAACAGCTGGCGGAGGCAGACTCCCCCCAACCAGGCCGCGCTGCCCAGGCGCGCCAGCCAGGTGCGCAATCCCCCCCCCAGCGGGGCCGTATAGCGCCCGAGGCCGGTGGGGGCGAGATCTGTTTCGGGGGGCATGGATTCAAGGTACCCCCACGGCCCTGCGGCAGAAAGGCCTTCCTCTCCGGTGGGCCGGGATATTCTCCTGAACGGTTCTCATTCCGGGAGTCCGTTGCCGAGGTACCCTTCCGGGTGGGAGCAGGATCGTGCCGGATCCCAGTCTCCAGCCGCCGGTCTTTCGTCGGTTTCACGCCACCCCCGGGGAATCCATGGCCCACATCCAGTGGAAGGACCGCTACAGCGTCCACTACAAGGAGATCGACGCCCAGCACCGGAGCCTGCTGGCGATCCTCAACGAGATCGTCGATCTCCTGGCTCGGGAACCTGACGGGGAGCAGATCGGCGAGATCTTCCACAGCCTCTGCCAGTATGCCCTGACCCATTTCGCCACAGAGGAGCGGTATCTGGAGGCGGCCGGGTATCCCGGTCTGGTCGCGCACCGGGCCCTGCACGCTGCCTTCATCGACCGGCTCCTGGAGCTGAACCAGGGCGAGGCCGATAGCCGCCTGCTGGCGGAGACGCTGGTGTTCGTGAAGAGCTGGCTCCTGGACCACATCCTCAAGGCCGACCAGGACTACGCGCCGGTCCTGAAGGCCTTCCGCGCCAGGGCCGAGATCAAGGGCATCCTGTTTGATTTCGGGAGCGTGCTGGGCCGCCTCGATGAGCGGCCCTTCCTGGAGGCGCTCGGCGTCCTCTGCGACAAGGCGCCGGAAGCCCTGGAGCCCCTCCTCGGGGCCTCCTCCGAGCTGGGCCGGGCCCTGGAATCCGGGGCCATGGCCCCGGGGGATTTCCTTCAGCAGGCCTCGATCCGCTGCGGGCGCGCCCTGGCGGAAGGGGAGTTCCGCCCCGCCTTTTCGCGGGTCTTCACGCCCGATGAGGCCATCCTGGACCTGGTCCGGAGCCTGAAGGCCCACTACAAGGTGGGCCTCCTCGCCCAGACCAGCGCCTGGCGCTTCCGTGACATCCTCCGGCCCATGGCGATCCTCCCCCTCCTGGACGCCGTGACCCTCAGCTGGGAGGTCGGCGCCCTGAAGCCCGATCCAAGCCTCTGGGGGGACGCCCTGGCCAAGCTGGGGCTCATGGCCGAGGAATGCGTCTACGTGGACGGCCAGGGGGCCTTCGCCCTCGCGGCCACGGAGCACCTCCTCCATGGCCTCGCCTACACCAGCCCCGCCGCCCTGGTGGTGGACCTCCAGCGGCTGAAGGTCCAGGTCTGACCCTGGGGGAATCCAGGAAGCGCGTTCGAGGTGGAACGAGCCTCAGGCTCCCGCCATCACGTCCTTCACGGCCTGCACCAGGGACTCCGCATCGATGGGTTTGCCCAGGATGCGCTTCACGCCGAACTTGCCCAGGGTGACCTCCAGCTCCGCGTCCCGGATGGCCGAGAGAATCACCACAGGGATTTTAGGATTCGCCTTCTGCACCATCTTGGCCACGGTGAGGCCGTTCACGCCGGGCATCTGGTAGTCGCTGAGGACCAGATCCGGCGCCGAAGCGTTGATGCGATCCTGGATCTCCATGGCCGAGAGGGGGAGCCAGTCCTCCACCTCGAAGCCCCCCTGCTCCAGGTGGTGGCGCAGGATCCGCCGCATCAGGGCGCTGTCATCGATCACCAGGATCTTGGCCAAGGGAATGCGCCTCCATGTCGTGTTCCCCAACGATACACTGCCATGAAATGGGGGACCGCCTGCTCCCTGCGGTCGCGAAGTCCCCCCTTTGACCCCCACGTGGTGTCCAGGCGAAGCCCGGACACCACGTCTCTGCCGGGGCGATGGTCTTGGCCTTCGGGCCGATTCACCTCAGGCGGCGGCGAAATCCCCCCGGGCAGCTTCGGGAGTCCGTAGAGGCTGTGTCCGACCCGCCTCCTCCATTCCTGGCTAATCCTGGGACGGGCTCCTAGGATTAGGACGTCCAAAGGAGTCATATCGTGGGATTGATCACCTGGAAACCCGGTCTCGAGACGGGGCACGCGAAGATCGATGAACAGCACCGGGCGCTGGTGGAGGCCTTCAACGCCCTGCACACGGCGATGCAGCAGGGGGAGGGCAAGGCGGAACTGGGGCGCAGGCTGGGGTTGCTGAAGGACGGCGCGGTGGACCACTTCCACATGGAAGAGGAACTCATGGATCGCTTCGGGTATCCGGGCGTCATCGAGCACAAGGGGATCCATGGGGGCCTGGTCTCCCAGGTGGAGGAACTCTGCCTCCGCTTCGAGGAGGACCGGACGGACCTGACCCCCCCGGTCATGGATTTCCTGAAGGGCTGGCTCATTGACCACTTCCAGGACGAGGACGTCCAGCTCGCCCAGTTCCTCAAGTCCCGGGGGAATGTTGGCTGATTGAAGGTGCACTTCCGGTAGCCGCCGGCGCAGGAGGCGGCGTAAAGCAGCGCGAACCAGGCTCGGCCAAGGGCCGAACTGGGGCGTGCTGCGTCCGGGAATGCCCGAGATGAAGGTGCCCTCCTGGTAGCCTGCCACCGAAGGGGGTGCGACGAGGCCGCAGGCGATTCCTGGCGCGGGCGGCCCGGCTTTGTGGTTCCATGGAGAGGACCCAGGAATGATCATGGAACCTGAACGCCAGCCCCCCCCCGAAGCCGCCATGGACGAAGAAGCTCTTTGTTTTCGAGGGCCCTGGGCCTTCCTGGGGACTGCCCTGCCGGGTGGGTTCTCGGGGGCGGGGTTGCAGCTTCTCCTGGCCTGGCTGGGCTTCCAGATCCTGTCGACTTCCCTCTGGGCCCAGCATCTCCGCGGATTGGCGGGGTGGAGCGGCCTGCCGACCTTCTGGGGCGAGCAGCTTTCGGCCCGGGACGTCTGGGAGCTGATGGAGCACGGCAAGCTCCTGGAGCATCCTTTCGGATTCTGGACGCCCCTTTGCGCGATGGGGTTCCTGGCCTGGGCCCTCTGGGCAGGCTGGAAGGTGCAGGCTCAAGCCGCAGGCCAGCGAGCCACCCTGGCGCCCTGGATATTCGGCCTCTTCGATGCTCTCCTGATCGGCCTCCTGCCCATCCTCCTGGTGGAGTTCGCCCTCGCCTGGGCCCTCTCGAAAATGGGAGGCACGGGGATCCAGGGGCTCGGCTGGACGAACCTGGTGGGAGGGACGCTGGTCCGCTTGACGGCGGTCTCCGCCTTCCTCCTGCAGTGGTGGCTCTGCCGGACGGACCGGGCGGGGGCCCCTTCCGGGGGATTCCGGATGGGCTCCTGGGCTGGGCTGGGACGCCATCTGGGGCACAGCTTCCTCCGCCTGTGGCTGAACGGCCTGCAATGGGCCCTGCTCCTGGCCGGAGGCGTGATGGTTCGCTTCGGCCTGCACTTCCTGGTGCTTTTCGGAGCCTGGCGATGGGGCGGGACCACCCCTGCCAGAGTGTGGACCTTCCTTGCCCTGCAGGCGCTGGCGACCCTGGCGGCGGCCTGGCTGATGGGTTGGCTGCTGCGGGTGGTCGCGCACTTCTGGCGCCACGATTTAAGCGTGAGGGCAGAGATCCGGTATCTGCGACAGCGCGCCTCCGGCGAAGCCGTCTAGATCTGACCAGAAAGGCATGAGGAGAAACGGGTGAAGGCGAGAATTGCGGTATTCCTATCCATCGGCATGGCCCTGGTCGCCCAGAGCGCTCCCAGGCTGGAGCGGGCCCAACCCGTTCCCGTGATCGATTCCATTGCCGACGACGAGGCCGTGGCCAAGGTCATCGCGCCCCTCAGTCTCGAACTGCGGGCCACCTTCGGCAAGGAACTGGCGATGGCGCCCCAGGGGCTCTTCCGGGGGCGGAACGGCGACGAGAACCTCCTGGGCTACTGGGTGGCCGATCTCATGCGGGAGCGGGCCCAGCTGCTGGTCGGGGCCCCGGTGCGCTTCGCCATCTCCAATTCCGGCGGCCTGCGCGGGAACATCCGCCCCGGTGTGGTGAAGGTGGCCGATGTCTACGAGGTCATGCCCTTCGAGAACGAGCTGGTGGTGGCGGAATACACCGGCGCGGAGATCGTCCAGATCGTGAAGGACGGCCTCCTCCGCCGCGGAGGTGAACCCTGCTCGGGGATCCAGGCGAAGGTCAGCGGGACTGCCGAGAAACCCGAATTCTCCGTCACCTGGAGCGACGGCAGCCCCATCGATCCTGCGGAAATGGTGAAGGTGGCGCTCACCGACTACCTGCTCTCCAGCGGGGATGGCGTCTCCACGCTTCGCAAGGGGCGCCGTCCCGTCACCACGGGCATCGCCCTCCGGGATCTGCTGCTCGACGCCTGCACGAAGCTCGGGAACCTCAAGGCCCCGCTCCTGCCCCCCTCGGGGCAGCGCTTCGTCTTCACGCCTGAGATCCACCAGGCACTCCGCGACAAGAAACTGGGCAGGTAGGAGCGGATATGAAACGTCGGAACTTTCTAGCGACCCTGGGCGCCGCGGCCGCCGTCTCCCGCCTTCCCCTTCGGGGCGAGGAGGCGCCTGGGACTTCGCGCCTCACACTCCTCCACACCAACGACACCCATTCCCGGATCGAGCCCTTTGGCCCCGGCAATGGGGCGATCTCGGGCAAGGGCGGCATGGCGCGGCGGGCCACCCTCGTCAAGCAGCTCCGCCAGCAGCTCGGCAACGTGCTGCTGCTGGATGCGGGCGATGTCTTCCAGGGCACACCCTACTTCAACCGCTACAAGGGTCTCCTGGACTACAAGCTGATGTCCATGATGGGCTACGATGCCGCGACTCTCGGCAATCACGACTTCGACAACGGCGTCGAGGGGCTGGTCGCGGCCATGAGTGAAGCCACGTTCCCCTTCGTGAACTGCAATTTCGACATGAAGGGCGCCCCCGGGCTGGCCAAGCGGGTGCAGCCCTGGCTCGTGAAGCAGTTCCCCGGCGTGAAGGTCGGCATCACGGGCGTCTGTGTGGATTTCACGGGACTGGTTTCTCCCAAGAACCACGAGGGCGTCACCTGGCTCAACCCCCTCGAGAGCCTCAAGCCCGTGATCAAGCTTCTGCGCGAGCGGGAGAAGGTGGACATGGTGGTGCTCCTCTCCCACCTCGGCTACGACCTGAAGGGCACTGGCTGGGACGACCTGGCCCTGGCCAGGCAGCTGCCCGGGATCGATGTGATCATCGGAGGCCACAGCCACACCTTCCTGGAGGAGCCTGTGCGGGTGAAGAACGAGGGCGGGGAGACCCTGATCTTCCAGGTGGGATTCGGCGGCGTGAACCTGGGGCGCATGGATTTCACCTTTGCCAAGGGCGCCGTGAAGGCCTCCAGCGGCGCGGCCCTGGCCGTGCACGGCTGATTCACCTGCCCGTGCCCACCTGATCACAGGGCTTCGCAGCGGGCCCCGTCCCCTGGGCTTCCCTTCCAGGGGGCCCAGTGGGTGCATCCGGCCGTGGCCATGGGGCAGCGGGGGCGGAAGGGGCATCCCTCCGGCCGCCGTTCCGGGGCCTCGAGGAATCCGGATTCCCTTGAAGGCTCGCCCCGGGCGGCCGAGAGCAGGCGCTGGGTGTAGGGGTGGGCCGGGGCCCGGAGAAGCCTCTCTGTGGGTCCGGCTTCCAGCCTCTCCCCTCCGTAGAGCACGGTCACGCGATCCGCGACCCGGGCGGCCACCTCGAGATCATGGGTGATCCAGAGCCAGCCGAGGCCGCGGTCGGTCTGCAGTTCCCCCAGGATGGCCAGGGCCTCCCCCTGGAGCGCGGGATCGAGGGCCGTGGTCGGCTCATCCAGGATGAGCAGCTCCGGATTGCAGGAGAGAGCCATGACCAGGGCGACCCGCTGCCGCTGGCCGCCGCTCAGCTCCTGGGGCACCCGCCGCAGGAAGGCCGGATCCCTGGGCAGTCGCAGGCGCTCCAGCAGGGGGGCGAGGCGTTCGAGGGCGCCCGGGCGGGATTCCCCCAGGTGGACCCGGGGCAGGAGGGAGAGCTGGTCCTGGATCCTCAGGAGAGGATTGAGGGCGGCCAGGGGGTCCTGAGGAACCCAGGCCAGGCGGTTCCCCCGGAGACTGTCCCTGGCGCGACTGGAGCGATCCAGGGGGATCCCGAAGGCTTCGATGCTGCCGTTGGCCTGGAAGACGCCCGGAGGCAGTACGCCGAAGATGGCCTGGGCCAGGAGGCTCTTCCCGGACCCCGACTCCCCCACCAGGGCCACCCGCTGGCCCGGGAGAAGCTCCAGCTCGAAGGGGGCCAGCAGACGGGCCCCGTCCCTGCACCGCAACTCCAAGTTCTTGATTAATAGGGCCATTTGCGCTCCAGGATACCCGGAGTTGGAAATGGAAAGCCTTCCCTTGACGGGGGATATGTCGGGAGTACCCTTTCCCCTGATCAAGGCACTATTTCAGGGCCCCAACCCATTTCGGAGGATGCATGGATTTTCTGAAACCTGACGTCCAGGAACGCCTGATGAAAGAGCACGTGGAGTTCCGAAAGCTCCTGGAAGAGCACTCGGCTGCCGACGAGCGGCTTCAGTGTCTGGTCAACAAGATTCGCGTCTCCTCCCAGGAATCCCTGGAAGAGACCGAACTCAAGAAGGCCAAGCTCCGGGCCAAGGAACGGATCTACCAGATCGTGCAAGAGGATTCAAGGCACCGCAGTCAGTAGGAAGTCGGTTCGAGGTTGGCGCAGGCGCGCCCTGGACGAACGAGGCCCCGGAAGTCATCCGGGGCCTTCGTTTTATCGGGTTCAGTTGGGACAGGCGGGCAGGGTCAGGGGGAGCAGCGTGTAGATCCCCGAGATGGAATAGCCTCCGCAGGGCAGGACGAAATTTACATCGCTGCGGGCGGCACCCTGGCTCAGGGTGAGCGTGCCGGAGGTGGGGTAGCAGCAGCCCGCGGCCCAGGTGAGCGGCCGGAATTCGGGGATGCTACCCGCCAGGGTGGGCGCGTTGCCGGACTGGAGAGAGAAGGTGCCCCAGACCTTGGTGCTGCCGGGGGTGGCCCAATTGGAAACCAGGTTGCAGACGTAGCTGTAGGTCCGGGAATTCCCGGGTTCGGTGGTGTCCAGGAACGACATGGTCATGGGGGTGGGCGTGCTGAGGGCCGCCCGGGTCAGCGCAAGATCGAGCGCGACCCGTTTGGTGCCGTTCACGGTCCAGCTCCGGGTCTCCTGGACGAGCTTCAGATCCCTGTACTCGAGGAGGTATTCCCCTGGAGCGGCCAGGGAGAACGTGAACCAGATCGCCCCAGAAAGGGTGGAGCCATCCGTCTGGCTGCTGCAGGCGAAGGTGGCCTTGAGGGTCGTGCTGCCATCCGGGTTCGGGGTGGTCTCGGTGCCGACGCAGCCCTGGGCTAGGACCCCGGGAGCGAACTGGAGGGCGCCGCCGCCGGGCGATGCCATCCAACTCGGCAGCGCCGCGGGAGTGGAGGGGCTGGATTCGATGAGCAGGAAGGCTCCGACCGCCTTGGAGGCTGTGGCCGGAGGCAGGGGAGTCGGCTGGGTCGGGTTCCTGGAGCCCCCGCAGCCCGTGAGTGCCAGGAGCGCGGTTCCGGCGATGCAGATCAGAGTGGGACGCCTCAAGGGGGGCCTCCTGGACCGGGCAGCACAGCGGGAATATAGGCCTCCCCCATCCAGTAGACAAGCTCCAGGGGGTTCTTGACATCCCACAGGGCCACCCGGGCCAGGGCGCCGCGGTGGAGGTGGCCCAGGTCCCTGCGCCCGAGGCTCTGAGCGGCGTGGAGGGTCATGGCCGTGAAGGCCTCCTCGAAGGTCATGCGCAGTTGCAGGCAGCCCAGGCGGAGGATGGAGAGCGGATCCAGGCAGGCGCAGGAGCCGGGATTGAAGTCCGAGGCCAGGGCCACGCGGCAGCCCGCCTCGATCATCCGGCGCGCCGGGGCGAAGTCCTTCATGCCGAGGAACAGGGTGGTCGCGGGCAGCAGGGTGGGGATCACGCCTGCAGCGGCCATGGCCTTCATGCCGTTTTCGGAACAGAACATGAGATGGTCGGCGCTGGCCACCCCCAGATCGGCCGCCAGCTCGGCGCCCCCGGTATGGCAGAACTCGTCGGCGTGGATGCGGGGCGTGAGGCCCAGTCTCTTGCCGCTCTCCAGGATCTGGCGGCCGTGCGCCACGGTGAAGACCCCCTTCTCCACGAAGACATCGCAGAAGCGGGCCACTCCGGGGAAGCGCCTCACCAGCTCCGGCTGCCATTCCTCGGCCACGGTCCGGATGAAGCGATCGGGATCCCCCACGAATTCCGGAGGCAGATCGTGGGCGGGCATCAGGGTGATATCCAGGCTCCAGCCCCGGCGCTTCAGTTCGTCGTAGGCCTCCAGCAGGCGGGATTCCGCCTCCAGGGCCAGGCCGTAGCCGGTCTTGGCTTCCAGGTGGACCACGCCCTTGCGGGTCAGTTTCCGCAGCCGTTCCTCGCCGATCTCCACCAGTTCCTCGACCGACGCAAGGCGCGTGGCGCGCACCGTCTCCCGGATGCCGCCCCCTCGCTTTGCGAGTTCGGCGTAGGTGACGCCGTGGAGGCGCTCGTTGAACTCCTGGCTGCGGTCGCCGCCGAAGAGCAGGTGGGTGTGGGGATCCACGAAGCCTGGTGTCGCCCAGCGGCCCTGGCCGTCGATCGCATCGGCATCCTCCCATTCCCGGGGCAGATCGCCCCGGGCGCCCATCCAGGCGATGCGGTCGCCCTGGATGGCCAGGGCGGCATCCTCGACCCTGTGGGTGCCCCAGGGGACCTCCGGATCGGGGGTGAAGAGTCCCTTGAGGTTGGTGATCACCCGTCTCGCGCTCATTTCATTATTCTGACATCTTCTGCCCTGGTCGCCAGGACGGGAGCAAGGTTGTTCGTTGACGAGGGCTTAGGAGCCGTTAAGGAATAACCAGTGCTTTTCTGGTTGTTTTGCTACAGATCCTAATGTCGTTGCCGAAATCGAGGTGGAGTCGTTTCTTCGGGACAACGGCTTAGGTAAATTCCGGCGTCTTGGTATGCTTCCAGGCAACATCGGAGGTTCCAGTGGGGCGGGATGGATCTTGGACGCGAACCATCGCCCTGGGGCTCTGCGCCATGGCGTTCCAGGGCCTGTGGGGGCAGGGCGCCCTCGCGACCCAGGCCACCCGGAACTGGGCCTGGGACACGGTGAAGACCTGGACGTGCTATCGCAAGGACGCCCGTGGTCAGCGCATCTGGAAGGGCGTGAAGTTCCTGGAGCTCTCCTCCGCCGAGCAGACCGAGCATCTGCTGGAACATCTGCGGGGTTCTGAACTGGACCGGCGCGCGGCCCTGGTGGTGCTGGGCGACCGGCCCCTCGAGCAGTGGGCCTCCCCGGCCCTGCGGCGGGCTGCCGACCGCGACGAGGTGGTGCTCTACCTCTATCACCGCGGATTCAAGTACACCGACCGGGAAGCCTATCTCTACATGGAGCCTGCCGCGCGCCTGGAGCGCCCCTGGACCCAGGGGCTCGGC
>JAYSNJ010000136.1:0-15681 GCA_043723905.1 Holophagaceae bacterium
AGTAGCCGACCGCCGTCAGGCGGGCGGCGTAGAGCGGCGCGGCACAGGCTTGGGCGAAGCCCAAACTGTGCAGTGCCGCGGCTCGAAAGGCCGTAATGCGACGCCTGTTGGTAATAACACGGGCCTACCAAGCGCATCGTTCAGACTGCTCAGCTGATCTCCGCCAGCTTCAACCGGGCCTCTTCCTGGCGCAGCCAGGCCAACTGGCCTTCGCTCAGGCCGCGGGTGAGCGCGATTTCAGCCACGTCCCGGCAGCGGCCCAACAGCTTGCGATCCCTCAGGAGATCCGCCACCTGGAACTGGGGAACGCCGGACTGGCGGGTGCCGAAGAATTCGCCCGGTCCCCGCAGCTCCAGATCCCGGGTGGCGATGCGGAACCCGTCCTGGGTCTCCACCAGGGCCTGCAACCGCTCGGTCTCCACACCGCTGATCATGACGAAATGGCTGTGCGCCTGACCCCGCCCCACCCGTCCCCGCAACTGGTGGAGCTGGCTGAGGCCGAAGCGCTCCGCATGGTCCACCACCATCACCGAGGCATTGGCCACGTCCACGCCCACCTCGATGACCGTCGTGGCCAGCAGAATCCGGGAGGCCCCGGAGACGAAACGCGCCATGCGCACTGCCATCTCGTCGGCCTTCAGGCGCCCATGGACGACGTCCAGACTCACGTCGGGAAATCGCGCCCGCAGCAGCCCCTCCATGGCCTGGATATCCCGCAGCGGCACCTTCGTCTCGTCCGAGGGATCGATGGCGGGGCTCACGACGAAGGCCTGGTGACCCTTCGCGAGTTCCCGCTCCACGAGATCCCAGGCGCGCTCCGCATGCTCAGGCCCTACGAGCCGGGTCGCGATGGGCTGGCGCCCCGGAGGCAGTTCGTCGAGCACCGACTGTTCCAGATCGCCGAAGAGGGCCAGGGCCAGGCTTCGAGGAATGGGGGTGGCGCTCATCACGAGCCAATGGGGATCGAGGCCCTTGCTTTTTAGCGCCTCCCGCTGCCTCACACCGAACCGATGCTGCTCATCCACCACTACCAACTGGAGGCTCTGGAAGGCCACGGCCTCCTGGAAGATGGCATGGGTGCCGACGACGTAGCGGGCCTCCCCGCTGGCGATGCGGCGAAGGGCCTCGCGCTTCTCGGCAACCTTCATGGGCCCCAGGAGGAGCTGCAGGCTGGACGCCTCCGCACCCAGCAGACGGGCGAAGGTGATGGCGTGCTGGCGGGCCAGCACTTCGGTGGGCGCGAGCAGAGCGCCCTGGCCGCCTGTTTCGGACACCATGGCCAGGGCCAGGAAGGCCACCAGCGTCTTGCCGCTCCCCACATCGCCCTGGAGGAGGCGGTGCATGACGCGCCCCGAGGTCAGGTCCTCCACGATCTCCCTGAAGGCCCGCCGCTGGGCCCCCGTGAGGGGAAAGGGCAGATAGGTCCTCAGGCGCTCCCCGAGCTCGGGGCTCGTGGGGACGAGAATGCCTCGGCGCCGGAGGCGACCCGCCCGGCGCAGACCCACCCCCAGGGCGAAGGCGAAGAGCTCTTCCGTGGCCAGCCGGAGGTGGGCGGGCGTGGTCCGGGCCTCCAGGTCCAGGGCATCGGTATCATCGGGGGGCTGGTGCAGCAGGCGCAAGCCACTGACCAGATCGGGCAACCCCTTCGAGAGCTCCGTGGGAAGCCATTCCTCCGAGGCCTGAACCTTGGCGAGGGCTTCCTGGACCAGTTTCCCCCGCAGGCGCCCGGTGATGGGTCCCAGCTTCCGGTACAGGGGAAGATAGCGCCGGACCCAGGGATCCTCGGGATCGGCGGCGCGCCCCAGGACTTCGATGGCGGGACCGCGCATCTCGAGCCCATGGCGGCCCAGGGCCAAGGTCCCGAAGGCGATGATCCGGTCGCCGGGCCTGAGCACCTTCGCCAGGTAGGCCTGGTTGAACCAGATGAGCCGCAGGGTGCCGCTATCGTCTTCGAGCAGGCCCTCCATCAGGTTCATCCGCTGCACCCGGGTGGTCGTCTGGCGCAGATCCTTCACGGTGCCGATGACCGTGACGATCTCCCGGTCGCCTCCCGGCTGGTGCCACCGGTCCAGTTCCGCGATCCTCCGCACCGCTCCCCGATCCACATACCGGTGCGGCAGGGCCCACAGCAGATCGCGAAGCGTCTCCAGGCCGGCCTCGCAAAGGGCCTCGGCGTAGGCGGGGCCCACGCCCCGGAGCGCCGTCAGCTTCGACGCGAAGGGCAGACTGGGCAGGACTTCGCCGCTCACGCCTCGTCCGTGCTGCGTTCCATCTCGCGGTAGCGCGCGTACTCGGCCTCGAAGTAGAGCGGCACGATGCCCGTGGGACCGTTGCGATGCTTGGCGATGACGAGCTCCGCGCTGCGATCCTCTTCTTCCCCTTCCAGGGCGGGCTTCATCTTGCGATGGATGAACATCACGATGTCGGCGTCCTGCTCGATGGCGCCGGAATCGCGCAGATCCGAGAGCTGGGGCCTGCCGCCCTGCCTGTGCTCGACCTCGCGGTTGAGCTGGGAGAGTACGACCACGGGAATCTTGTGCTCCTTGGCCAGCAGCTTGAAGGCGCGGCTGATCTCGCCGATGCGCACGGCCTCGCTCTGCTTGGCCCCCCGGCTGTCCTGGGGACTGCTCAGGAGCTGGAGGTAGTCCACAAGCAGGATGTCCAGCTTCTGGTTGGCCTGGGCCAGGTGGCGCTCCACCATGGCCGTGATCTCGCGCACTGTGATGGCCGCTTGATCGTTGAGGAAGATGGGCAGCGCCCGGAGATCATCCCGGGCCGCCAGCAGCTTGGCCTGCACCTCGTCGTTGAAGGCGCCCGCCTGAACGGCCTTCATGTTCACGGTGGCCTTGGCCGCCAGCAGGCGGTTGAAGACTTCCTCGTTGGACATCTCCAGGCTGAAGAAGGCCCCGTGGGCCCGCTGGCGGCTGTCGGCGGAGCGCAGGAGCCAGTTGAGGGCCAGGGCCGTCTTGCCGATGCCGGGCCGGGCCGCCAGGATGATCAGGTTGCCGGGCTGGAAGCCCTGGGTGATGGCGTCCAGGCGGGAGAATCCCACCCGCAGCCCCACGGAGCCCTTGCCTTCGAGGCGGTCCAGGAGCTTGTCCATGGCGATGTCCGAGACATCGCCCACATGCTCGAGGCCCCTGCGATCCCGGCCCTGGGCCAGCCTGAAGAGATCCTGGGCCGCGCGTTCCACCAGGGTCTCGGGTGGCGCCTCCTCCTCGGCGGCCTGCCGCACGAGCTGGGCTCCCAGGCGGATCAACTGGCGCAGCTTGCGCTTGCGCACGAGAAGATCGGCCAGCACCTGGGGCTTGCCGACCTCTTCGCCAGAGAGCAGTTCCACCAGACCCGCGTAGCCGCCCACGCGCCCCAGATCCCCGGCCTGATCCAGCGCATCCTTCAGGGTGAGGGCGTTGACCTCCACCTGGGCCTCGATGAGGCTCACCAGCGCCTTGAAGACCGCCCGGTTGGCCGGATGGACAAAGTCCTCTTCCTTGAGCTGGAAGGCGATCTCGGAGGCGGCGGACTCCGCGCCAGGGGCGCAGCAGGTCGCCAGCAGGGCGCGTTCGGCGTCCACATCCTCCGGCAGGCGTTCGGGGACCCACTCAGCCATGACTCATCCCTCCGTTGACGAAAACGGAGGGACGAAGGCAGTAGCTCCGGGGAGGAGCCATTCAGGAGATCGAAGCATCGGGATCAGAGTCCGGGAGGAGTGTACCCGCCCCCGGTCGTGTCGACAAAGATCGGGTTGGTGACGGCGATGGGATAGATGCCCTTCATCAGCTTGTTCCAGGTGGCGGCGACAGCGTCCAAGGGCGCAGCGGGAGCATAGACGCCGGATGTGTTCAAAGGAACACCGGCCTCCACCACTACCCAGGCATCCTTGCCGACTGGCAGGGGAAGGGTGAAGGTGCCGCGGCGCAGGCGTTTGTCGTATCCCGCCGCCGTGGTGGCCAGAGGCTGGAGCTGAGCGATATCCAGGACCTGGGTGACGCCATCGATGGTGACCCGCAGTTCCTCCACAGGAACCCAGCTTGGGGCCCAGAGATTCACGGTGAGGGTCACGGAAGCGGTGGGCCCGGAGACCAGGCCACCGGGGCCGAAGGCCGTGGTGCCACCGGCGGCGGTGAGGGTCGCATCCAGCAGGGGTCCCGTGGACGCCACCGCCGCACCCTGTTGCAGGGCCTGGAGCAGGGGCGCCATGGAGCCCTGGGTGAACCCCGTGGCCTTCAGGTATGTGCGAGTAAGACCCACAGGAGTATCGAGGCTGTACTTGGCCGAGGAGAGCCCCAGGGCCTTGGTGAATACCGTGGGAGTCTGTTTCCCGAGAAGGGTGAACCAGTCGCTGCGCACGGCCTTGAATTCCGTGAACCACGCCGAAGGATCCGCAGGATTGCAGCCCTCGGCCCGCAGGAGTTCCAGCGCATCGAAGGAACCCTGGGACCTGCCACTGGAGAGCGGGCTGGTGGCGTTCCACCAAGCGTTGGCACCCACGCCCAAGGGCGAGGCCGGGTCGATGGCGGCCAGGGCCAGATCCGCCGGGAAGGCGAGGTGGGCCTGCAGGGTGAAGAGTCCCTGGGGTCCCCGGGGACGGTGGATCACGTTGTACTGGCCTTCGGCCTGGACCAGGAAATCCGCCAGCGTCCAGGTTTTGGGATCCCGTGCGCCGCCGTTCCGCTCGTTGCGAGGAGCCGGCGTGAAGAGTGCGGTGGCGAAACCGTAGTTCCCCAGATCCGAACTGCGGGCTTCGATGATGAAGGGATCCGATCCGATGACCGTCCGATCCGCATCGACGATGGTCGACATCAGGAACTCGTTCCGGAAATCGGCCGCCAGAGCGGCACTGTCCACCAGCCGATCCTGCTCGGTCATCCCGACCACCTGAATGCCTTCCGCCAGAGCGGAGGAGAGCTTTTCCACGGGTAGCATCCCCCCGGTCGTGGCGAGGGAGGGGCCGGGCAGATCGAAACTCGTCCACCCCACAGGCAGGGCCGCGGTCTCCGCAGTGAAGATGTGGGAGGTCTGCGTCTGGCCATCGAAGGCCTTCACGGGCTGGCTGTCCAGCTGCGAGAGGGGTCCCCGGATCGCGTAGGCCAGGTAATCGCCCGGCGCCAGCCAGAAGGACATGGCGTTCCGGGGAGGCATGGAGGCGGCGAAGACCTGATTCCCGGCCAGGAAGCCGTAGACCCCGTAGTTGGAGTCCACCGGTATGCGCATCCGGTACACGGCGTTGTAGCTGCTGGAAAGGATGCGTGTCCGCTTCAGGGATGGGTCAGGCGTGGAAGGTAGTCCAAAGACCGAGATGCGGGCGGGCTGGAGACTGTTGACCGTGCCATCGAGTTGGCGGGTGGCGAAGCCATGAACGGCCACCTTGTTGGCGAGGAGGGCCCCCGAGGCCCCCAGGACCTCGTCCCGCTCCGGGCAGATGTAGTCGAGGGAGGAATTGCTGACAAAACTGTTGTTTATCGTCGTGGAATTCAATGCAACGACGATGGGCCCCGGGAGATCCGGTCGGTCCGTGTTCGTGTTGGTGTTGGCATTCACCAGATGGGTGAACAACTTGCTTCCGAAGGCATTCTGGACGGCCAGCCGGTAGGTCCCCACAGGGAGCAGGACGGAGAGCTGGGGCAGGTAGTAGTTGGTGGCTGTGGGCGAATTCTCGAAGGGTTCCATCCACTCCAGGCGCTCCAGCTTCCAGGCGCCTCCCACATTCCGCTCGATGCGGAACTGGGACGGATAGGGGCCCTGCCGGACCGCCGTGCCCGAGGGCTGGAAGACCAGGGCCCCCTGATCGGCGGGCCGGAGAATGGAGCGATCGTGGGCCATCAGATTGAAGAGGCCCGAAGCCTGATTGGAGATGGCGCCCGAGACGGTGCTGCCTGCGGTGAGGTAAAGACGCCTGGCATGGGTGATTGAAGCTCCTGCGGCCAGGTTCCCGGCCGGGAGCCCCCCTGCGATGAGCCGCTGGGGGAACATCGGGCGGACCTGGTCCAGCACCTTCTGGGGATCGGACGTCACCACCAGCCGATCCGCATCCACGGGCAGGAGTCCGAGGGTGGAGTGAACATCCTCGGTGGTCCCCACGGGCTCGACGCCCATGAAGGCCACCATGGGAGCCTTCACGGCCTTCGCCACGTCCCCGAAGGTGGTGCCCACGCCGCTCGTGCCGAGACTGGGGGAAGGAATCTCCATGCCCCAGTCGCTCAGGGCCTGATCGGCCATGTCTTCCGAAGCCGGGACATTGAAGCGGAACCCGCCGGAGGGCCCCTGGGCGAGCAGATCGCCGATGTTGTGAATCCCGAGGGGCGAGGAACTGTTGTTCGCGACCGTGGTCTGGAGCAGGAAGTACCGATTGGCCTTCAGCAGGCTCACCACGTGGGTCACGGAGACGCCCTGCACCCGGCCGAGGGTGTCCCAGCTCGCACCCGTCAGCCTGTGCGCGGGATCGTGGACATAGCCCTCCATCTCGATGCGGCCCTCGGTGTCCGAATTGAGGGGCTTGAAGCGATCGAAGACCAGAGTGATCTGCGGGTCCTGGTTCAGCACGGCCGTGAGCCGGTCCAGGGTGTCCGTGGGCATGGAGACCCGCTTGTAGTTCTGGTCCAGCGCCACTTCCCCCACATCGATGATGCTGCCCCCGCCCGGGGCTCCGGCCACGCCGAGCCGCTCGCCGAAGGGGGTTCCGTCCACGGCGATCTCGACATAGTCGTTTCCGAGATAGAAATCGCCCGGTGCACCCTGGGCCTTGAGCCCGTGGACGCGGTCGCCACCCACCTGGGAGATCTCCTCGGCCACCACGTCCGGACGCTGGATGCCCGAGGCCCGGTAGCACCCCAGGCCGGGCAGGGCCACCAGGATGGCCGGCAGGGCCGCCAGCCATGGATGCCGCAGGCGTTTCTGCGTCGCCAGGGTGGGGATGGAGAGGATTGAACTTGAGTGCTGCTTCATCAGGGGATGCTCCCGGTGGGACCCGGTGGGGTAAGGGTCTATGCTAACTCACGATGCGCGTATCTGCCTTGACGAGTCTTGCCGGGGGTCCCTGGCGCCGCCTTTGGGCAGCCCTGGCGCTGCTCCTCATCGGGGATCTGCTCTGGACCCTGGGAAGGTTCCCCTCCCATTCCGCCGGAAGGATCTATCGCGAGGCCAGCCTCCCCCCCGAAGGGATGCCCGCCCTGGTGCTCGGTGCGGGCGTGCTTCCCGGGCGGGAACCCACACAGGTCTTGCAGGGACGGCTCCAGACCGCCCTGAGACTCTACCAAACCGGCCGGGTCCGCTGGTTCCTGGTCTCCGGCGACAACCGCAGTCCCTACTACAACGAACCCCAGGCCATGCGGAAGTGGCTCCTCAAGCAGGGTGTTCCGCCCAACCGCATCGTGGCTGACTTCGCGGGACGGCGCACCTACGATAGCCTGCGCCGGGCCCAGGTGATCTTCGGCCTGCGCAGGGTCGTGATCGTCACTTCGGACTTCCACCTCCCCCGGGCCATCTTCCTTGCCCAGCATTTGGGCCTGGAGACCCGGGGCGTCCCGGCAATCACCGAGGCCCATCCCCTCTTCCGGCGCCTCGGCTTCTGGACCCGGGAATATGCCGCCCGCCATGTGGCCCTCCTGGACGCCTGGTTCCCGCCGAACACCCTGCTCGGCCCCCGGGAGCCCACACCGGACGACTGGCTGGCCCCAGACAAGGTCACCCCATGAAGCCCATTGGCGAGCTGATGGTGCTGGCGGCGGGCCGACTGCCCCAGGGCCGCTTCGGCGGCAGCCTGGCCGGCCTGGGCGCCGTCGCCCTGGGCGTCTCCGCCGTCCAGGGCCTGATGGCCGATTCCTCTCTCCCCACCCCGGGCCGTGCCTACTGGGGCATGGCCCGCTCCCACAGCCAGGGCATGAATCCGGCCCGCACCATCGCCCTGAAGGCCGGACTGGGAGTCGAATGCCTCGGGACCACCCTCAACATGGCCTGCGCCTCCTCCCTGGAAGCCGTCTTCCTGGCAGGCCAGGCCCTCAGCCTCGGGTTTCCCCGGCCCATCCTCGCCGGAGGCAGCGAAGCCATGTCGGACACGCCCCATCTCGCCCCAGGCCTCCGCTGGGGCCTCCAGTTGGGACACGCCAGGCTCCCGGACGTGATGCATCAGGACGGGCTGCGCTGCCCCGTCACGGGACTGCTCATGGGCGAAACCATCGAAAGGCTGGTGGGCAAACGGGGCATCCTGCGCCGGGACGCCGACGCCTATGCCCTGGAAAGCCACCGACGCGCAGCGGGCGCGGATTTCGCCTCTGAGCGGCTGCACCATCCCCTCCTCGCTCACGACGAATGCATCCGTCCCCTCGATACGCTGGAGGCCCTCCGGGCCCTGCCCCCGGTCTTCGATCCCGCAGGCCAGGTGACCGCCGGGAACGCCTCGGCCCTCTCCGACGGGGCCGCCGCGCTCCTCCTGGCCCGGAAGGATCAGTGCGGCGAGCGGCGGCCCCTGGCCCGGATCCTGGCCTGGTCCGAGGCCGGGCTGGACCCCCTGGACATGGGTGAAGGGCCGGTCCTGGCCGTGCGGGCCCTCCTGGAGGAGACCTCTCTCAGGGTCGCAGACATCGCCCTCTGGGAGCTGAACGAGGCCTTCGCGGCCCAGGTGCTCTGCTGCGCCCGCCAGCTCGATCTGCCCATGGAGCGCCTCAACGTGGCCGGGGGCGGCATCAGCCTGGGCCATCCCATCGGTGCCAGCGGCGCGCGCATCCTGGTGACGCTGATCCACCAACTGCGAGCCCGGGGAGGCGGGCTGGGCATCGCGACCCTCGGCATCGGCGGCGGAATCGGCCAGGCCCTGCTGCTGGAAGTTCCCTAGCGGTTGGGCGCGATCTTCCTGCAATTCAGGGTGTGGAATAAACCGTTCGGCCGCCTGCTCCGAAGACTCCTAGTCAGGGCGCGGCCCTTGGCGCATCATTTCACGAGGCTAAGCTCTTTCAGAGGTCCCCATGTCCGATTCCCCGCTCATCCGGCTCCGCGATATCACCAAGGTCTATCTCATGGGTGATATGGAAGTCCGGGCCCTGGATGGCGTCGACCTCGATATCGAGCGGGGCGAATACGTGGCCATCATGGGTCCCAGCGGCTCGGGCAAATCCACCATGATGAACATGATCGGCTGCCTGGACAGCCCCACCAGCGGCAGCTACGACCTGAACAACAAGGTCGTCTCGGCCATGTCCGACGATGAACTGGCCCAGATCCGCAACGAGGAGATCGGCTTCGTATTCCAGACCTTCAACCTCCTGGCCCGCACCACGGCCCTCCAGAACGTGGAGCTGCCCCTCATCTACGCCGGCCTCACGCCCCATGAGCGCCACGCCATGGCCAGGAAGGCCCTGGAGAACGTGGGCCTCGGGCCGCGCTCGGACCACATGCCCAATCAGCTCTCCGGCGGCCAGCGCCAGCGGGTGGCCATCGCCCGGGCCCTGGTGAACAATCCTTCGATCCTCCTGGCCGACGAGCCCACGGGCGCCCTGGATTCCAAGACCAGCATCGAGATCATGGCCCTCTTCGAGGAGCTCTACCAGAAGGGCAACACCATCATCCTCGTGACCCACGAAGAGGACATCGCCCGCCATGCCCACCGCATCGTGAAGCTGCTCGACGGCAAGATCAAGCACGACGAGCCCAACACCCCCATCACCCTCGAGCAGCACATGGCCCATCTCCAGGCCTGGGCGGAAAAGGACTAGCGGCTCAACCTTCACCAACCCTCAAGGGAGCACAGGCAGCTCCAGGAAGGAACCCTTCGCGCCCAGGAAGACGCGGTGTGTGGCCTTCCTGAAGTCCTCGGACTTCGCGTTGTAGATATCCATGAAGACCTGGGGGTTGCGGTCCATGAGCGGGAACCAGCTGCTCTGCACCTGCACCATGAGCCGGTGGCCCTTCCTGAAGGTGTGGAAGACATCGTTCAGGGGCCATTCCACCGGCGTCTGCTGCCCCGGGATGAAGGGCTCGGGAGCCTCCAGATTCCTGCGAAACTTGCCACGCATCACCTCGCCCCGCACCAGCTGCTGGTAGCCTGCCTTCCCCTCCGAGTCCGGCCCCCCTTCCGGATAGACATCCACCACCTTCGCCACCCAGTCGGCATCGGTTCCGGTGGTGCTCACCTCCAGGTGCACACGGATGGGCCCCGCCACCGTCAGGTCCTCCCGGAGAGGCTCGGTCCGGTAGACCAGGACATCGGGCCGGGTTGCGGCGAAGCGCTGGTCCGCGGTCATGTACTCCACGGGCATCCCCGTGGCGAGTCCCTCGAGGAAGGGGACAGGTTTGGCGGGATCGCTGAGGAATTCGTCGAAGCCCTCCAGCAGGGGTTGCGCGAAGGCCAAGCCTCCTCCGGGGTGGAAGAAGACCCGTGTGGCCGAAGTTCCGGGCGGCCAGGCCTCCAGGCGGCGCCACTGGTTGGCCCCGGTGTTGAAGACCATGGCCTTGGGCAGACCGGCCGCCTTCGCGCCCTTCAGGTGCTGCAGGAAGAAGGGGAAGAGGACCTTCTCCTGGAAGAATTCCCCGGTCCTGGAACCGAAATGCACCTCGCCCAGGCGCTCGCCCGGATCCCGTTCCCACTGGCCGTGATGCCAGGGGCCCATCACCAGGCGGCTGTCCGTGGTGGGGCTTTGGGCCTGCAGAGTCTTGAAGAGCTGCAGGGAGCCGAAGAGGTTCTCCGCGTCGAACCAGCCCCCCACGGTGAGCACCGCGGGCTTCACGGCCCTGAGGTGGGGCCGGAGATTGCGCCGCTTCCAGAAATCGTCGTAGTTGCCGTGGGCCATCACCTCGTTCCAGAAGGGGATGGCCCCGTGGAAGTAGCGTTCGTTGACGTTGGCAAGGGGCCCCAGGCCCAGAAAGAAGGCGTAGCCATCCCTCGTGCCATGGGAGAAGGGGGCGGGGATCTCCGCAGTGGGCTGGGGCCGGGGCGCACCGAACCAGGCCAGGAAGTTGAAGAGATGGGGGAGCCAGAAGGCGCCGTTGCGGTGGAAGTCATCCCCCTGGAACCAGTCCAGGATGGGCGCCTGGGGGGACACGGCCCTGAGGGCCGGATGGGCCTCGAGCATGCCCGCTGCGGCATAGAAGGCCGGATAGCTGATGCCCCACTGGCCCACCCGTCCATTGTTCCCGGGCACGTTCTTGAGCAGCCATTCGATGGTGTCGAAGGTGTCCGTGCTCTCGTCGATGTCCAGGGGCCCCTGCTTCTGGGGCTTGTGGGGGGTCAGGTCGACGAAGGAACCCTCGCTCATCATCCGCCCCCGCACATCCTGGTAGACGAAGATGAAACCCTCCCTCGCAAATCGGGGCGAGGGTCCCAGTTCACCCCTGGATCGGCCTTCTCCGTAGGGTCCGACCCCGTAGGGCGTCCGGTTCAGGAGGATCGGCAGGCTGCGGCCCCTGCCCTTGGGTGCGTAGATCACCGTGAAGAGCATCGTCCCATCCCGCATGGGCACCCGCACCTCCCGCTTGCCGTAGTGGCGACTCACATAGGCAACGCCCTGGCCTGCCAGGGTTCCGCAACTGAGCGCTGCCCAGACGAGGACCGTCGGGCACAGGAGGGACGGGATCATGGGAGCTCCGGATGCCCGTCATTGTGCCAGGGAATGCGAATGCGCCGGGCAGGCCCGGCGCATCTCAAGGAAGGGAACCTCTTCAGCCCTTGGGCTGAGCTGGGGCCGTTGCTTCCTGGGCGCCTGGAGTCGGCTTGGCCTCTTCCTGCTTCTGGGCCCAGATGCCCGTAACGATGGGCGCGTCGTCCACCTTCTTCTGGGTCGGGTCCCAGCTCCGGGTCACGTTCACCTTGAAGGGATTGTCCTTGCTGGACATCCAGCCGGGATCATCGACGATCACGTAGACGCTGCGCACTTCCTTCGTGGGGTTGCTGTATTTCACCTCCGGATTGCCCGTGGGAATCAGGTTCTGGAGCATGCCCTGCTCCAGGGAGCCCCACTTGTTGACCATGGCCAGGCGGAACCAGCCCTCGTTGGAGTGGTGGAGGCGGACGTGGATGGATTCGCCCGGCGGCACACGGAAACCATAGGAAATCCACCCGGCCGGGAAGTACGAAATACCCGTGAACTCGCTCACATCCTCACCGATCGGGTGCACGGCGATGAAGCCGCGCCGGGCCATGGACTGGATCTCGGTCATGATGTCCCGGTGCCGCCAGACCTCCGGCGTGGGCCTTGCCGTGCACCTGGGCATGGACCAGGGAATGAGGACGGCGCTGGTGGCGGGCCGGATCGGGACTTCGGCCCGGTTCACGGGTCCCCGGACGGATGGCGGTCTGGAAGTGGCGCCCGGGCGATCGGGCATGACCCGCGCCGGAGGACGATCCATGGACCGGGAGGGCGCCGGACGATCCACGGGGGCCGGCCGCGCCGGGTGCCGGTCCTGGGCGAAAGAGAAGCCTACGCCGACAATGGTCAGACCGAGGGCCAAGCCCCCCAGCCTGCGACCGGAAGAGGAAAGGGAGTGCTGGAACATGCGGCCTCCTGGAAACGATGAGCGTCGGATTTCAGGATGGCATGGCCCGTGCCAAGACTCGTCCGACGGAGTACTTGGATGGTCCGACCCCCGGGGCCGTGACTCCCGCGGCTACACTGGGAACCTCATCCGGAGGGCTCCCGCGTGTTCGGCAAGATTCAGCAGATCCATTTCGTGGGCATTGGCGGCATTGGCATGTCCGGCATCGCGGAAGTCCTCGTGAACCTCGGCTACAAGGTCAGCGGTTCGGATATCAAGGAAAGCGCCACCACCCAGCGCCTGGGTTCCATGGGCGTGGAAATCCAGATCGGCCACGATGCGAAATGCATCCAGGGCGCTCAGGTTGTGGTGATTTCCAGCGCCGTCCGGGGGGACAACCCCGAGGTGGTGGCCGCCCATGCCGCCAAGATCCCCGTCATTCCCCGGGGCGAGATGCTGGCCGAACTCATGCGGATGAAGTACGGCATCGCCGTGGCAGGCTCCCACGGCAAGACCACCACCACCAGCATGATCGCCCAGGTCCTGAGCCAGGGGGGCATCGACCCCACCATCGTCGTAGGCGGCAGGCTGGGCTCCATCGGCTCCAACGCCAAGCTGGGCAAGGGCCCCTTCCTGGTGGCCGAGGCCGACGAGAGCGACGGCAGCTTCCTCATGCTGAGCCCCACCATCGCCGTCATCACGAACATCGACCGGGAACATCTGGACCACTACAAGGATCTCGACGAGATCAAGGAGGCCTTTGTCGCCTTCGGCAACAAGATCCCCTTCTACGGCAGCGTCTTCGCCTGCATGGACTGCCCCAACATGGCCGCCATCCGGCCCCGGCTCAAACGCCAGGTCCGCACCTACGGCACCCACCCCCAGGTGGACATCCGAGCCTTCGACATCCAGGCCGATGGCTTCAGGACGCATTTCAAGGTGCGGGCCTTCGGCCAGGAACTGGGGGCCTTCTCCTTGGGCGTACCGGGCCATCACATGGTTCTCAATGCCTTGGCCGCCATCGGCGTGGCCCTGGAGATGGGCGTCGAGCGGGAGATCATCCACGCCAGCCTCGCCAGCTTCACCGGCGCCGACCGGCGCTTCAGCCGCCGGGGCGAGCGCAAGGGCGTGACGGTCATCGACGACTATGGCCACCACCCCACGGAGATCGCCGCCACCCTGAAGGCCGCGCGCGAAGGCTTCCCGGAGCGCCGAATCGTGGCCGCCTTCCAGCCCCACCGCTATTCCCGCACCCAGGCCCTGCTGGAGGAATTCGGCCAGGCCTTCTTCGACGCCGACGTGGTGGTGGTCACGGACATCTATGCCGCCAGCGAACCGCCCATCCCGGGCCTGACGGGCCGCACGCTCCAGGAGAACATCCTGGCCCACGGCCAGCGGGAGGCCCACTACTGCCCCAGGGTGGAGGACCTCCCCGGCTTCCTGGAGGGCCTCGTATGCCCCGGTGACCTGCTCATCACCTTCGGCGCGGGCAGCATCACACAGGTGGGCATGAAGTTCCTGGAACTGCCCTGAATGGGCAAGCGGATCACCGTCGCCATCACCGGGGCTTCCGGCTCGGGCTTCGCCGTGGCGCTCCTGAAGCGGCTTGGGGCCAATGCCGAGGTCGAGCGGATCACCTTGCTCTTCTCGGCCACGGGTCGGCGCTGCCTTGCCCAGGAATGCCACCTGGCGGACAAGGACCTGGCCGCCCTGAGTCCCAAAATCCTGATCCAGAGCGGACAGGATCTGGGCGCAGCCATCAGCAGCGGCAGCCATCGCCAGGAGGGCATGGTGCTCATCCCCTGCAGCGCCGGGGCCCTGGGCCGCATCGCGTCGGGCGTGAGCGATACGCTGGTATCACGAGCGGCGGATGTCTGCCTCAAGGAGCGCCGCCCCCTGGTGCTCTGCCTGCGGGAGACGCCCCTGAACCGCATCCACCTGGAGAACATGCTGCGGGTCCACGACGCCGGGGCCATTCTCATGCCCATCATGCCGGGCTTCTACTACGACCCGAAGTCCATCGACGAGCTCTTCGACGCCTTCGCCACCCGCGTGCTGGATCAGCTGGGGATCAGCGAAGAGGACCCGAGGCGCTGGAAAGGGTGAGCCCTCAGGGCCTGATCCGGCGGGCCTTCCCGGACTGATAGACCTTGAACTGCTCGGGCTTGTCCGGCATTGCGATCTCGAAGCGGATCTCGACGGTGTCCTCGCCGGTGCGGAGGTAGGTGAGCCGGAAGCGGGGCCCGGGGCCTGCACTGAGGAACCGCACCTGATGGGGCGAAGCTTCCACGGCGTAGCGGATGACATGCCCCTCGTTGTCGAAGTAGTCGGCCCGCAGCGTGCCAGTCTCGCCGGAGACCACCAGCAGGTCCTCGTGCAGGGCAGTCTTGCCGTCCGGCCCCGGGATGCGGGCGATGTTCTTCCGCAGAAGAATCTTCCCCTCCAGCGCCTTCTCGAAGCTGAACTCGCCGCTGGAGCCCGCCTGAAGACCTTCGCCAACCCATCTCCCCAGCAGGAAGGAGAGGTCGGTGAAGACCGGAGATGGCAGGGGAACCGGAGCCTGGAGGGCAGGAACGGCGAGGAATGCGATCAGGGGCAGCATGGTGATCTCCGGCGAGGTCCGCGATCCAGAGCTTACAGGCTCCACATCCCAAGCGCCGGGCTTTCTACGTCAGGACGGTTGCACACCTCCGGAGTATCCTGATCCCATCCTTCAGGAGCTTCCCATGCGCTTCTTGACTCTTCCCCTCCTTGCCTTGGCCCTGATGCTGCCCCTGGGGGCCCAGTCCAAGAAGGCCACCCCCGCGCAGGAGGCCGCAGCCAAGGAGGTCAAGATCAAGTGGGACGGGGAGTGGACGCTGATCCCCGACGAGAGCGACAAGCTGGAGCCCAGGCTCGACGAGCACGTGAAGGACCAGAACTTCGCCATGAAGGTGTACTGGAAGAAGAAGCTCCAGAAGGCCTGCCCCTCGCCCCAGGCCATGGACATCCTCTCCAGCGGGACGGAATTCTCGGTGACCTTCGGCAAGGAGCGCCCCGCCGAGTGCGCGCCGGATGGCACCGCCAGTTCCTGGCAGCGCAGCGATGGCGAGGCCTTCCAGGTGACGCTGCGCAAGGACGGACTCCGCATGACCCAGACCTTCCAGGGCAACGGCTACAGCCTCGTGCACGTCTACTCCATGCGCAAGGACGGCAACACGCTGGCCATGCAGATCACCT
>JAYSNJ010000137.1:0-20802 GCA_043723905.1 Holophagaceae bacterium
GGGCCCTGGGGCCTGCTCTCAACAGAAACTGATCTTCCGTTTTCCCTCCGGGCCTTTCTCCGTGTGCTCCGTGGTGAATGTTTTCCTGTGGAACAGCCCCGTTGCGTAGGAGAAGAACCCCGGATTCAGCCTTGCCTACCAGGAGCGCCCAGCCCCAGAAACGCCTTCATCCCCTTCATCCCTGTCAATTCCCTGCTTTCTTTCCCTGGCGAAACGCCCGAGTCCAAAGTGCATTCCCCGTTTCGGAGGATGACCAGCCTAGGCTGAGGCGTTCCCGGGAATCCTTGAAGAACCGAATATGGGGCGTGGATCCAGGAGCCCATGGGCGGGGAATGGGTGGGGCTCGGCCTCCCTGGGGCACCGCCTGGCGTTGTGCTGGACCTCGCCCGCGCCCCCCGGTAGCTTCGAGCACATGGAATACGCCCTGGAATTCGAGAACCTGACCAAGACCTTCGGTGAGAAGGTGGCCGTGGACGATCTGACGCTGCGCATCGAGCCCGGGAGCCTGCTGGGCCTGCTGGGGCGCAACGGGGCGGGCAAGAGCACCACGCTCAAGATGGTGACGGGCCTGCTGAAGCCCACCCGCGGGCGCATCCGCGTGCTGGGGCTGGACCTCGCCACGGACGAACTCGCCATCAAGGGCCAGATCGGGGTCATGCCCGAGGACATGGCGCTACTGGAATACCTCACGGGCCCCCAGTACCTGCGCTTCGTGGGCCGCATGTACGGGCTGGAGGACGCCGTGATCGACGCCCGGCGCCTGGAGCTCTTCGCCAAGCTGGATCTCGCCCCCGCGCCCAAGGGTCTGGTGGCCGAATACAGCTACGGGATGAAGAAGAAGCTGGCCCTCTGCGCGGCCCTGCTCCACGGACCCCGGGTGCTGTTCCTGGACGAGCCCTTCGAAGGCATCGACGCCGTCACCAGCCGCACCATCAAGGACATCCTCATCTCCCTCCAGGGGCGTGGCGTCACGATCATTCTCACCAGCCACATCATGGAGGTGGTGGAGAAGCTCTGCCCCCTCATCGCCATTCTCGACGAGGGGCGGCTGCTGGGGTTCGGTCCCCTCACGGAACTGCGGGCCGCCGAAGGGGCCGAGAACCTGGAGAGCCTCTTCGTGGATTTGGTCGGCGGCGTGAAGACGGGTGAACTCTCGTGGCTGTAGTGGGCCCCGTCCGCACGCTCCTCATCGCCCATCTCCAGGCGGGCTGGAACCGCTCCCGCAAGGAACTGGGGAAGACGGGCCGCACGGCCTACGTCGTCACCCTGACGGCGCTCGGCCTCTTCGTGGCGGCACCCACGGTGTTCGGCAGCCTGGTGGGCGGCTACTTCCTGGGCCGGGGCCTACCGGACCCGGCCTTCCTGCGGGGGATCGGCGGCATCCTGGCCGGCCTGGCTCTGATGGGGGGCATCACAGGAGGGCTCTTCGGCGGCACCCGTACCCTGGGCTGGGAAAGCACCCGCCTCTTCCCGCTCCGCCTGCGCAGCCTCTTCCTGGCGGAGCTGATGGCGGGGATGGGCGATCTCCTGCCCCTCTCCGTCGGGTTGATCACCGCCTGCCTGCTCCTGGGCATGGGCGTGGCCAAGCCTTTGCTCTTTGTGTTCCTCCCCTTGCCCTGGCTCGGCACGATGGCGGCCCTCCTCTGCATCCAGTACCTGGTGGGCAGCCTCACCGCCCGCATCGCCAAGCATCTCCGGCTGGCCTTCGCGGTGCTGGGCTTCCTCCTCTGGGTCTCCACCACCCTCCTGCCCGCGACCTCTTCCCGCCTGGGGGGGCCCTCCGCCCATCCCATGCAAATGAAGGTGGGATTCCAATACATGGTGAGGGTCGTTGAGGTGCTGCCTTCCACCCAGTGTTTCCGGGGCCTGGGGGAGATTCTGAACGGCCACTGGGGCCAGGCCCTGGGACGACAGGCCTATCCCCTCGCGGTGCTCGCGCTCCTGCTCCTGGGGGCGGCGGCCACCCTGCGCCGGGACTCGGACCCCCAGACCTTCCGGGCTGTGCCAAAGGGCTCCAGCGAAAGGCTCTGGAGCTTCTCCGAACCGGTCTACGGCATCGCCCGGCTCCAATGGCAGGCCATCATCTCCAGTCATCTGGGCAAGTTCCAGCTCCTCGTGCCCCTGATGGTGCTGGTGCTCATCAAGGGGCCCTTCGCCGCCTCCCGGGGGGCCGCGGTCTGGAGCCTGCCCATGGCCTTCGCCTACCTCTCCATGGCGGGCATGCAGACCCAGCTCAACCAGTTCGGCCTGGACGGTTCCGGCGTGAAGGCCCTGCTGCTCCTGCCGCTGCGCTCCAGAGATCTGCTGGTGGGCAAGGCCTTGGGACTCCTGGCCTTCCTGGGCCTGCAGGTGACTCTCCTCCTGATCCTGCTGGGCATCGTCGGCAACCTGGGGCCCCTCCAGGCCATGGCGGGCGTCTGTCTTTCCGGCTGCCTGTTCCTCGTGCTGGTGAGTCTGGGCCATTGGACCAGCGTCTGGCTGCCCCGGCCCATGCCCAGGGACAGTCTCAAGAACAACAACATGGCCCAGCCCGTGATCTGGCTGGGCATGGCGGCCATGCTGGCCGGAACCCTCCTCTTTGGGGGCATCTACCTGCTCACGGCCTGGCTGGCGCCTCTGCTGCTGCTCCCCGTGATGGCCCTGCTGCTGGGGCTCCTCTTCCTGATCTACTCGCGCGTGATCCTGCCTCCCGCCGCCCGGTACCTGGACGGACGCAGGGAAGCCCTGGTGCAGGCGCTGGGGTGAGGGCAAGAATCCGTGTGCAAGTAAAATCGCTCACACACGGATTTGTTCGGGAAAGAGTCGTTGATATTGGATCGCCTTGCCGAGGCGCCTTGGCTTCCACAAGGCGATTTGCAAAGGAGGCGGCTGTTTCAGATGAGGGGTTCTTCCTGGTTCTCTTCCCGGTACGCGTTAAGCAGTTGGGCCAACTCGGACAATGGTAGGCCGTAAGAATCGGGCAAGGCGCCTTCGAACCCCGTAAGGCCAGAGGCAAATTTTCGTAGGTGAGGGGACGGGTTGTATTGGTCCGAGAAGTTAAATACAACCATGGGATTGAGGCCGACCCTTCCGACAATGAAGGGGCCAACGTCAGACCAACGATACGCATGTGACCGATACATGGAACAAAGCGTGAAGCCTTCCGGGCCGAGTTTGAGGTACGAACTGTTCGGAAGCGCTGTAACTCCGAAAACGATGGCGGCGATTCCGAAGAACAGTGCGATCCACCAGCCGCTGGGTTCACCCGCGAGGATCATCCACAGGCCCATCATGGCGAATGTGAACGACCCCAAGGCAATTGTGATGGTCTTCAACCGACTGGGGCGAAGCACTCGAAATGGGCGATGGTCCATGTTGGTCAGCCTTCCTACTTCTTTTCATCGAACGCCAGGTTCCTCACCATGTCCTCTGTCTTCCAGGGCGCCGCTCCGCCCCCCAGGTATTTCTGGAACCACTCCAGGTGGCTGTTGTAGTAGACGGGCATGGACTTCAAGCCATCCGGCCAGTGGCCGTCGTTCTTGAAGACGATGAGGCGGCTGGGCACCTTCATGATCTGGAGGCCCGTGAAGAACTGGAGGCTTTGGGTGTAGGGCACGCGGTAGTCGCGCTCGCCCGTGATGACTAGGCAGGGGGTCTGGAAGGCCTTCACGAAGGCGCTGGGGTTGGCGCGCGCGTAGCCCGTGGGGTTGTCCCAGGGTGTGCCCTTCACGTCCCATTCGGGGAACCATAGTTCTTCCGTCGCGCCATGCATGCTGGGCAGATCGTAGACGCCCATCATGGCGGCGAGGGCCTTGTAGCGGGTGCTGTGGCCCTCCAGCCACATCATGGCGTAGCCGCCCCAGCTCCAGCCCATGGCGCCCATTCGGTCCTTGTCGACGAAGGGCAGGTCGGCCAGCGCGTCCGTGACCTTCTCGATATCCGTCATCACCTTGCCGTCCCAGTCGCCGCTGATGGCGTCGGTGAAGGCCTGGCCGTAGCCCGTGGAACCGTGGGGATTGGGGAAGGCCACCACGTACCCGGCGCCTGGATAGACCTGCCAGTCCCCCCGCAGGGTGTCCGACCACATCATCTGGGGGCCGCCGTGGACATTGAGGATGAGCGGATACTTCTTCGCAGGATCGAAGCCGTGGGGCTTCACGACAAATACCTGCACCTCGGCGCCATCGGCGCCCTTCACCCACATCTCCTCGGCGGGGCGCAGATCGACCTCGTTGGCTACGGTCTGGTTGAAGGCCGTGAGACGCTTCAGCTCCTTCCTGTCGAAGGCGTAGCGCCAGATCTCCACGGGTTCGCCCACCCGGCTCTTGCTGAAGACCACGGACTTCTGGTCCGGCAGGACCGTGAATTCGTCGATGGTCTGCCCTTCCATCATGCGCTGGACCTTGCCTGTGGCCACCTCGATCCGGAGCAGCGGATGGCGGCCCTTCTCGTCCAGCGTGAACCAGAGGCCTTTCCCATCCGCGGACCACTGGAAGGCGGTCACCCAGTTGTCGATGGATTCCGTGAGCACACGGTTGGTCTTGGCGATCCGGTCATAGACCGCTAGGCGGAAGCGGTCGGATTCACATCCCGGTCGGTGCTGGAGCCTGTAGGCGATATGGTGGCCGTCCGGGGAGTACTTGGGATCGCCATCGAAGGCGGGATTGTCCCCTGTGATGCGCTGGGGTGTGCGGTTGCCCTCCAGGGGGATGAGGAAGAGATCCTGGTTGGTGGAGCGGGCGGGCACGGCGTCCGTCTTGGTGGTGACGCAGATCTCCCGGCCGTCGGGGCTGAGATCGAAGGTCTGGGGGCTGCCGCTGGTGGCGTCCGCCGGGTAGTCCTGCTGTCCGGAGGTGAGAGCCTCGACCTTGCCGCTCCCGAAGGAGGCCCGGAAGAGATGGGTGTACTGGAAGTCGCGGTATTCGGTCCAGTGGCGGTAGAGAAGGGTATCGGCGAGATGGGCCTGCACGGGGCCCTCCTCCAGCTTTTCAAGCAGCTCCTTGTGGCGGGGCCCATCGGCCATGCTCTCGCAGAAGACCTGGGCATCGAAGACCACCTGGTTGCCCCCGGGCAGCAGGCGGGGCGTGCCGACGCCGGGCTCGAAGGCCGTCAGCTTGCGGGCCTCGCCACCGCCCGTATCCAGGGCCCAGAGCTGGCTCCCCCCCTCGCGGCTGGAGAGGAAGTGAATGGTCTTGCCATCCCTGGACCACTGGGGCGAGGTACTGGATTTTTCATGGAAGGTCAGCTGCCGCGCGGCTCCGGTGCTCAGCTCCAGCATCCAGATCTGGGTGTTGCGCTTGGCCTTCTTCAGATCTTGGGTGGAGACCTGGAAGAGCAGCCTGGAGCCGTCCGGCGACAGGCTGAGGCCGGAGATTCCCTTCAGTCGGTAGAGATCCTCGATGGTGAAGGCCCGCTTGGCATCACTGGAAGGGGGGACCGCCTGCTCCCGCTGGTCGCGAGGTCCCCCCTTGGACCCCTTCGCGGTATCTGGCATGGCGGGAAGGGTGAAGACGAGGGCCGGGGCCAGGATCCATTTCGCCAGCGACATGATTCACCTCCAGGATTGCGCACACCACCTCTCCAGGATCCCACGGGGGGAGTCCGAAGGGCAGGTCTGCGGGGATAATCCAGGGCAACACAGGGAGGGCCCATGCCCCGCATCACCACCCACGCCATTCCCCTCGAGACCGTGATGAAGGCCAGCGGGCCTCTGGTTGATGAGCTCGTCGGGCTCTTCGGCGTTCCTCGGGAGCACTTCGCGCTGCAGGTTCGCAACGATCCTCACGTGCGCGACGGGGCGCTCACCCCGGGCGATCCCTTCGTTGAGGTCGCCCTCTTCGATCGCGGGCCGGAGCTGGAGGACCGGGCCGCCCGGGCCATCACCCGCCACCTCCAGGCTGCGGGCTGCCCCCACCTGGATCTCTACCTTTGGCATCTGGAGCGGCACCGGTATTACGAGGACGGTGCGCCTTTCGTATGACCCGGTTGGCGGCTTGACTCAGCCCCAAAAAATCCAACACGGAGAGACGGAGGGCACGGAGGATGCACGGAGAACTGCATCTGAGCGTCGAGGCAAGCAGACCCCAGGGCCCGCCGAAGGCGGGGCCGCCGGTTTGCGGCGACTGGCGTGCCGGCCCTCCGGGCGCGCCTTCAGGCGCGCGCCTGAAGGGCCGGTACGCCACACCCTGGGGTCAGCGATGAATGGGTATCCGTGTTCATCCGTGGAAAATTAATTTCACGGTTCTTCTTCGCGCTCTTCGCGGGATCCTCTGTCACAACAGGTGCTGCAGGTCCCCGCCGGGGAAGCATCGTTCACCAGCTCTCGAGGAATTCCCGGGCCTTGGCTTCGGCGCCGGGGGAAAGATGGGCGAAGCGCATGAGGCGGTCGTTGAACTCGAAGTGGAGCTCCCGGTTCTCGTCCAGGATCAGTTCCAACTGGTCGCGGTGGATGGCCTCGTCCGAGAGGTAGCGCCAATAGATGGCGCTGGCGAGCTCCTCCAGGCCCAGGGCCTTGGCCTCCCAGTGGACCCGCACCAGGGTGCGCCAGCCCACCTTCTTCATGAGGCTGCCCTGGTCGATGGCGTCCTGCCACAGCGGACCCGCCCAGGCCTGGATCAGTTCCACCGCCCGCTCCTCGTCGTGGCGGCCCAGGCTCAGCACCAGTTCGCCCATATCGTAGATCACGGTCTCCAGCCCGAAGTACAGGTTCTGGCGGGCCGCGATCTTCCCGTAGTGGAGCAGGTGCTGGGCGGCCTCGTGCATGCGAGCGGGGGTGTCGTGGAAGGCCTCGATGAGGAGCCGGTAGTGGTAGGAGAGGTTCTGGAAGCGGCGCAGATCCTTCTCCTCGATGGCCTCCCGCATGAGGGTGTTGAAGGCCATGATGTGGAGCTCCACCACCGTGTCCCGCTGCAGGACGGAGGCGAGGTGGGCCGTCTCCACCATCTGTCCGGCCAGTTCGGCCATGATCTCGTGCTGGCGCTTGGTGGCGCCCTCCATCACCTTGAGGGTCTGGGCCAGCACGTAGGCCTCAGGCCAGATGCGCTCACGGATGAGGTATTCCTGGCCCTCCATGGCGAGGCCGGGCACGAAGAAGGGCTGGGAGGCTCGCCAGGCGGGGCTGGCGCTGCCGATGATCTCCGTGAGCAGGGCGTTCATGGACTGGAGGGCCAGCAGGACCAGTTGGCGGTCGCCCCGGGCCATGCCCGTGAGGGCGATGTTGGTGACCACATCGATGGTCTCGAACAGATCGTGGACATTCTGCCGGGGGCGCGTGCCCTGGTTCAGCTCCTTCAGGCTGCGGGCCCCCTTGCGGGTCAGCATGGGCATGAAGAAGCTGGGGCGCAGGAACTGGCTGATGCCGTAGAGGTAGGGCAGGGCCCCCGCCAGGACGATCAGGTAGATGACCGCGATCAGGACGACGATGAGGCGGCTGACTGGGTGTTCTTTGGGAAAGAAGTGCAGGGACATCGTCAGGGCGTGGCCCGTGATGAAGACCAGCATCCCCACGACGATGAGGGGATGGGTGACGTAGAGCTTCACCAGCTTGGGCGTATAGAGGTTGGCGGTGAGGGGGATGATGAGCGCGATGCTCGTGGCGGCCACGGCCATGAACTGGTTGAGGGTCCGGCTGGCGGTGGCGATGCCGTTGGGCTCGAAGTCCCGGATGCTGCCGTACTCCAGAGTCAGGATCGCCCCGGTGGCCGCGAAGAGCAGGCAGACCAGGGTGAGGAGGGCCATCTGGCGGTTGCCCCAGGAGCGGCGGATCTGAAGGGTGGCCATGGGGATTCTTCGGCAGGAGGAGGGGCGGGTTTGAATCCGAGTCAGGTTTTAGCGGGAAGGGCGGCCAGGGGCGTGTGTCCTGGACCCCCACCATCCAAAGCGAACCACAGAGAACACAGAGGTAAAATGAGAGGACCCAGAGAAAGACCAAATGCAGGTCCGCTCTTTTCTCTGTGCTCTCCTTCTATTCCCCCGTGCCCTCAGTGGTTCATCCGTCTTTTTGAGGGTTGGCCAGAATCGGGTTCAGCCCTGTCCCAGGAGCTTCCGGATGGCGCCGAAGTCCGCCCGGGAGGTGGCGTCCAGGCTGAGGGGGGTGACGGCCACCACACGGTCCACCGCCATGGCGTGGATATCCGAATCGGCTTCGAGCTTCCCGTGATCGATGTCCACCACGATCCGGCCGTCGCCCATGCGGCTCTCCAGGCTGGGGGCCTCCAGCACCATCTGGAAGTAGCGCTGGCGGGAGAGGCGGCTCAGGCGCCAGGGCGTATCCACGGTGGCGCCCTCGGGCACATCGATCTTCAGCAGATCCACATCGAAGGGCAGGGGGGTGTCCAGGAGCCTCCTCGCGAAGAGCCCCAGGAAGTGCTCCGCGGCCGCCCAGTCCTGTTCGCCGTGGTCCATGAAATGGTCGGGATGGACCTGGCGCGCCGCGGCCAGAGCGGGGATGCCCATGCTGGCGGCCTCGATGGCGGCCCCCACGGTGCCCGAGGCCGAAATGCTGGTGCCCACGTTCTCGCCGTAGTTGATGCCCGAGATGAGCAGGTCCGGCAGGCGTTCCAGGCAGAGCACCTGCAGGGCGTGGCGCACCACCGTGGCCGGTGTGCCCTCGGCGTGGAAGGCGCGCACCGGGTGGCCATCCACCGCATAGGCGATGGGCTCCAGCAGGGCGTCCTTGCGGCACCGGAAGCTCCGGCCCATGGCCGTCTGCTGGGTGGAGGGCGCCACGATCAGGAGTTCGCCCAGGCCCAGGACCGCCCGGGCCGCGGCCTCCAGGCCCGGGGAGGCGATGCCGTCATCGTTGGTGAGAAAGATCAGGGGGCGTGTGGACATAGGCTTCCTTGGGGAGGCGGGAACCCCCTGCCTCCAGATTGCGATGCCGGGGCCCCTTCGTCCAGCCGACACGGGATCGGCACGATCCCCTTGTATCCTGAAGCCTATGATCAACGCTCCCGACGAACTCGACCCTTCCCGGACCCTCCCCCGCGGCCGCGGTGTCTTCTGCAACCGGACCTTGAATTTCCGGGCGCTCAAGGCCATCGGCTACGACATGGACTACACCCTGGTGGACTACCGGGCCGATGTCTTTGAGCGCCGGGTCTATGAGATGGCCCTGGAAAGTTTTCTCAGCGAAGGCTGGCCCGTGGCAGAACTGGTCTTCGATCCGGAGATGGTGGCCCGGGGCCTGGTCATCGACACGGAACTGGGCAACCTGGTGAAGGCCAACCGCTTCGGCTTCGTGAAGCGGGCCATGCACGGCACGGAAGCCCTGGATTTCAAGGCCCAGCGGGAGGCCTACACCCACGTGCTGGTGGATCTGGCCGAGAGCCGCTGGGTCTTCCTGAACACCTTCTTCTCCCTCTCGGAAGGCTGCCTCTACGCCCAGATGGTGGAGCTTCTGGACCAGGGGAAACTACCCAGGGTGAAGGGTTATGAAGAGCTATACCGTCGTGTGCGGGCCAAGGTGGACGCCCAGCACCTGGAAGGCAAGCTCAAGGCCGAGATCGCTGCCGCCCCGGAGCGCTACGTGGTGCTGGATCCCGAAGCCCCCCTGGCCCTCCTGGATCAGCGGGCCGCGGGCAAGAAACTGGTGCTCATCACCAACTCCGAATGGAGCTTCACCCAGCGGATGATGGCCTACGCCTACGACCCCTTCCTGCCGGAGGGCATGAACTGGCGCCAGCTCTTCGATCTGGTCATCGTCAGCGCCCGCAAGCCCGATTTCTTCACGGAGCGGGCCTCCTTTTTCGAGATCGTCACCGAGGACGGCCTGCTCCGCCCCCTGATGGGGCCCCTGAAGCCGGGCCTCGCCTATCTGGGGGGCTGTGCGGCCCAGGTGGAACTGGACCTGGGGATCTCGGGCGACCAGATCCTCTACGTGGGCGACCACATGTTCGGCGATGTGCACGTGAGCAAGCGCCTCCTGCGCTGGCGCACGGCCCTGGTGCTGCGGGAACTGGAGGCCGAAGTGGCCGCCCTGGAGTCCTTCCGGGAGACCGAACTGATCCTGGCGGCGCGCATGGAGGAGAAGGAGGCCCTGGAATCCCGGCTCTCCCAGGTCCGGATCGGGCTCCAGCGGCTTCGGGGGGGCTACGGCCCCGTGCCCGCCTCGAGCCCCGCCGAACTGGAGACCCTGGTCCAGGAACTGCGGGGCCACCTGTTGGCTCTGGATGCCGAGATCGCCCCCCTGGCCAAGGCCTCCACGGAACTGACCAACGGCCGCTGGGGCCTCCTCACCCGGGCGGGCAATGACAAGAGCCATCTGGCTCGCCAGGTGGAGCGCTACGCGGATGTCTATACGTCCCGGGTCTCCAACTTCCTCCACGCCACCCCTTACGTCTACCTGCGATCGCCCCGGGGGAGCCTGCCCCACGATCCCAGCAGCCCCGGCGGACCGCCCCTCTCCCCGGCCCTCTCCGCCGAGGAACCCGGCGAGGCCTGAGGGACACCCATGGGCCCCTGCGATCCCGAGGCTAAGGCCTCTCCCCCTCCCCCTGAGGAGGGGCGGGTGAAGTCCGGGGTTCAGGGCGGTTTGCACTTGTGCGCCTTGGCGGCGGCCCTGCTCTTCGGGGTCCTGGGCTGGGCCACCCTCGGGCCTGGCAGGGTCTGGGCCTTCGATCGCTTCGCCCAGGCTGGAAGCGCGATGCTTCCCGAGGCCAGAATCTGGGCCGCCCTCCCCAATGGGGGCTTGGCCGTGGCTGCGGGGGTCAGCCTGGCCCTGGCCTGCCTGGCCCGGTGGCGGCTGAATCGGCGCTTCCCCGGGAGGCTGGGGGCGGTGCTCTTCCTCCTCGGCGGTGGCGTTCTGCTCGCGGAGAGTCTCAAGGAACTCCTGCCTCGCCTCCTGGGGGCGATGGGGTTCCCCTTCTCGTTCGCCATCGGATTTCCCAGCGGGCACGCCACCATGGCCCTCGCCCTTGCCCTGGGGCCGCTGTTCCTGGCACCCCCCAGGTGGCGCTCCTGGGCCGCTGCGCTGGGGGGGGGCGTCGCGGCGACCCTGAACTACAGCCTCCTGCGCGGGGGGTTCCACCCGCCCGGCGATATCCTCGGCGCGGTCCTCCTGACTCTCTGCCTCGCCTTCCTGCTCCAGGGGTTCCTGCCCTCCCGTCTCCATGCGCCAGCGCCCCTCGAGGCTCTCCCCGCCTTTCTGGTGGGGGGGTTCGGGCTCGGCTGGCTGCTCTCGGGAAGCTTGCAATTTTGGGCCGTGCCCTTCGCAGAGCCCGGGCGGATGCAGGTCCTGGCGGCCTTCGACGCGGGCTGGCGCCTGGTGGTGGGGGCCGGGCTGCTGGCGCCCGGACTGGTGGCGTTGCGCCCATGGGGTGGTCGAGGCAGGTTCCTGGTCTTCGCCCTTCTGCCCGTCCTCCTTTTCGTGGGGGCCGATTTCTCCTGGCAGCGTTCCCGGATCCAGGGTCGGGCCCATCGTCCCGAGACATGGATGGAAGACGCACGCCTTCGCCTGGCCTGGCTCCGGCAGGCCGACAAGGAGACGGTCCTGATCGGCAACACGGTGAAATGGGTCCAGAAGGGGCGGGGCCTGAGGTGGGAATTCGCGGCCCAGCTGCCTCGGCGGGTCCAGGCGGTGGATCAGGCTCTCCAGGCCTTCGGATCCGGCCCCATGGACGAGGCGGAGAGGCAGGCCCTGGTTCGAGTGGGGGAGGATTGGGCCCTGTTCCGCTCCGGCCTGGGCGCCCTGGAGGGCCGGATCCGGGCCGGGGAGGAACGCCCCGATATTGCGGAGCTGCTCCGGGACCAGGCGCGGCTGGAAGCCTCCCTGGAGTCCCTCATCCGTCGGGTGAACCCTTAGGCACTCCCCAGGACGACAGGGTCCTTCGAGGGCGGTGGCCTATTCCCCCGTGGGGTAGACCGTCGCGCCGTAGTGCTCGGGATCCCGGGGGGGAGCGGAGTTCCAGTCGCCGTAGGCGTGGGAGCCATCGGTCCTGAAGCGCAGGGTGTAGCTGCCCCGGGCCAGAGTGATGCGCTCGTCTGCCATCCGGTTCTTGAGGGCGCCTCCGGCGGAGTGGGTGTTGGCGTATTCCATGGTCCAGACGGTCTTGCCGGTCTTCGCGTCCTCGATCCAGGCGTAGTCCGCCATCTCGTCCTGGCTGCCTTCTCCGATGGCGTAGACGCGCAGGGCCTGCTCCGTGGCCAGGGTGAAGGGGGCGCTGCGGTTCTCCTCATCCTTGACCCGGAGCACCTCGGCGAGGGGTGTGCCGGGGGCCTTGAGTCCCGCGAGGGCCACCCGGGAGACCTCGGCATCACTGGGAACGGCGAGGGTCAGGCCGTACATCCCGGGATCGCAGGGGGGGGCCGCGTTCCAGTCGGCGGGGGAGTGGGAATCGTCCGTGGCGAAGGTGGCGATGTAGTCGCCTGGGGGGAGCTGGATCGTCTCCACCTGTCGGAGGTTCTTCTGGGCACCCCCGGCGTACTGGGCCTTGTCCGCGCTCATCTCCCAGACCCGCTTGCGGGTGTGGGCGTCCAGGATCCAGCCCGTGTCGTTCATCCTGTCCCCGAGACCCCCCTCGCCTTGGGCATAGACGTGGATGGAGACGGGCTTCTTCACGTGGAAGGCCTGGTCCCACTGGCCGTTGTCGCCGGTCTTGGTGAGGGAGACGAAGATGTTCTTCCAGGGGAGGGGGGCCGGGAAGGTCTGGACCTGGGCTGCGTCGGGACCGGGCAGGGCGATCTCCATGCCGTAGTTCCGGGCCCGCTCCCGCCAAGACCGGAGCTGGGCATGGGAATCGGTGCCGAAGAGACTGAGGAAGCCCCGGGCCTCCCGGGAGGAGCCGCGGTCCTCGGGGGGGAGGTGGCGGCGGTCGATGTTGAGGCTCCAGTGGGTGAACAGCGTGTCCCGGCCATAGGCGTGGTTGCTGAAGTAGGCCTCGAAGCTCCCCGCAGGCAGATCGAGATACTGGTCCGCGATGCGATAGGGCCCCTCCGTGTGGCTGTTGGCGCCATTCATCTGCCAGACCACTTCGCGGGTGGCGGCGTTGAGGATCCACCCGTAGGCGAACAGGTTCCGCTCCCCGCCCCAGGCGTGCTCGAGGCCTCCGCCCCGGGCATAGACATGGACCTTCATGGCCCTGGGCAGGGTGAAGCCCTGCTGGCGAATCTCCGTGGAGACCAGGTCCTGGAGGGAGACGACGGGCTTCTCCTGGGCCCGGAGGACGGGCAACCCCAGGAAGAGGAGGGCGGGCAGCACGAGGCGGCCCATGAAGAGGGGGGTTTCGGCTTGGGACAGTGGCATGGCGGCTCCTGATGAACGGATTCCCCCAAGGTAGACCCCTCCGGGACCTCCGCCCGCCCTGGATCGGCGAACGGAGGTCCTGGATCGGCGAGCCTGGGATTGGGGGCCGTAGACGGGGAGCTACCAGATCCTGACCCGCTCCTGGGGCTCCAGATAGAGCTTCTGTCCCGGTTTGACCTGGAAGGCCTCGTACCAGGCGTCCAGGTTCCGGACCGTGCAGGTGCGGAATTCCGCGGGCGTGTGGCCATCCGTGAGGAGCTGCTGGCGGAGCACCGGTTCGCGGGTCTTCTCGCGCCAGCTCTGGGCGTAGCTCAGGAAGAACTGCTGATCGCCAGTGAACCCCTGGAGCCTGGCGGCCTTCCCGTGCTTCAGGGAGAGGTGGAAGGCGTCCAGGGAGACGGCCAGTCCCGCCACATCGGCAATGTTCTCCCCCAGGGTCTGCTGGCCGTCCACGGCCACGTCCGGGAGGGGGTGGTAGCCGTTGTACTGGGCCACCAGCTTGGCGGCGCTGGCCTGGAAGTGGGCCATGTCGGCCTCCGTCCACCAGTTGTTGAGCCTGCCCGTGGAGTCGAAGAGCGCGCCCTGGTCGTCGAAACTGTGGCTCACTTCGTGGCCGATGATGGCGCCGATGGAGCCGTAGTTCATGGCATCGGGCTGTCGGGGGTCGAAGTAGGGGGGCTGCAGCATGCCCGCGGGGAAATTCATGGCGTTCATGGCGGGCAGGTTGACGGCGTTCACGACCTGGGGCGTCATCACCCATTCCGAGCGATCCACGGGGCCGCCCAGCATGCGCAGTTTCCGGGCCGTCTCGAAGCGTTCGATCCGGTCCAGGTTGCCAAGGATGTCCTTTGAGTCGATGGCGAGCTTGGTGTAGTCCACCCATTTGTCCGGGTAGCCCACACCCACTTTCATCACCGCCAGTTTCGCCTTGGCCTTGGCCTTGGTGGTGGGGGCCATCCACTCCAGCCCATCGATGCGGCGCTCGAAGGCCTTCAGGATATTGGTGACCATGCTCTCGACCCGGGCCTTGTCCGCGGCGGGAAAATGGTGCTGCACGTAGAGCTTGCCTGTGATCTCGCCCAGGGCATTGCTGGTGAAATCGATGCCGCGCTTGGCCCGCTCCCGCTGCTGGGGCACGCCCTGGAGGGTCCGGCCGAAGAAGGCGAAACTCTCCTCGGCGAAGGCCTTGGGAAGGAGGTTGGAAACCTTGTCCAGGGTCTGGTAGGCGAGGTAGTCCTTCCAGGTGTCCAGGGCCTCGGAAGCCACCAGGGCGGAGAGTCCCTGGAGGGCGGCGGGCTGCCAGACGACAAAATCCTGCTGGTCCTGGAGGCCTGCGGCCCCGAAGTAGGCTTCCCAGTCCAGGCCGGGGGCCTTGGCGGCGAAGTCCCGGCGGGCCCAGGGATTGTTGCCCTTCTTTACATCGCCCGTCTCCGTGCGGCTCCGGTGGACCTCGGCCATGCGGCGTTCCAGCTGGAGGATCCGCGTCGCCCTGCCCTCGGGATCCGGAATGTTGGCCAGTTTGAGGATCATGGTGATGTGGGCCAGGTAGGCTGCGCGGATGGTCTCCATCCTCGGCGTGGTCGAGAGATAGAAGTCCCGGTCCGGCAGGCTGAGGCCGCCCTGGAGGAGGAAGGGCAGGTAGCGGGAGGGATCGTTCAGGTCCTGGGCCACCCAGAGGCCCAGCAGATTGCGGGTCGTGAGGTGCGTGGCGTTGAGCACATCCACATCGGCCCTCAGCGTGTCTCCCAGGGCCCGGGACAGGGTCTGGCGGTCGGAGATGGCTCGAATGCGCTCCAGGGCGGGCTGGAGGGATTTCAGGCCCCGGGCCTCGATGCCCCTCTCGTCCATGAAGCTGGTGTAGAAGTCCCGGATCTTCCTGCTCTCGGCGCTGGGCTTCGTCTTCCCCGTGGCGACGTTCTGGATCAGCGCGGCGATGCGCGCACTGGTGCGCTCGGCGACTTCCACATCCAGGCCGTAGGAACCCCGGTCCGGAGGGATGGTGGTGCGCCGGGTCCAAGAACCGTTGGCGAAGGCGTAGAAGTCGTCCCCGGGGGCGATGGTGCGATCCAGGGCCGAGAGATCGATGCCCTTGGCGGGATGGGCCTTGGCGACAGAGCCTGGTTCGGGCATAGCGGCGACTGCCGCGGCCGGCGCGCAGTGCAGGCCCGCCAGGACGAGGAGGAGGGAGAGCGAGGGGAGGCGCAGCTTCAGCATGGGATTCCTCGGCAGGAAGGGGCGGAAGGTGGAGACCTTGTTGGATCGGGATCCCGACCACTCAGGATACGCGCCAGGAGGAATCCAAAGGGAATCCGGAGGCTTGCCGCTCGCAAGAAAGAACGTAAGAAGAACTGCACCTTCGAATCGGGTGTTCGGGTGTCCCAGAGGGGGCGGTGCGCTGGGGTTCCCATCCATTTCAATACCGGAGCATACGGAAACAGGGAAGGTTCGATATCCGGGGTGGGGTCAAAAAACGTGAAAAACCGGGGGAAAGGATCCAGTCTTGGGTATTCCCTCGTCCCGGTGACCCATGCAGCCTTTTTACTGGAATCGCAATTTTGAAATTGGCATCCCTTCGATCGACCGGCAGCACTATCGACTCGTGGAACTGATCAATGCTCTCGGGGAAGCCATGGCTTTGGGCCGTTCGCTGCCGAAGATCCACGAGCTCACGGAGGCCCTCACGGCCTATGCGGTGGAGCATTTCACCGATGAGGAGCTTCTGTTGGCGGAGGCCCCCATGGCGGAGTCCGAAAAGGAGCTCCATCTGGCTGCCCACCGGAGTTTCGTGGAGAAGGCCCAGGCCCTGGCCCACCGCTCCGATTTGGCCCAGGCGGAGGTCGCCCAAAGCGTCCTGGAATTCCTGACGACGTGGCTGGTCGTCCACATCCTGGGCACCGATCGCAAAATCGCCTTGGCGCTCAATCTGATCCCGGGCCAGACCGAGCCGGGGGCGATTCTGGAAGTGTCGTCGGTGGAACGCATCCTCCTGGGCGCTCTCACCGAGACGGAGCGTCGCTTCCGGCTGTTGTCGGACAACACGCCTTCCCTCATCTGGGTGTCTGATGTGGCCGGCAAGCGGGGTTTCTTCAACCAGGCCTGGGCGGACTTCCTGGGGCATGATCTGGAAAGTCTTCACCAGCACTGGAAGGATTATGTCCATCCCGAGGATCTTCCCCCGTACCTCGCGCTTCTGGAGTCCCTGTTCGCGAATCCCCGACCCGCCAATGCGGAATTCCGCCTTCGGAACCGGGAGGGCCATGACCGCTGGTTCTTCGAGAGGATTCTGCCGAGGCGTGCGCCCGATGAAACTTGCCTGGGGTTTATCGCCTCCGCGACGGATGTCACCTCCCTTAAGGACGCAGAGCTCTTGCTTAGCCACGCCAACGAGGACCTGGAGAAGGAGGTGGCCCGCCGAACGGCCCAGCTCGAGCACCTGATGCTGACGGACCCGTTGACGGGAGTGTGGAATCGGCGCCACCTCATGGCATCCCTGGAGGCCGAAGTGGAGCGGGCTCGCCGGTATGAGCGGAACCTCAGTGTGATGTTCATGGATCTGGACCATTTCAAGCGAGTGAATGACACCTGTGGGCATCCCGTAGGTGACTGTGTGATAGTGGCCGCCTCCGGCCATTTCAAGGCCATGATCCGCACCGCCGATACCCTGGGGCGTTTCGGGGGTGAAGAATTCGTGGTGCTCATGCCGGACACACCCGTGGACCAAGCCAAGCTGGCGGCCGAGCGCTGGCTTTCGGGCCTCCCGGCCCTGGCCATCCCGGGGGTCGGCTGGCCCATCACCGCCAGTGCCGGTGTGACGGAATTTTGCATCGGCGACACGGCCGAGTCTCTCCTGGAACGCTGCGACCAGGCCCTGTACCGGGCCAAGGCCGAGGGGCGGGCCTGTGTGCGGGTCGGGTGAGGGAATCCTGGGGTTTCGAGACCAGGAATAGCTTGGCCCTATCGGATCGCCTGACTTGCGGACGAACCTGTCTCAGCTCATCCTCGCCCATTCCTCCAGCACCCGCTGGGCCTGGTGGATGGCCCCCATTTCGTGGCCCTGGATGGGCAGCAGGACGGAGCCGTCGGGTGTGAACTGGGCGTCCTTCTGGGCGCGAATCCAGGCCAGGAGCTTCTCGGGATCCACGGAGGTCTGGGGGCTCACCCGGAGCTTCAGGCGGCCCTTGTCCAGGGACACTTCGCTGACAGCGATGGCCTGGGCGCGCAGCTTCACCTTGAGCAGTTCGAAGAAGCGGGCGCTGTCGTCATCGTCCTGGGGCACCTGGCCGAAGCGGTCCTCCAGTTCCAGGCGGTAGAGTTCCAGATCCCGCTCGGTCTTGAGGCGCGAGGCGCGCTTGTAGGCCACCAGGCGCTCGGCGGCCATATCGATCCAGCGCCGTCCCAGCTGGGCCTGACCCAGTTCGATCTTGACCTCGAAGGTGCCCGAGGGCTGGCCCTGCAGCTCCTGGAGGGTCTCCTCCAGCAGCCGGATGTAGAGCTCGAAGCCGATGTCGTGGATGTGGCCCGACTGTTCGCCCCCCAGCAGGTTGCCCGCGCCCCGCAGCTCCAGATCCATGGCCGCCACCCGAAAGCCCGAGCCCAGTTCGGAGAAATCCTCGAGAGCCTGCAGGCGCTTGCGGGCGTCTTCCGTGATCTCGCCCTTGCCCGGGATGAGCAGGTAGGCGTAGGCGGGCACATCGCTGCGGCCCACCCGCCCCCGCAGCTGGTAGAGCTGGCTGAGGCCGAACTTGTCCGCCCTATGGACGATCAGCGTGTTGGCGTTGGGCACGTCCAGGCCGTTCTCGACGATGGTGGTCGAAACCAGCACATCGATGCGGCCCTCCATGAAGCCCAGCATGACGTTCTCTAGGGCCTCGTCCGTGAGCTGGGCGTGGCCCACGCCCACCCGGGCGTCGGGCACCAGGGTGCGGATGTGCTCGGCGATGCTGACGATGGACTCCACGCGATTGTGGACGAAGTAGACCTGGCCGCCCCGGCGCAGTTCGAACTGGATGGCCGTGGCGATGAGTTCGTCGGACCAGGGGGCCACCACCGTCTCGATGGCCAGGCGGTTCTTGGGGGGCGTCTCGATCAGGGAGATCTCCCGCAGTCCCGTGAGGCTCATGTGGAGGGTACGGGGGATGGGCGTGGCGCTCATGGCCAGGACTTCCACATTGGCGCGGAATTTCTTCAGCTTTTCCTTGTGGCCCACGCCGAAGCGCTGTTCCTCGTCGATGACCACCAGGCCCAGATCGTGGAACTTGGTGCGGGCTCCCAGCAGCTGGTGGGTGCCGATGAGGATCTCCACCTTGCCATCCTCCACGTCTTCGAGGATCTGCTTGGTATCCTTGGTATCGACAAAACGGTTGATCATCTCGATGCGCAGGGGGAAACCCGCGAAGCGCTCCTTGAAGGTGCGGAAGTGCTGGAAGCAGAGGATCGTCGTGGGGCAGAGGATGGCCACCTGCTTGCCGTCCAGGGCCACTTTCGCGGCAGCTCGCATGGCCACTTCGGTCTTGCCGTAGCCCACATCGCCCACCAGGAGGCGGTCCATGGGCTTGTTGGATTCGAGATCGGCCTTGATGGCCTCCACGGCCTCGATCTGATCGGGAGTGGGCTCATAGGGGAAGGTGGCCTCGAATTCGGCCATCTCAGGGCCGTCCACGGCGTAGGCGTGGCCCTTCTCCAGCTTGCGCTTGGCGTAGAGCTTCAGCAGTTCCTCGGCCATGTCCCGGATGGCCTTCTTGGCCCGGCGCTTGATCCTGGCCCAGCTGGCGCCTCCCAGCTTGTCCAGGGGCGGCTGGGTGCCATCCGGCGAGACGTAGCGCTGGATCAAGTCCGCTCGTTCCAGGCTCACGTTCACGCGGCCGTTGTCGGCGTAGCGGAGCTCCACGACTTCGTGCTCCTCGCCCCCGGCGGTGAGCACGCCGAGTCCGAGGAATTCCCCGATGCCGTGGTCCATGTGGACGACGCGATCGCCGGGCTTCAGGTCCTTCAGGTCCGAGAGGAAGGCCGCCGTGCGGCTCTTCTGGGGCTTGGACGGGATGGCCCTCCGGCCGAACACTTCCCGCTCGGTGAGGAGCAGGAGCTGCGCTTCCTTGAGGTAGACGCCGGCGCTGAGGGGCAGCAGCACGGCGCGGCAGCCCGCCTCCGTGCCATGGGCCAGGGGCAGTTCGTATTCGTTGATGATTTCCTTGAGGCGATCCCGCATGCCCGGTGTGGAACCCGCCAGGAAGACACGGGTGCCGGTGTCCGTGAGCTCCTGGAGGTATGTGTGGAGCTCTCCCAGGCGGCCCTGGAATTCCCGTCCCTTCTGGGCCTGGAGAGGCATGTTGGCTTCCCCTTGCCATTCCGTGAGCAGCAGGGTCGCGCGGCTGGGGTCGGTCTCCAGGTAGCGGTCCTCGAAGTCCGGGCAGACCACGCCACCCCGCCGGAGCACCGTCAGGCTCTCGTCGATGCGGGCCTTTTCCGTGTCGCGCAGGCCCTCGCCCCATTCGGGCTCCAGCCTCACCCGCAGGCAGGGGGGCACCCAGTGGGTGAGCTGGCCCTTGGGCTGGTCGAGCATGGGGTAGAAGAGTTCCTCGCCTGGGAAGTGGCCATGGGTTGCGAAGCGGGCCCGGCGGAAGCTGAGATCGTCCTCGGGCTCCAGCGTCTTTCCCGCCCGGGAGAGGACGGCGGCCATCAGGGCCGCGGCATCCCCCTTGGCCCCCTCGAAGCGGGGGTAGAGGGTGAGGGCCGCCACATCCTCGCCCGTGCGCCGCTGGGTATCGGGATCGAAGGGGGAGAGCTTCTCCAGCTCGTCGCCGAAGAATTCCATGCGCAGGGGTGTTTCCAGATGATCGGGCCAGAGATCCACCACCAGGCCTCGGGCGCTGAATTCGCCGGGCTCCGAGGCCAGGTCCGTGCGGCGGTAGCCCAGGGCCACCAGGGTCTCCAGCAGGAGCTCCCGGGGGACTTCGGCCCCCTTCTGCAGCTGAAGGGTCTGCTTGGCGAACCAGGTGGGATGGGGCAGGCGCTCCAGGGCCGCCAGGGGCGTGGCCACCAGGATCTGGATCCGCCGCTCCAGGAGGCCCACCAGCGTGGAGAGCCGCTCCCGGAGCACCATGCCGGGGGGGCTCGATTCACCCCCGGCGAAAGGCGCAAAGCCCGGGAAATAGGCCACGCCGGCCTCCGGCAGCAGGACCGCCAGATCATGGGCCAGGGCCTGGGCCTCCAGTTCCGTGGGGGCATCCACCCAGAGCGTGCGGATGCGCCCCCCCTCGCCCGCCCAGCGGGCCAGGAGTAGAGCGAGGCCCGGTACCGTGGTCCACCGCAGCCGGGCCCCCTCGACCCCCAGGGCCTTCACGGGTCCGTCCAGCAGGCGCAGGAGATCGTTCAGCGCGGCGCGGTCACGGGTTTCCATAGCCCCTCAGTGTAGCGGGCCGCACGAATATCCCCCGGCAGAGCCTGGGGATTTGCATGAAACGTCTGCCCCATCTCCAGCGAGCGGTGCATTACGGCCTTTCGAGCCGCGGCACTGCACAGTTTGGGCTTCGCCCAAGCCTGTGCCGCGCCGCTCTACGCCGCCCGCCTGACGGCGGTCGGCTACT
>JAYSNJ010000138.1:0-7099 GCA_043723905.1 Holophagaceae bacterium
GTCTGGCTGGGCTGGGCGGTTCGGCAGGTCTGGATCTACCCCGCCCTGTTGGCCCGGGCCGAGGCCCGCTGGGCCTCGGGAGGGCCCGCCTCCGAGGTGTCCGAGCTTCTCGCGGGGGCCCCCCTGGCCACGGGTGAGGTGGGGTACCGGATCCAGCTTCTGCGCGGGGCGGTCCATGCGGCCCTGGGCTATGGGGACCGCGCTTGGCTGGATGTTCTGAAGGCCCAGCTCGTCCGCCTGCCCTGGTGGCAGCGCCTGCTGGTTTCCCGCGCGTTCCGCAAGGTGCCGGGCCTGCCCTCGGCCCGCCGCCTCGCCTGGGGGGAGCGGCTCATCCGGCTGGCTCCCCGCATGGGGCGCCTCCGTCATCTGCAGGGCACCCTCCTGCTTCGCCGGGCGGATCCGGATACCCTGCACCGGGCGTGGCTCCACTTCAAGGAGGCGCTCCCCCTGTCCTGGGACGATCCCCTGGTCCTGGAGGATCTGCTGCTGGCCGGGCTCCAGCATGGCCGGGAGGATCTGGCGGAAGGGGCACTGGCGGTCCTCAGGTGCCGCCACGGAGACCCTCGGATTCCCTGGGAGCGCGGCGCGGCCGGCATGCACTTGCTGCGGAACGACCGACCCGCTGAAGCGCTCTCCCTGGTCCAGGGACTCCCTACGGAACGGCGCAACCAGCCACTGCTCTGGCTGACAGAGACGGTCTCCCGCCGCCAGCTGGGGGACCTGAAGGGTGCCTGGCGGGTGATCGAGGCGGCCACGGAACGGCTGCCCGACACCTTCCGCCTGTGGATGGAGCGTCATCAGATCGCCCTGGACCTGGGGCGGGACCAGGAGGCCCTGCAGAGCCTGGACCAGGCCCGGCGGAACCTCCCCGAGGGGGAGGAGGGTGCGACGCTCTTGCGGGAGTGGCACCTCCGGCGCGCGGAGTTTGCCTTCTGGTGGGAGGACCAGCCAGCCTTGGCCAAGGAGTTGCTCGAGCAAGTCCCCCCAGAGCTGCAGGGGGACCATCACCCGCCCCTTCGTCTGCAGCTCCAGGTGGCCGAGGGCGATTATGAGGCCGCCTATGCCGAGGTGGTCCTGCGCCTCCTGGAGCAACCCGAGGACGCCGATCTGCTGCTGCTCCAGGCAGACTGCCTGGCGGGCATGGAGGCCTGGGAGGCCCTGCTGCCCTACCTGGAAGGGCTCAATGAGGCCTGCCGTGAAAGACCCTCCTTCTGGCACCTGCGTGGGCTCGCCCGCGCCAACCTCGGGGACCACGCTTCGGCTCGCCTGGATCTGGAGCGGGCCGTGCGCATGGACTCCAAGGACCTTGGCTATCTGTTGGATGCAGGCCACGCCTGCGCTGAATTGGGGGACTGGGACCGGGCGGAGGGCCACTGGCGCCAAGCCCTGCACCTGGATCCCCAGGAAGAGGAGGCCCTCATTCGCCTCGCTGAGGCCCGGCGGGAGCTGGAGGATCTGGAAGGCGCCCGCCGCTATCTGCGGGAATGCCTGCTGCACCACCCCGACAGCCTGGAGGCACGAACCCGCCTCGCGGAATTGGAAGCCAACTAATTGGTCTTGTCGCCCTTCAGCAGGGCCAGCTTGGCGTCGAACCGAGGCTGCATGTCCGGCATGGCCCACTTCCGGGCCTTTTCCAGGGCCTTGATGGCCTCCTTTCTGTTCCCCTGAGCCAGGCTGATGCGCGCCTGGATCAAGTAGAAGTCAGGCTCCTGGGGCAACAGACGAATGGCTTGCCTGATGCGTTTCTCGGCCTCTTCCCAGTGGCTGTCCACCAGGGCCTCCTCCGCCAGGAAGGCGTTGAAAAAGGGATCCCGCTTCCGGACCTCCAGGCCCCGGTCCCGGTAGACCTGGGCCTCGGCGTTTCGACCCTGGGACTTCAATAGGTTCTCCATGTTGCCGCAGGGCGCCCCGTCCCGGGGATCCGCCTCCATGGCCTGGAGGAAGGATTTCTCCGCTTCGGCCTCCAGGCCCTGGTCCCGCTGCACCACGCCGAGGATGTTCCATCCCACGCCCAATTTCGGGTCCGATTCGATGGATAGGTGCGCGGATATAAGGGCCTCGTCATTACGGGACTCCGCCAGCATTTCCACGGCGCGGTTGCTGTAGAACAGGGCCCGCACACGCTTGGGCTCCAGCGTCATGATGAGCTGGGAATCGCGGCGGATCTCCGGGAGGAAGTCGGCCACCAGTTCCTGGCCCGTCCCCACCGGAATCACGGCGACGACGTGGCGTTCGTAGCGGATGGTGGACCCCATGCGGCGCCAGCGGCTGACCCGCAGGGATTCCCCGTACCGGGCTTCGAGACCGATGGATTTGCAGGCGGCCACATAGAGCGCCGTCAGGGAGAGGCAGTTGGCCTTGCGGTCCCTCCAGACTTCCTGGGGCGTCCGGGTATAGCTGTTGTCGTAGGTGATGCCCAGACCACCTTCTGCGGTGGGAACGAAAAACGCCTTCACCAGGGCCCCGGCCTTTCCCGAAATGCCTGGATGGTTCAGGGTGTGCAGCCGCGTGAAGGCCTGCAGTTCAGGAGGAGCTTCGAAGGGATCCCCCCCTGCCACCAGCAGGGCCGCGCCGAACAAGAGAGCAAGAACTCGCAGGTGCACAGGAGGCTCCCCCCCAACATAGGTCTACGGACTGGAGTTTCCACTGGTTATGAGATGCTCAAAGGCTTGGAGGGATTATGCCGAGCCCCAGCGCCGTGGTGTGCGCCTATTCCAGTGTGGGAACCGCGGCCCTGGAGGGGCTGCTGGAGGCCGGGGTGGAAGTTCGCGCCCTGTACACCTACCCCCAGGGTGAGGATGAACGGTGGTTCACGCCGCCGGCAGCGGTCGCCCGCGCCCATGGCATTCCCATCCATGAGACCCCAGCTTTCAACGAGGACAGCGTCTTCGCGGCCATCCAGACCGACAAGCCGGACTTCCTCTTCAGCTTCTACTTCCGGGAGATGATCCAGGCCCGGTTCCTCGGGATCCCACGGCTTGGCGCCTTCAACCTGCACGGCAGCCTGTTGCCGAAGTACCGCGGCAGGGCGCCCATCAACTGGGTGCTGGTGAAGGGCGAAACAGAAACCGGCCTTACCCTCCACGCCATGACCCCCAAGCCCGACGACGGCTTCATCGTGGCCCAGGCCCGCCTGCCCATCGCCTGGGACGAGACGGCCCTGAGCCTCACCGACAAGGCCGCCAGCGCCGGGCGAGACCTGGTGCGCGAGGCCATCCCCGGACTGGTGGACGGATCCAGCCAGCGCATCGACCAGAAAACGCTGGGCCCCTCCACCTACTTCGGCGGTCGCAAGCCCGCAGATTCCCGGTTGGATTTCGGCATGACCGTGCAGGAGGCCTTCAACCAGATCCGCGCCGTGGCGGATCCCTGGCCGAACGCTTTTTTGGAGACGGCGTCAGGCACCGTGAAGGTGGCCTGGGCCCTGCCCAGCGCCGAGCCCTGTCCCCCCGGGCGCTTCCGCGTGACCCGGGAGGGGCTGCTGCTGGGATTTTTGAATGGTGCCTTGCGCATTCATGTCCTGAAAGAGGACGGCCTGCGCCTGGAACAACCCAGTGCGCAGGCCGAACTCCTGTCAAGGATGGGGGTTCCTAGGGCGTGAACACAACCTTGACTGAGGCATTCACCGCGGCGGCATCCACGTAGCCGATGTACTTCGGATTCTCGGCCACCAGCATCACCACCTCGGCGCTGGTGGGGAGCATCTTGGGGGGATGGGCGGTGCCGGAGAACTCCATTTTTGCCCAATAGGCCTTCATCTGGGCAGGGGGTTTGTTGAGGACCTTTTCGTAGAAGCCCTTCCTCAGGTCAGAGGCTTCTGCGAGGTCGAAGGGCTCCGCCATGCCGCCCGTGTAGAAGGTCTTGGACTGGCCCAGGAAGATCTGGGACACCTGCTCCTTCGTAAGCTTCGAGATGGGGTTCTTGGCGGAGATGATGACCACCTGGGCCTGGGCGGTCAGAGCCAGCCCGAGGGAGAGCGTAAAGGCAGCGAGTGCAGTCATGGTTTTCATGTCTCCCTCCCCTAGAACACGAATTCGAGGGCGATGGTCGAGAGGTTGTAGCTCTCACCCGTCTTGAACCCCGGTTGGGCATTGGTGAGGGCCCCGAAGGACCCGGTGGCATTCTTCACCCGATCGTACTGGGCCTTCAGTGCCAGGTTCGTGGCGAAGTCCCATCGCAGCCCTGCGGAAACGCTGGACTGAGCATGGTCCACCTGGGCCAGCACGGCCTGGATAACCGGATTGGGGCTGGTTAGGGGGGAGGTGGTGTGCTTCCAGCCTGCGGTGGCGTAGGGCGTCCAGTTCCCGAGGCGCAGGCCCAAGGTGGCGTAGCCCGCCGTGAAATGGAGGAGCATGTCCTCGTCGCCGCTCTTCTTCGTCTCCTCGATCATGAAGAACCAGTTGCCGGGGTCGTACTGGAAGGCGACGCTATCGTAGACCACCTTGTCCTTCTTGATCTGGTACTGATCCGCCAAGCCAGGGTTGTAAGCAGGGTTCGGGACAAAGGGCGGATAGGGTGGCGGCAGATGGGTCGGGACCGGTCCGCTGTAGCGGAGGAACGTGAAGGGTCCACTAGGGCCGTCGAAGCCGGCATCGTTGTAGGTGCCCTTCATCTGGCCGTGGAATGCCCGGAAGGTTGAATGACCGTAGAAGGCCGCCAGGCTGACTGAGGTAAAACCTTCACCCTTGAACTCTGCATCGGGCGGGTTGGGACCGGCGGCCACCGCGAGGGCACTCGGGGCGAGCTTGACGGTAGTCTTGCCATAGGCAAACTGGCCAGCAAGGGCCAGATCCCCAAAGCTGTGGCGCCAGCCGAAGTCCACGCCATCCACGGAAGTGAGTGGGTTGAACTGATAGACCTCCACCGGGGGCCGCACCCAGGGGGTCGCGTAACCGACCTTCTGGTAGTCGCTGATGAGGTAGGCCGAGTAGGGGAGGCGCCCCAGCCGGAAGGAGAAGCCCGGGGAGAACTCCCACTTCACAAGCGCCATGTTCAGGTAGGGCAGGTAGTGGTTGTCATAGCGATGCTCCGCCACGGCCTGAACCACCGCCGAGAACTGCTCGCCCATCTTTAGGTCGACCTGCCCGCCCAGGCGGGAGTCTACCCCGAAGTCAGGGCTTCGCGTGAAGCCCGGCCCATTGGGCTGGGCAAAATTGGAGATGAAATCGGCCTTCTTTTCGCTGGACTGGGTTGCCGCGAGGGTGCCGAAACCGCTGAACTTGAACTCCTGTGCCGTGGCGCAGGTAGCGGCCAGGCTCAAGGTGAGCAATGGAACCCAAGGGTTATGCATGTTGCCTCCTGGCTAGCTCTTTCGGCAGGGCGTTGGTAATTCGTGATTTAAATCTATTTTTTCTAAGCAGCTGAATGTAGGTCGTTTGAATTCAAAATATAAATAACCAGACGGTATCAAATGCTTCAGAAAACGGCTTCCCGCTATCCTGACCCGCCCCACTCCCAAAGCTCAGGAGCCTTCATGCGCAGCGTCATCACCGGAACCGGCATCGGCATCCCTCCGCATGTCGTCACGAACGAGGCGCTGGCCCGGATCATGGACACGTCCGACGAGTGGATCCGGGTCCGCAGCGGCATCCAAGAGCGGCGGTACGCCGAACCCGGCCAGGGCTCTACGGACCTCGGGGTGATCGCCTCCCGGCAGGCCATCGCCGATGCGGGGCTCGCGCCGTCGGACATCGACGTGGTCCTGTTCGCCACCATGACCCCTGACTTTCTGCTGCCCGGCAACGGCCCCCTCCTGCAGGCGGCTCTGGGCCTGAGGGACATTCCCACCTTCGATATCCGGCAGCAGTGCAGCGGCTTCCTCTATGGGCTGGAGCTGGCGGACCTCTTCATCCAAAGCGGACGGTATCAGCGGGTCCTCCTGGTGGGGGCCGAGGTCCATACCGCTTTCATGCCCTGGCATCTGGGCTGGGACACCCTCATCGGCCAGTCCAACCGGGAGATCACAGAAGCCGAGCGTGCCGAGAACACCACCGTCCGGGACCGGACTGTGCTCTTCGGCGATGGGGCGGGCGCCGTGGTGATCGAAGCGCGGGATGGCGCATCCGGCCTGGGAACGATCCGCCTCCACACGGATGGAACCGGAGCGGGCGTCCTCACCATGCCCGGCGTCAGCTTCAAACGCCGGCCCTTCGTGTCCCATGAGCAGATCCGGGCCGGAGAAACCGTCCCCGTCATGTCAGGGAAGGATGTCTTCAGGTCAGCGGTGACCCTCATGCCGCAGGTCATTCGTGAAGTGTGCGAGGCCTCGGGCCTAGCCGTGAAAGCCCTGGACCTGGTGCTGATCCACCAAGCCAACCTGCGCATCATCGAAGGCGTGCAGAAGGCCCTGGGCCTACCGCCGGAGAAAGTGCCGCACAACATCGAGCGTTACGGCAACACCACTGCGGCCACCCTGCCCATCCTCTTCCACGAGTGCCGCCAGCAGGGCCTGCTTCGCCCCGGCATGAACATCGTGTTCACCGCCCTGGGCTCCGGCCTGCACTGGGGCGCCGCCCTGTACTGTGTGTGATCGGTTGCCCCGCCACAGCGGCCGGGGCTAGAATGCCAATCATCACCTCGGAGTCTCCATGCGAATGCGCCCCCTATGCTTGGCCCTGCTTGTCCCCGCGATCGTGCTCGTCGCCGGCACGGCCAAACCCCGGAAGCACCATGCCGGCTCCATCAAGAGCGCCAAGGAAGCCAAGGCCATTGCCGAGCAGGACACCGGCGGCAAGGCCGTCTCGGCGCGGCGCATTCCCCTGAACGGGGCCTCGGGCGGCTGGGAGGTGGACGTCCGGATGCCCCATGAAGAGAGGGGATATCGTTGCTTCATCGATGCCGACACCCACATGGTCCACAGCAAGACCCGCATCGACCAACCGGGCGCCAAGGGCAAGGCCGAAGGGTCCGTCCGCATGGTCAAGGGAACCCGCTGAAGGCAGTTGCCCGATCCCGGCCGATCGTTCACCGGTTTTTCCCATCAAAGGCCCTGCCCCGCTTGACAGTCCGGCCTAGAATCGTACCTGTGGCCGATGCCACTAGGAGAATGACACATGGGTCTGATGGACTGGGGCAAAGCCCAATTCCTCGACATCCTCGA
>JAYSNJ010000139.1:0-17517 GCA_043723905.1 Holophagaceae bacterium
ACCCGGGTGCGTTCGAAGATAGCGATCTGCGAAGCAGAGCGCGTCAAGCGCAGCAGCGCAGACCGGCCAGGGGCCGAGGCTGCGATGCGGAGCGACTTCAAACGCCCGACTACATTCTCGATTATTGAATGCGAATCGGTATGAGGATCGAAATGCCGGAACGCACGGCCGACTGTAGACGAATCGGCTGAACGCCGGAAATCACAGAGAAAGACACCACACAGAAAAGAGAATCCCGGTATTCCTTTCTATGTGTTCTATGTGTTCTCTGTGGTTCATTTTTTCGGCTTCATCGCGTTCGCCTCGCGGGGCTGCCTTCCCAGCGGGTGTGGGCGGGGAGCACTTCGCCCTTCATGAGCAGGGAGAGTTCGCCCAGAGACGAACCTGCCTCCATCCGCGTGTCGTAGAGCACCACGGCGTCCGTGCCTACGCTGCAGCCCTCACCCAGTTCGATGGTGGAGAGCTTCATCACCCGGTCCTCGAAGAGATGGGTCTGGAGGGTGGCATCGGGGCCAAGGCACACATCGTCGCCCAGGGTGATGAGGTCGTATTCCGTTAGCCAGGTGCTCTCCATGCAGGCGCCCCGGCCGATCTTCGAGCCCATCAACCGGAAGAAGAGCGGGATCAGCGGGGTGCCCAGGCACATCTGCAGGATCCAGGGATCGGCCAACCCCTCATGGAGGGCCGAAACCAGTTCCGTCCGCCAGACGAATCCGCACCAGAGCGGCTTTTCCGCGGGGCGGTAGCGGCCCATGAGGGTCCATTTCATCCCGGCCGTGAAGAGGCAGGCCGCCAGGCCCGCGGTGAAGTAGAGCAGCGGGAAGAGGGCCACCGCAACTCCCAGTCCGAACCCATCTTCCAGTTCGGTCATGGCTGTGAGCAGCAGGCAGGTGAGCAGGGCGAAGCCCGTGGCGGGCAGGAGCACCCGGAAGAACTCGATGAAGAGGCGCAGGGCCACCAGCCGTCGGGGAGGACGGAAGGTCTCCTCCTCGTTGAAGCCTCCGGCATGGGCCCGGCGGGGCAGATCGATGGCCGGGGAACCCAGCCAGGAGGCGTCGCGGCGGCGGGCTTCCCGGGCATCCAGGGGGGGGGCGGAGAGCACGCCCACCAGGGCCAGGTCCCCCAGTTCGGTGCCACCGGGCACGATGGCGCTGTTGCCCACGAAGGCCCGGGTGCCCAGGATGGTGGGCTGCAGGGTCACGCGCCCCAGATCGTAGCGGGGCGTCCCCAGGGACACGGCGTCGGCGATGAAGGCCTCTTCCCCGATGGAGAGGAGGTCGGGCGTGGCGGCTCCGGCGGTGGATATCTCGGCCCGGGAGCCCACGCGGGCGCCCAGGGCCCGGTACCAGGGATTCAGATAGAGCGTGGCGTAGAGGGGCGCCAGCAGGTCCAGGGAGACCTCCATGAACTGGTCGATGAACCACTTCCGCAGGTAAAACCCGGTGTGGGTCTCGAAGGTGCCGGGCTGCACCCGCCCCAGCAGCAGCCACTTCACGGCCAGGATCTCCAAGGCCAGCAGAATGATGTAGGAGAGCGCCGCGAAGGGCACGGCCCAGAGGTAGGCGAAGTTGCCCGGCGTGTTCACCCACAATTCGTTGAGCGCGATCATGCCGGGCAGGATGGCGAGGAGGAAGCTGATGGGTACGAGGAAGGCACCGAAGCCGTAGAACAAAGCAAAAACAAGCTTGCGAGCCCTGGAGGGTTTGTGGGGCTTCGTCGCGGCGCGGAGGCGATCCTCCTCGCCCGGGGTCACGGGCTGGGCCGGGGATCCGACCCAGCGCTGGCCCGCAGGGATGCTTTCGCCGGAGGGGAGCAGGCTCAGTTCGCCCAGGGAGGAGCCGTCCTTCATCCGAGTGTCCAGCCCCAGCACGGAGCGGGCGCCCACATAGCAGCGGGTTCCGAGGGTGATGGCACCGATCCTGAGCAGCCCTCCCTCGATGGAATAGCCCTCCAGGCGGGCGTCCACACCGATGCTCGTGTCCTCGCCCACGCTCAGAAGGTCGAAGGCCCGGATGCTATCACTGGTGAACTGGGCGTCCCGGCCCACCCGGGCACCCATCATCCGCAGGTAAGTGCGGTAGATTGGCGTGCCCACGAGGTAGCCCGTGGGGGTGGCCGAGAGGATGCGGTTCACCAGCCACCAGCGCCAGTAGTAGAGGCCCCAGATCCGGTGGACGCCGGGCCGGATGCGCCCCAGCAGCACCCACTTGATGGCGATGGAAAGCAGGAACATGGCTGGATAGAGGCACAGGAGGCCCGCGAAGGCCACCAGCAGGGCGCTCGCGCGGCCGAAGTCGTGGTCGATCATCCAGCTGTAGGCGAGGTAGGGCGCCAGCCACTGGAGGCCGAAATAGCCCAGGAGGGGATAGAGGCCGCCGTACTGTCCCAGCTGGCAGAGGGCCCGGCCCAGGGCCGAGACGGGCGTGTGGGGCTCCTCTCGCTCGGCCCCAGGTTCCAGGGCCGCGCGCGATTCGAGTTCCGCCGCCAGCGAACGCAGGGTGGGGAAGGCATACACATCCCCCACGGAGAGGCTCTCGAAGCCCGGGGACTTGCGCTGTTCCGAGACCATGAGCGCCGCCAGGAGCGAGTGTCCCCCCAGATCGAGGAAGAAGTTCTCGTCGAGTCCCGGCTCCTCCCGGTGGAAGAGGCGGCCCCAGCCTGAGGCCAGACGGCGCTCGAATTCCGTCCGGGGTCCCTGGTCTTCCCTGCGGGCCTTGGGGGCCCTGGGCCGGGGCGGGGGCAGGTGCTGGCGGTCAACCTTGCCGCTGGCCAGGGTGGGCAACGCGACGATCGGGTCGATCTGGGTGGGCACCATGTAGGCCGGCAGGCGGGTGCGGAGCCAGGCCCTCAGGGCGTCCTCGTCCAGTTCATGGCCTTCCTTCAAGACCACGTAGGCCAACATCCGCTCGAGGCCATCGGTTTCCTGCAGGGAGGCCGCCGCAAGCCGGATCTCCGGTCTTTCGCGAAGGGCCCCCTCGACCTCGCCCAACTCCACGCGAAAGCCCCGGATCTTCACCTGCTCGTCGGCGCGCCCCAGGAATTCCAGGGCGCCGTTCGAGTCGAAGCGCACGAGATCCCCCGTGCGGTAGAGCCGCTCGGTGAAGGGACCCTCCGCGAAGGGGTTGGCCTGGAAGCGCTCCGCCGTGAGATCGGGCCGTCCCAGGTACCCGAGCGCGAGGCCGATGCCCGATAGGCAGAGTTCTCCTGTCTGGCCCGGGGGCACCAGTCGGAGGTGCTCGTCCAGGACGTACACACGGTCGTTGGGGATAGCGCTTCCGATGGTGACGGGACGATGGGGCTCCAGGTCTGCATAGGTGGCGATGACGGTGGCTTCCGTGGGGCCGTACGTGTTCACCATGCGCCGGCCTGTCGTGGCCCAACGATTCACGAGGTCCTGGGGGCAGGCCTCGCCCCCCAGGATCAGTAGGCGCAGTCCCGGGATCTCCTCCCCGAAGGTCGAGAGCAGGGTCGGCACGGTGGAGAGCACGGTGATCCCCGCCCGGGCGAGGCGGCCCGGCAGGTCAAGGCCGCTGCGCACATCCTCGGCGCTGCCGCCCACCAGCGTGGCCCCGGCATGGAAGGCGAGCCACACCTCCTCCACGGAGGCATCGAAGGCGATGGAGAAGCCCTGGAAGACCCGGTCCTGGGGACCCACTCCGAAGATCTTGCCTTCGGCGCGCACCAGATTGCAGACAGCGCGGTGAGGCACGGCGACCCCCTTGGGCCGCCCAGTGGAACCGCTGGTGAAGATGGCGTAACAGGGATCTTCCGCCTCCAGGCCCGTCTGCGCCCGAGGAATACGGGCGGTGGATTGGGCCGCCAGGGCCGCGCCTTCGAGATCCAGCAGAAGGCTCGAATGGGCCCCGGGGTCCAGGCGGGCAGCCAGGCCCGAAACGCTCACCAGGATCCGGGCACCGGAATCCTGGAGGATCTGGGAGACCCGCGTGGCGGGGTATTCGGGATCCAGGGGCACATAGGCTGCCCCTGTCTTGAGGATGCCCAGCAGCGCGGCGTAGACCTCCAGGGAGCGGGGCAGGAAGAGGCCCACATAGGTGCCGCGACCCACCCCCCGCTCGTGGAGCAGATGGGCGATGCGATTGGCCCGGGCCTCCAGCTCCCGGTAGCTGAGGCGCGTGTCGCCCATCTCCGCGGCGATCCGTTCCCCGTGGGCATCCACCGTCGCCTCGAAGAGCTCGTGCAGCCGCTCGTCTCGCACCAGGTCCGGATCCCAGGCAGGGCCGCCCCAGGGGCCGAGGAGGCGCTCGCGGCACTCGGGAGGGCATTCGGGAATGAGGTCTCGCGGTTGGGAAGCCATAGATCCGCAAGGCTACTCTGCCCGGGGCGATCCGTCGCTGGTTCCCGGGAATGAGGCCGAATGCCACGCAGGTTGCTAATCTGAGGGCATGAACGGCATCTCCCGGCTCCTTCCCCTCTTCGTGCTCGCGGCTCCCATGACGGCGGAGATCCCTCTCCGCGTGGGTCTGGATACCCAGAACCTGGAATGGACCCTCAGTCTCGAAGGGGGCGGTGAGGTCTGCACACGGGGCGGGAAGCCTCTCCTGAAGCTGGGGGCGGGCGAGAAGCTGCGGATCTGGTGGGACAGTCGCGGCGAGGCCGATCCCACGGGCGAATTCCGGCTCCAGGTGGGCGGACCCCTGGTCCTGGAAGAGGCCGAGGCCCTGATGAAGCGCCTGCGGGAGCTGGGCGAAGCTCCCGAGCGGGTGCGCGTCTCGGACGGGGGCACCTGGCGGGTCCTCACGGGCCATTTCGAAAGGGCCGACGCCGCCGAACCCGTGCTGCAGAAGCTGTCGGCCACCGGGTTCGAGGAGCTCTGGGTGGCTTCGGAGAAGCGCCCCGGCAAGCCACACAAGGGCAGGGCGCTCTATGCCGTGACGGAGCGCTACGAGCGCCGGGCCCTGCCCGCCGAAGGCGTCTCGTTCCGGCCCGCGGGTGAACTCACCACGGTGATCGGGAAGGGCCGCTACCGCGGGCGGATCGAGATCTATCCCAACGCCCAGGGGAGGCTTACGGTGATGAACGCCGTGGAACTGGAGACCTATCTCCGGGGGGTGGTGCCCAAGGAGATGGGCGCCTGGGAATTCCCCAGCCTGGAGGCCCTGAAGGCCCAGGCCGTGGCCGCCCGCACCTACGCCGTGGCCAATCGGGGCAAGCGGGCCAAGGAGGGCTTCGACCTCGTGGACACGGTGGCCGACCAGGTCTACGGCGGCCGGGACGGGGAGCAGAGCCTCACGGACCGCGCCATCGAGGAGACCCGGGGCTTGGTGGCCACCTATGCTGGCCATCCCATCCAGGCCCTCTTCATGGCCAACAGCGGCGGTGCCACCGTGGACAACCGCTTCGTCTTCGGCGGAGGCGCGACGCCCTACCTGCAGCCCGCCACCAACTATGCCGAGAAGGCCACCACGCTGGATTTCAGGGGCAGCATCTCCCCCGCGGGCGATCAGGCCTGGCTCACCATGGAACTCCTGCGCCTCGCTGCCTGGGACCTGGTGCCCACCGACTGGCTGGATGGGGAACGCCTGGCGCGCCCCCTGCGGCTGGCCGATCTCAAGGGCCCCGTAGAGGCTCTCGCCTCGCGGCTTTCCCTTCCCCCGCCCCAGGCCAGCCCGGTCCAGGGCGCCGAGCTCCTGCTCTGGATGGCCCGCAGCCTGGATTTCGATCACGTGGTCCAGGGCCAGGAGCGGCTGCAGGACGCGAGCTACTTCCTGCCGGGCCTGGATCTCAAACCCAAGGATCTCCTCCTGGCGGGATTCCTGGCCCGCCGCGGCCTCGTGCCCCCCAACTTCTGGAAGACCCAGGTCCTCACACTGGGCCAAGGGCTGCAGATCCTCGGGAAGCTCTGGCAGGAACTCGAACCTCTGGAACTTGCGGAGGGCACGCTGCTGCGGGATGGCCAGGTGCGCGTGAAGGGGGGCGGTCCTGGCCCCCTGGCCCTCGCGCCTTCGATTCTGCTGGCAGAGGAAGCGCCCGGCGGTAGCCTGCGCCTGGTGGGCAACAGCTCCATCCAGGTGGGCGACCGGGTGCGCTGGATTCCAAGGAGCGGTCCTTCGCGGCTGCTGCTGCGGCGGCTGGATCCCGACGGGGCGAGCCTGGACCGCTACAACCCCACCGCCCACTGGAAGCAGGAACTCAAGGAGAGCGATCTCCTGGAGCGCCTTCAGCAGAAGACCGGCCTGCGCTCCCTCCGGAGCCTGGAGCTGCAGCACAACGATCAGGGCCGCGTGCTGGAACTCACCGTGCGCGACGGGGCGGGCAAGGCCCACCGCTTCACCGGCATGCGCATCCGGGGCCTGCTGGGCCTCAAGGACAACGTCTTCAACTTCATCCAGACCGGTGCCCGGCCCACCCGCCGCTGGATCTTCTACGGCCGGGGTTGGGGGCATGGTGTGGGCATGGACCAGACCGGTGCCTACGGCTACGCCCTGGAAGGCTGGACCTTTGATCAGATCATCCAACACTATTTCAAGGGCATCGAGCTGAAGCAGATCGATTGACACTGCCCATGCCCGTCTACCGCCTCAGCGATGCGCCGGTCTTTCCTGATCCCCGGAAGGCGGACGGGGAGGGCGTGCTGGCGGTCGGGGGCGATCTGGGCGGGGAGCGGCTGCTGAAGGCCTACGCCATGGGCATCTTTCCCTGGTACGGGGAGGGCGATCCGATCCTGTGGTGGTCGCCCCCGGAGCGGGCCCTGATCATTCCCGGGGAGGAACACATTCCCGCCCGGGCGCGGAGGGCCATCCGCCACGCGGCCTTCGAGCTGCGGGCCGATACCGCCTTCGAGCGGGTCATCGAGCGCTGTGCCCGCGTCCCCAGGGAAGGCCAGGAGGGCACCTGGATCACCGAGGCCATGGCCGAGGCCTATGTGGAACTCCACCGGGAGGGCTTCGCCCATTCCATAGAGACCTGGCAGGACGGGGAACTGGTGGGGGGGCTGTACGGCCTCTCGCTGGGGGCGGCCTTTTTTGGCGAGAGCATGTTCAGCGACCGGGACTACGCCAGCCGCGCCGCCTTCCAGGGACTCTGCGCCACGGCCAAGGCCTGGGGCTTCCACTTCATCGATGGCCAGCTCCCCAATGCCAACCTGGAGCAGTTGGGGGCCCTTATCGTGCCCCGGGACGAGTACCTGGAGCGCCTTGCGGCGGCGCTCATCCTTCCGACGCGGCGGGGGGTGTGGACCCTGCCTTCCCTGAATCCCAACGGTTCGACAGGATGATCGGCCTGGGTTCAGCCAGAAGACCCTCACGCGGATGCACGCCCCTTTCCAGGGCTCAAAGGGATTTGTCCTTCAAAAGGAAGAGATTGTCCTTCATTGTGATGACATTCGCGCATCCGTATGGCCAAACTGATTTGTTAAGTTTATTGTTTGGTTTGTTTTGCGCTGTGGCTCGAATGATGCAGGATCTGAGCGCTTAAGTTGAAGCGGCTTGGTCTGTTCCCATTCAATTCCGAACTTCTTGCTGGAGGTATTCGATGGCCTTCCTTCTCCATTGGCGAAACTTGGGGCATCTAGCCAGTGTCCTCCTCATCGCCATGTTCCTTTCCTGCAGTGGGGGCGGGAGCAACCCTCCTCCTCCCGAGGGGAGCCTGCGGATCGTCAACGATGGCAATCTCCAGATGTTGAATCTCCATGTCACGCCCAGTGCCAGCTCCTCCTGGGGGGTGGATCAGCTCGCCCCAAGCTATTTGATCCCGGGGGATTCCCTCACCCTGACCCGCCTCTACCCGGATACCTACGATGTCGAGGCGGAGTTCTCCGACGGCAGTCTCGATAGGGTCTTCGATGTGCAGATCCAGGACGGCCAGACGACTGTTCTCGGCATGATGAACACGGGCAATGGCGCGGTGGCCGTATTCAACAACTCGCGTCTGACCATCAACGGGATCTATCTCACCCAGTCAAGCTCCAGCACCTGGGGTCCCAATCAGGCCGATCAGCCCCTCTACGATCTTCAAACACTCACCCTGACGGGAGTCTCTCCGGGCACCTACGACCTGAAGGTCGTTTTCTCCAGCGGAGTCCCGGATTACCCCCCTAGTTTCAGCGTGACCTCAGGGACCGTGACCACCATCCAAGTGAACTAGGAGACGAACATGCGACGGCTGTTGAACCTCATACCCATGCTTCTGCTGGCGGCCAACCTTCCTGCCTTTTCCGCTCAGCCCGAATCCCCCACCCCTGGCTCCACGCACCGCATCCAGGTCTTTCGGGCGGGGAAGGGTGAACCTCGCGTGAGGGACGCTGCGGCGGCTCGCACGGCTTCCCCGCGCACTTCCAACCAGGCCCAGGAAACGGGGCGCACTCGCCCCTATCGGGCCGCCAAGCCGGGGGAAGGCGAGCCCAAGGGCTGAGTCTCCCCCCGGCGTCCACTGACCGGCCATCCACTCCATCATGACCAGGCATTTCCTCAAGGATTGTTCGACCCACCACATCCAGGATGAGGATCGCAGGCTGGCCAATTCCCTGCGCGCGAGGTGAGTCCGCACGGCCCCTTCCTCAGCCTTTGGCCTGCCTGTCGGCCCGCAGGAGGAGGTGGAGGGCCATGCGCCGGTCCTCTCCGTTGATGTGGTTGACCAGCCAATCCGTCACGAAATCCAGGACCGGATCGGTGAGGACCGTCGGATCCTCCCGGAACTGGAGTTCCAAGGTGGCCACCCTGGCCCGCATCTCGTCGTGAATGGCCTTATGGGAGGCCAGTCTGGGATACCCCGAGGCTTCCATCTCGGCCTCCTCGTCCCTGAAGTGGACGTCCACGTACTGGGCCAGGAAGGTCAACAATCCGGGCAGGCGGGAGGCGGCCTGGTTGTTGTGGATCTCTTTCATGAGGTTCTCGATCAGGCCAAACAGTTCCCGATGCTGCTGATCGATTTTCTCAATGCCGGTTTCCCAGGCGGGATTCCAATCCAGCAATTTCATGGGCGCAGGATCCTCCCCTCGAACGATGGCATGGTTTTCGTCGCAAGGGTTCATCCGCAGGATTCTTCCGCAAATCGCCCCGGAATGAGGGCTCCGCAATCCGGGCAACGGCCCTCTCTCACCCGATTGAGGAGGACCTGGAAGCCCTCGCGTTCGATCAAGGCCTTGCCACAGGCGGCACAGAAGGTGGTGCTGCCTTCCGCGTCGAGCACATTGCCCGTGTAGACGTAGCCGAGGCCGCAGTCCTTGGCGATCTCCCGGGCCCGGCGCAGGGTAGAGGAGGGCGTCCGGGGGCGGTAGAGCAGGCGGTGGGCCGGATGGAAGGCCGAGAAGTGCAGGGGGACTTCCGTTCCGAGATGGTCCGCCATCCACTGGGAGAGGGCTCTGATCTCGCGCTCGCCATCATTCTCTCCGGGGATGAGCAGTGTGGTCACTTCCAGCCAGATCCGGCCCTCCTGGGCCAGGTATTCCAGGGTCTCCAGCACGGGCCGGAGGCGGCCCTGGCAGTGCCTCCGGTAGAAGGCTTCGGAGAAGCTCTTGAGGTCCACGTTGGCGGCGTCCATGGCCCCGAAGAATTCCGGACGGGCGGCGCTCGAGATGTAGCCCGAGGTGACGGCGAGGGTCTGGAGCCCGGCCTCCCGGCAGGCCGCCGCCACTTCCAGGCACCACTCGATGGAGACGATGGGTTCGTTGTACGTGAAGGCCACGCCGAGGCAATCCTGGGCCTTGGCGAGGCGCACGAGCTCCTCGGGGCGGATCGGGCGCAGGCTGCCCCAGTCACTTCCCTGGCTCAGGCCGGCGTTCTGGCAGAAGTCGCAGGCCAGGGTGCAGCCCTGCATCCCGAAGGAGAGCACCCGGCTCCCCGGCAGGAAATGATAGAGGGGCTTCTTCTCGACGGGATCGACGCAGAGGCCGCTGGTGGCGCCGAAGGCAGCGATCCTGAGTTCGCCGCCCTCCATGCGCCGGACGCCGCAGAAACCCGTCCGGCCCTCGCTCAGCAGGCAGTTCCGGGGGCAGAGTTCGCAGAGGACCCTGCCGGCGCCGACATCTTGCCACCAGCGGGCCGGGGGAAGGGTCACGGCGCCATCCCTCTCAGGAGAGCGATCAGGTAGCCCACACCGAAGGGCCCTTCGTAGGAGAGGACCCCGCCTTCCGGCATCTCGTCGCCGAGTACGCCGGCGGCGCTCTCCAGGGAATCGATGACATCCTCGGCGGCCAGTTCCCGGAGTTCGCCGGGAATGGCACTGAGCGCGCCGAGGTTGCCCCTCTCCAGGGCCTCCACCACGGCGTCGTCGAAGGCCTGGGCGCGGGGATGGAAGCCCGAAGGCGCTCCCGGCTGGAGGGCGTGGCTCATGTCTCCGGAGGCCACCAGGGCCCAGCGGCGTTCGAGGCTCACCATGGTCTCCCGCAGCGCGCATCCGAAGGTCTGGTTGGCGGACCGGTCCGTGTACCACGGGAACCCGAAGACGACGATGCGGCCCCGGAAGCCCGCCTCCTGGAGGAACCACAGGGGCACGAGGGCGCCGTGGTCCAGGCCGCGGGGCTCGCCGGGCACCATCTCGAGGCCCGCCTTCTGGGCAGCCCGGGTGATGGCGGCGCCCGCAGCCGCGTCGCCCCGGAAGGCGCAGGCGATATCGGGCCGACCGAAGGTCCCGAAGTCTCCGTGCAGCTTCTCGCCCGCCACGACGCCGAAGGCTTGGCGGTGGCGGGGGAGGTGGGGGCTCAGGACGACAGCCGTCTCCGCGCCGCAGGCAACTACGATTCGGGCCGCTTCCCGCATGGCGCGGGTGGTGGCGGCGCATTCGGTCCCCCGCTCGCCGCCGATGGCCGGGATCACGATGGGCGCGTGGCACATCAGGACCGCGACGTGGGGGGCGCCAGGTTCCATGGGAGCCTCCAGGACAGTCCGAGTATCCGCGCTCCGGGACCGTTGGCAAGGTTCAAGGTTCCTCTGGCCCGCCCTCCGCAGGCAGGCGAAGCTGGAGAGGCCATGAGTCGATCTCTTCCCAGCATCCCGGCCCTGCCTCCAGGGTGGCCCTTCGAACGCCGAATCCAGGGCGAGGTTCCGGTCCTCTGCACCGGCCTCGAGATCCCTGGGCAGGGGGAAGGCTGGACCTTGATTGCCCCGCCTGGGCTGGATCTCGGTTGCGAAGCGAAGAGCCTGGAAGGGGCCTTCGGCCGCGGGGGCGTCCGGCGCCTGGGTGAGGTGGTGGTGCGGCCCTATCGCCGGGGCGGGCTGGTGCGGCACCTGAACGAACGGATCTACCCTTCTCCCGCCCGCTTCGCCCGGGAGTTCACGGTGCATCGGGCCCTGTGGCTGGCGGGCTTTCCCACCGTGGAACCCCTGGGCTACGCCGTCCGTCGGCGAGGGTGGGGTGTAGAGGGGCTTTTCCTGACCCGTTACACCGCATGTGAGCCTTGGCCCCGTCATTGGGATGCTTCGGTGCTTCGGCAGCTCAGGGAGCAGATCGACGCGCTGTGCGCCTGGGGCCTCTTCGCACCGGATCTGAATGCGACCAACGTGATGGTCACGCCCTCCGGAGAGGTGCTGCTGCTGGACTGGGATCGCGCCGACTGGGGGGGGGAGGATCTGCTCACAAAGTACCGTGCCCGCCTGGCGCGAAGCCTGGAAAAGCTCCATGCGCCGCTGGAGATCATTCAGGGCGTGGCGGTCTGGCACCGCTCTTGACAGATTCGACGGCCCATCGGAGACTATCAGCTCTGAGATCTTTGTCAGTTCCATAGCGAGCTATCCAGAAAGGTGGAGGGACGGGCCCTGTGAAACCTTGGCAACCTGCGTTAACGCGTAAGGTGCCAATTCCTGCCGGCGGACTGCCGGAGAGATGTCAAACTATTCGACTGACACACACGAAGGGGCCCGATTCTATCGGGCCCCTTCGTTTTTCTTGGAGCGAGCTAGGAGCGGCGAGACTCCCTCGACGTGCCCGGAGGCCCTTAGGACAGGGGGACAAGGGCACACGAATCAGCCCCCCGACGGGGTCGGGGAGGCTCTGCACGGAGTCCGCCATGAGTGAGACTGCAGCTGTCCAACACCGCTTCGAGACCCTCGCCCTCCACGGGGGCCACGCTCCTGACGGGGACACCAAGAGCCGCGCCGTGCCCATCTACCAGACCAGCAGCTTCGTGTTCGATTCCGCCGAGCACGGCGCGCGGCTCTTCAGTCTGGAGGAGCCCGGCAACATCTACACGCGCATCGGCAATCCCACCGTGGCCGTGCTGGAAGCGCGGGTGGCCCAACTCGAAGGGGGCGTCGCGGGCCTGGCCACGGCGTCCGGAATGTCGGCCATCGCCCTGGCGATCCTGACCCTGGCTCGCAGCGGCGATCACATCCTGGCGGGCAACAATCTCTACGGCGGCACCTACACCCTCTTCAGCCAGAGCCTGAGGCGCCAGGGCATCGACGTCTCCTTCGTGGACAGCGGGGACATCGAGGCCTTCCGCCGGGGCATCACGCCCCGCACCAAGGCGATCTTCCTGGAGGCTCTCGGCAACCCCAAGCTGGACGTCCCCCACTTCGAGGCCCTGGCGGCCGTGGCCCATGAGGCGGGGGTGCCCCTCCTCGTGGACAACACCCTGGCCTCGCCCTGGCTCTGCCAGCCCCTGAAACATGGCGCCGATATCGTCGTGCACAGCGCCACGAAATTCCTGGGGGGCCACGGCACCACCCTGGGGGGCATCCTCGTGGATGGCGGGCGCTTCGATTGGCGCAACGGAAATTTCCCCGAATTCACCGAGCCTCATCCCGCCTACCACGGCGCCATCCTGGCCGAGATCGCGGGTGATGCGGCCTTCGCCGTGAAGGCGCGAATCGAGGGGTTGCGCGACTTCGGTCCGGCCCTCTCGCCCTTCAGCGCCTTCCTGCTGCTGCAGGGCATCGAGACGCTGCCCCTGCGCATGGAACGCCACGGCCAGAATGCCCTGGCCCTGGCCCAGTGGCTCCAGGTCCATCCCCAGGTGGCCTGGGTAAACTATCCCGGCCTGCAGGCCCATCCCAGCCATGCCATGGCCACGCGCTATTTCCGGGAGGGCGCGGGCTTCGGCGGCATCCTCACCTTCGGCGTGAAGGGCGGGCTCGCCTCCGGGAAGACCCTCATCAACGGTGTGAACCTGTTCTCCCGGCTGGCCAACGTGGGCGATGCCAAGAGCCTCATCATCCATCCTGCCTCCACCACCCACCAGCAGCTCTCCGGGGCGGAACGCCTGGCCACGGGCGTCTCCGAGGACCTGATCCGGCTTTCCGTGGGCCTCGAACACCTGGAGGATCTCAAGGCGGATCTGGATCAGGCCCTCTGCGAGGTGCGGGGATGAGCGGACTGGATCGGGTCCATACGGCCTTTCGCGTGACGGGGCAGGGGCCCCTGAAGGTGCTGCTCCTGCACGCCCTCACGGGCAGTCCCGACGCCGCCGACCGGGAGGGGGTGAAGGGCTGGTGGGCCCCCCTCTTCCGGAAGGGGGCGCCCCTGGCCCAGGCTACGGTATGGACGCCCAACCTGGCGGGGAGCTGCTATGGCAGCACGGGACCGGAGGGGAGTGAGGATTTCCCTGCCCTGGGCACGCGTGATCAGGCCCAGATCCTGGCGGACTGGATCCGGGACGCCGATCTCCATTTCGACGCTCTGATCGGGGGTTCCCTGGGGGGCATGGTGGCCCTGGAGTTGGCCCTGCTGGCGCCGGAGTGCTTCCGGGCCATCGGGGTCATCGGGTGCGGGGCCCGGGCCGACGCCTGGCTCTGGGGTACCAACGAAGTGCAGCGAGCCATCCTGGAGAGTGAGGGATTGGGCGACCAGGAAGCCATCGCCCTGGCCCGCCGGGCCGCCATGCTGAGCTTTCGCACGCCTCGGAGTCTCGATGCCCGATTCACCTCCGCTCCTGAGATCCGCGATTGGCTGGCCTTCCATGGCGAGGCCCTCGCGGCGCGCTTCACCCGAAGGAGCTATGTGGCCCTCCTGGACGCCATGGACGGTCACGATCTGGGGCGGGACCGGGGAGGTCTGGTGCCGGCCCTTTCGGTGTTGAAGGCCCCTCTTTTCGTGCTCGGCATGGACCCCGATCTCCTCTTCCCCCGTCCCGTGCTGGAAGAGCTGGTCCAGGCCGCCCTGGAGGCCGGGGCCGAATGCAGACTGGAATGGCTGGACAGCCCTCACGGCCATGACGCCTTCCTCATGGAATGGGAGCAGGTGGCGGCCTGGCTGAGGAACGTGTTCCGGGAGGTGACACCATGCGCGTGCTGAAATTCGGCGGGACCAGCGTGGGCACGCCCGAGGCCCTCCGCCGGGCGGCGGCCATCATCCGGGCGGAGCTTCTGGGGGGCGGCCTGGTGGTGGTGAGCGCCCTCTCTGGCACCACGGATGGGATCCTCGAAGCGGTGGACCTGGCGGCGAGGGGAGACTCCGGCGGTGCGCGGTCGCGGCATGCGGTGCTCCGGAGGCGCCATCTCGCCGTGGCCCGGGAACTGGGGCTCCTGGAATCCCTGGAAACCCCATGGGGACAGTTCTTCGAGAGGTTGGGGGGAATCCTGGAAGGCATGGGTCTCCTGGGGGAGGCCTCAGCCCGAGCCCGGGACGGCGCCCTCGCCATCGGCGAGACCCTCTCGGCCCATCTGCTGGTGGCTCTCCTGGGGGCGGAAGGGCTTCCCGCTCAGTTCCGGGAGGCCCGGGACGTGGTGCGGACGGACGGTCGCCACGGGCGGGCCCAGCCCGATCCTGTCGCCATTCGGGTCGCCTGCGAGGGGTGGCGCAGTGAGCTGCTGGAGGGCGCCCTGTTGGTCACCCAGGGCTTCCTGGGCTCCGCCCCGGACGGTACGACGACCACATTGGGACGGGGGGGCTCGGATACCAGCGCGACGCTCCTGGGAGAAGCGCTGGGCGCCAGCGAGGTCCAGATATGGACGGATGTGGACGGTGTGCTGAGCGCCGATCCCAGCCTCGTGCCCGGGGCCCGGCCCATTCCCGTGATGAGCCTCCGGGAGGCCGCAGCCCTCTCGGCCTTCGGCGCCAAGGTCCTGCACGCGGATTCCCTGGCGCCCCTGGCCAGGGCCCACTTCCGGCTGGTGGTGGCCAACACCCATCGGCCCGCCGCGAGCCGCACGGAGATCGCCGTCCAGGCTCCCCCCCGGCGCCCCGGGGAGATCACCTCCGTGGCCTACAAGGAAGGCCTGGCCTGCCTTCGCCTGGCGCCGACCCGGGACCTGGAACCCCTGTTTCATGCGGCCCTGCGGCTCCAGGAGGCCGGGGCCTCCCGCTACGGCCTGCTCTCCACCCCCGATGGGAGTCTGCTGGTGGTGCGTCCCGAGACTCCGGCCTGCGTGGCGCTGCTGGAGGAAATGGGCGTGGCGGGGCACGATATTACCCGTGGCTGGGCCGTGGTGGCCCTGGTGGGCGAAGGGCTGCGCGAGGCTCCGGGGCGGGCCCTGGGCCTCCTTTCCTCCCTGCAGGAGGAACCGATCGCGGGCATCCTGGCTGGGGATACGGGCGTTTCCCTGGCCTTCCTCGTGCCGGAGTCGCGCCTCCCCTCCCTGATCCCCCGCCTCCACGCAGAGTGTTTCAAGGCCTGATTCTTTCTTCCCTCTGGAGAAACCCATGACATTGAATCCCACCCTTACAGGCAAGCGCATCCTCGTCACCGGCGGGAGCCGGGGCATCGGCGCGGCCACCGTCCGCCTCCTCGCGCACCTGGGCGCCCGGGTGGCCTTCACCTACCAGATCCGTCAGGACGCGGCCCAGGCGTTGCTGAAGTCCCTGGCGGCGGAAGGCCACGACGTGCTCGCCTTCCCTGCGAACCAGCGCTCCCGGGAAGACGCCAAGAGTGTCGTCCGCTCCCTGGAGCAGGCCTGGGGCGGCCTGGACGCCTTCGTCAGCAACGCGGGCATCTGGCTGCCCACACCGGCGGAACTGAAGGACGAGGCCAATCTGGAAGCCGTGCTGGAGACCAATCTCACGGGACTCTTCCGCTGGCACGCGGAAGTGGTGCCCGCCCTCAAGCGGGCCGGCGGCGGCAGCCTCGTCATGGTCTCCAGCACCGCGGGCCAGCGGGGGGAGGCGGGCTACGGCGCCTACGCGGCCAGCAAGGGGGCCGTGATCTCCCTCACCAAGACCCTAGCCACGGAGCTGGGGCCTTTCAATATCCGCGTGAACTGCGTGGCACCGGGCTGGGTGGACACGGATCTTTCAGCCTCGGCCCTGCGCGAGGATCCCGCCCAGCGGAAAAAAGTGGAAGGCATCTTCCCCCTGGGCCACATTCCCGTGGCCGAGGATATCGCCGGGCCCATCGCCTTCCTCCTCAGCGAGTGGGCCGTGGCGGTGCACGGCGAGATCCTGAACGTGAACGGCGGGACTGTGCTCTGCGGGTAAAGAGGGATTGACCCCCAGAGCACAGGAAGTGCAGAGAAGTCGGGAAAGGCACAAAGGCGGACCGGGTTCTGGACCCGGCAGGAGGAAGGCATGTCGAAAAAAATTCAGGTGACGGTGCTCGGCGCCACGGGCGTCGTGGGTCAGCGCTTCGTGCGGAGACTGGCCGCCCATCCCTGGTTCGAGATTGCCCATCTCGCCGCCAGTGGGCGCAGTGCGGGCAAGCGCTATTCGGAGGCCTGCGAGTGGCGCCTGGACGGTGAGCCCTTCGCGGGGCTCGGGGATCGCATGCTGGTGGAAGCTGCACCCGATCGGGCATTGGCGGCGGTGGTGTTCAGCGCCCTGGACGCCGAGGTGGCCCAGGAGCTGGAACCCGCCTACGCCCGGGCCGGAGCCCTCGTCTTCAGCAATGCCTCGAGCTTTCGCATGGAGGACGATGTGCCGCTCCTGGTGCCCGAAGTGAACCCGGAACACCTTGGATTGCTGGTAGGCCAACGCGCCCGGCGCGGCTGGTCGGGGGGAATTCTCACCAATCCCAACTGCACGACGACGGTCCTGGTGATGGCCCTGGCGCCCCTGCACGAGGTCTTCGGCGTGGAGGCCGTGCTCATGACCTCCATGCAGGCCGCCAGTGGCGCGGGCTATCCCGGCGTCTCCAGCCTCGATTTGATGGGCAATGTGATCCCCTTCATCCCGGGCGAGGAATCCAAGGTGGAAGTCGAGACGGCCAAGCTGCTGGGGCATTTCCTCGGTGGCCGTGTCGAGGAGGCGCATCTCACCGTCTCGGCTCTGTGCCATCGGGTGCCCGTGCTCGATGGCCACACGGAGGCCGTGAGCGTGCGGCTGAAGGGTGACCCATCCCCAGAGCAGGTGCGGGAGGTGCTCGCCCATTGGCGGCCCGAACCCCAGCGTCTGGAACTGCCCAGCGCGCCCTCCGTGCCCATCCGCCTCCATGACGCCGAGAATAGGCCCCAGGTGCGCCGGGACGTGGAGGAGGATTCAGGCATGAGCGTCCACGTGGGACGCATCCGTCGATGCTCCGTGCTGGGCATCAAGTTCACTCTCCTGGGCCACAACACCGAGCGGGGAGCCGCAGGGGGATCGGTGCTGAACGCCGAACTGGCGAAGGCGAAGGGGTTCATCTGAGCCCGCAGCCTGTCGTGGGATGCCTGCAGGACGAGAGAGGAGAAGGCCCTCGCCCTGGTCTGGGCGAGG
>JAYSNJ010000140.1:0-1564 GCA_043723905.1 Holophagaceae bacterium
CTTCAGGTCGAGGCGTTCAGTTCTTTGATCCGGCCGCGAACCCAGGGCGACCAAAGGATGAAAAGGCAGGCCAAGCCCGCGGTGGCGAGCACCAGGATCAGGGTCCATGAGGCCTGCAGGGGATCCATGAACTGAAGCGTTTCGAACCGGTCCAGGATCAGGGCCATTCCATTGTTGGTGAAATGGCCCACGAAGGATGGCCAGAGGGAACCCGTGCGAAGCACGAGCCAACCAAAGAACAGACCGACCGTAAAGGTCCCCGGGAACTTGACCCAGTTGACATGAAGAATCGCGAAGGCGAGGGCCGTGTACAACAGCGCCCGACGGTCCCCGGCGAGTTCGCGAATACGCGCCAGACCATAACCCCGGCAAAGGATCTCCTCGGCGATGGGCGCCCCAAAGACCAGGCCAAGCACACCGACGGACGGAAGGAGATCCGGCAGGTGGAGCGGGCCGATGGCCTTTTCCATGGCCAGGAACCAGGCGAGGTTCGCTGGAATGAACGCCAGCGCACACAGGCCAGTCCAGAGCAGGAGCCCAGAGCCCACGGACGCCAAGGGAAGGGCCTTCCGCCAGCGGTCCCCCCACCTTGCCCTGGCCACCCAAAGGATTCCAGGCACCACCGAAAGCATGGACAAGAACACCAGGAAGAGCCCGAGGTGTGGATGAGTCCTGATGACGACGCGCGAAGCGGCAAAGAACGGCAGTCCGAACAGCATGGGCCATAACACCAGCCCGATAGCCGCGCCCACACCCGCGAAGGTCCGGTTGATGCGGTCCGCATCCGAGGCAGGCACAGCGGGGCTCTGGGCTTCGGCCATCAGGGTTCCTTGGGTGGGTTCCGACCACTTGAACACGAAGCACCCGGAAGGTCCATTCACTATCCTCGTCCGATGCGCATCCCGAAAAGAGCCCTCCTGGGTCGCGCCGCAGAAAGCTGACGTGTCTGCCCAAGTGATCCGGCCGTGTCGAGGGCACCGCCAGGAAACCAGCAGGGCAACCTGAGGTTTTTCGGAACGCCCCCTAAACGGACCTGCGAAGGCTCTCGTAGGCATGCCAGTTGACCCATTCGGGGATCGTTCATGCGCCTTCTGGCCTTGGTTTTCATCTGCCTGCCCATCCTCGCCTCCCAGGCGCCCAATCCACCCCATGTGGCCTTTCCCAGGCTGGCCCAGGCGCCCTCCATGACCAAGGACGCGGACCTCTCCACCTGGGCGGAGGCCCTCGTGATCCGGGATTTCGGCATGATCATGCCCGATGACAAGGGCGAAAACCGCTGGCCCACCACCGTCCATGTGGGCTGGGGTTCCGATGCACTCTACGTCGCCATCGAGGCCATCGACCCCGAACCCGCCAAAATCCATGCCGCCCGCCACATGCGCGACACCAATCAGGGCGACTTCGATTTTGTCGGGGTGGATCTGGATCCGTCCGGCAAGGGCCAGACCATGATCCGCTTCTTCGTGACGCCCCTGGGTGGGCAGATCGACGAGATCGCCTCCGACAGTACCGGCGAGAACGCGTCCTACGACCTGCTCTGGGACTCCACGGGGGTGCTCACTCC
>JAYSNJ010000141.1:0-6131 GCA_043723905.1 Holophagaceae bacterium
GTTCCGCTGCGACAGCCCACTGGGCTGTCTTCGCGGGGCGCTCGCGGGCCGGCTGCCATTCGCTGGTTCGAATCCAGAGTGGCGGTAACAAAAAAATGGTACGCCCAGCTGGATTCGAACCAGCGACCACCAGCTTAGAAGGCTGGTGCTCTATCCACCTGAGCTATGGGCGCCCGGTCCAGTTTCGCATGAAGACCGGGACGGGCGGGAGGGGTGTGCATCCAAGGTGATAGGCCCTCTTCCCGGGGGCGGTAGAATCGAGTCCCCCGCTGGGGCTTTTTCGTGTGAGCTGATGATTCTTCGCAAGGAATATGGCTTCGAGGCCGCCCACTTCATCTACAACCATCCGGGCAAGTGCCGGAACCTGCACGGGCACAGCTACAGGCTCTTCGTCTGCCTGGAGGGGCAGGTGAACCCGGAGACGGGCATGATCATCGACTTCGACGATCTCTCCAAGGTCGTGGTGGAAAGGGTCATCAGGCGCCTGGATCACCACTTCCTCAACGATCTGATCCCCCTCTCCACCGCCGAGAACATCTCCGTGTGGATCTGGGAGCAGCTCAAGGCCGAACTGCCGGAGCTCTGCCAGATCGAGGTCTTCGAGACCACGGACAACTGCGTCATCTACCGGGGGGCCTGATGCGGAAGGCTTGGCTCGCGCTCCCCGCCCTGGTCCTGTGCCTGGGCTGCACGCAGCTGGATCTGGCCCGGCGCTACCAGGATGCCGCGCAGCAGTTGCGCTTCAGCCTGGACCGGGTGGAGCCGTCGCTCCAGCTCACCTTCCCCCTGGAGGAATCCCGGGTGACCTTCCGCCTGGTGATCGGCGTGGACAATCCCAGTCAGGTGCGCTTCCACGCCCGGGGCTTCACGGGTCAGCTCTCCCTGGAGGACGGGGCCAACACGCACGCCCTCGGCCAGGTGGCCTTCACCCAGGGCCTGGAACTGGCGCCGGGGACTCACTCCCAGATGCCGATGGATCTGAGCTTCGGCTACCGGGAGGTCAAGCAGGCCTGGAACCCTCTGAATTCGGCCCTCCGGGGCCGGAAGGGCACCTGGCGCCTGGACGGCCAGCTGAGGCTCGAGGCCTTCGGCCTGCCCTTCACGGTCCCCATCCGCTCCTCCAAGGGCACCGGCAGCTGAGGACCCCATGATCCGCGCCGTCGTCTTCGATCTCTGGAACACCCTGGTCCACAGTGGGGGCGGCGATCCCTTCCGCCACCTCCACGCCCTGATGACCGAGGCGCAGCGCCCCTTCTTCGCCCAGTTCAAGCGCGACGCCATGGATCGGCCCCACGCCGACGCCCGCACCCTCCTGGAGCGCTGGCGGCCCTGTCTCGAACTGAGCGAGGCCCAGTTCCAGGCCATGGGCGAGATCTTCCGCAGCGCCGTGGAGGACACGGAATGCTTCCCCGAGACGGCCGACGCCCTCAGGGCCACGCGCGATCTGGCCCGCATTGCCCTCCTGTCCAACACGCAAAGCTTCGATCTGGGCTTCCTGGAACGGCTCGAACCCACCCGCCTGATCCCCCACCGCTTCCTGAGCGCGGAGACGGGCTTCCTCAAGCCCGAGCCCGGCGCCTTCGAGACCGTGCAGAAGCGCCTCCGCCTCTTCCCGGGGGAACTGGCCATGGTGGGGGACAGCTGGAACGACGATGTGCAGGGCGCGCTCGAGGCGGGCTGGACCGTCCTCTGGCTGAACCGGGAGGGCAGGCCCCGGCCCGACCACGACCCGGAGGCGGAGCTGGTGGAGATCGCGGATCTAGGCGCCGTCCCCGGAGCCATCGCCCGGCTCCAGGCCGGAGCCCGCTGCAGCACCTGCCTGGGGTAGGTCCCCCCGCCTGCGCTATGATGGCCCTATCCGGCCGGCCAGAATTGCATGCACGAAGGAGCCCTCATGACCGTCGAAGTGATCCTCACCGAAACCAAGAAGCGCATGAAGTCCTCCATCGAGACGCTGCGCAAGGAGCTGGCCACGGTGCGCACGGGCCGCGCCAACCCCACGATCCTGGACACCATCCAGGTGGAGTACTACGGGTCCCACATGCCCCTCAACCAGATCGCCGGCATCAGCGTGCCCGACGCCTCCATGCTCATGATCCAGCCCTTCGACAAGGGCGCCATGAAGGCCATCGAGACCGCCATCCTCAAGAGCGAACTGGGCCTCAACCCCTCCAATGATGGCAACGTGATCCGCCTGCCCATTCCCGCCCTCACCGAGGAGCGCCGCAGGGAACTCACCAAGGTCGTCAACCGCATGGGCGAGGAGATCAAGACCGCCATCCGCAATGTGCGCCGGGACGCCAACGACGACATCAAGAAGCTGGAGAAGAACAAGGAGGCCCACCTCAGCGAGGACGCCGCCAAGACGGCCCTGGACGATATCCAGAAGCTCACGGACGGCTTCATCAAGGAAGTGGAAGAGACCACCAAGCACAAGGACGCGGAGATCTTAAAAGTCTGACCCTTGCGAATGCCGAACGGCAGGCTGCTAGGCAGCCTGCCGTTTTTGCATCCGCATGGGTCAGAGACAGAACCCCATTCAGGCTGCGATGCAGCCTGGCATCCCCACCGGCGCGGCAACCGGCCCCGATGGCCTCCGCGAGGCGGCTGGGCGGTTATTCTGGGGGTCCGGCTCGAACCTGCGCGGAGACCTTCCCGCCCCTTCGCCGTTCTGAATGTTTCCCCAGGGGGTTTCCATGTGCGGTATCGCGGGTGTCTTTGAGACCGACGGGGCCAGCGGTGTCGTGGCCAGCATCCTCTTCGCCATCCAGCACCGGGGCCAGGAGAGCTGCGGCGCCGCCGCCCGGGACGGGGCCGGCCGGGTCGTGGCCTGCAAGGGGATGGGCCTGGTCAAGCAGGTGCTCAACGAGGGGGTGATCGAGCAGCTGCCCGGCAGGACGGCCATCGGCCATGTCCGCTATCCCACCGCCGGTTGCAGCGACATCGTGAACGCCCAGCCCCATGCCATCGAACTCGCCCAGGGGCCTGTGATGGCCATCTCCTCCAACGGCGACCTCATCAACTACGGCGAGGTGCGCGCCCGCCTGGAGGCCGATGGCGTGGTCTTCCGGAGCGACAACGACGCCGAGCTCATCGGCCGCCTCATCGCCCTCTACCTGGTGCGGGAGCGCCTTCCCATCGAGGAAGCCATCGCCAGGGCCCAGGACGAATTGAAGGGCGCCTTCTCCACGCTGCTCATCTACCGGGACCAGCTCTTCGCCTTCCGGGATCCCCACGGCTTCCGCCCCTTCGTCATGGGCCACCTGAGCCACGAGGGCGACGGCGAGCCCCCCAGCGAGGGCACCGTCTTTGCCTCCGAGTGCTGCGGTTTCAACATCATCGGCGCCCGCCGCCTGCGGGAGGTCCGCCCCGGCGAGATCCTCCGCCTGGAGAAGGGGAAGCCCGTCTTCAGCGTGCGCCACGCGCCCCTGCAGCTCCGCCACTGCGTCTTCGAGCTGATCTATTTCTCGCGGCCCGACAGCATCAACTTCGGCGAATCCGTCTACCGGGTCCGGGAGCGCATCGGCGCCTGCCTGGCGGCCAAGGACGCGGACCTGGCCGCCGGCGACGATCTCGTCGTGATGCCGGTGCCCGATTCCTCCAACTTCGTGGCCCTGGGCTACGCCCGGGCCATGGGTGTGCCCTACAGCATGGGCCTGCTGCGCAACCACTACGTGGGCCGGACCTTCATCAAGCCCACCCAGAAGTCCAGGGACGAGGGCGTGCAGCAGAAGTTCAACCCGCTGCCGGACTTCTTCCCGGGCAAGCGGGTCGTGCTGGTGGACGACTCCATCGTGCGGGGCACCAGCCTGCGCAAGATCGTGGCCATGATCCGCCAGGCGGGGGCCCGGGAGATCCACGTCCGCATCGGCTCCCCCAAGGTCATCGGGCGATGCTTCTACGGCATCGACACGCCCACCCGGGAGGAACTCATCGCCAACCGCATGCCCGAGGCCGAGATCCGGGGATACCTGGGGGCCGACAGCCTCACCTACCTGGAGCTGGAGGACTTCGAGGGCCTCCTGCCGGGGCGTCGCGCGGACTTCTGCACCGCCTGCTTCGACCTGGACTACATCTATCCGCTGGAGGGCTTCTCCGCCAAGACCAACGCGCCTGCGGCCCGAGACTGACCCCTGGGCGCGGCCGAGCCGTTAGCATTTGTCCATGCCCAGCCCCCTGACCCTCGCCTTCCTCGTCCTCGCCGCCTTCCTGGCGGGCTTCGTGGATGCCGTCGTGGGCGGTGGGGGGCTCATCACCATTCCGGCCCTGATGATCGGCCTGCCGGGGCAATCCTGGCCCGTCATCTCGGGCACGAACAAGGTGGTGGCCTGCACGGGGACGACCTTCGCCGCCGCCCAGTTCGTGCAGGCGCGCATCCTGCGCTGGCAGGAGATGGTGGGCCCCGTCCTCGCCGCCATGGCCGGCGCCGCCCTGGGGGTGGCCCTGGCCTACTTCCTGTCCGGGCGCTTCGATCCCTATCTGCGCCCCGCCATGGTGGGGCTCATGGTCGTGATGCTGGCCTGGACGCTGCTGAAGCCCGACGCTGGGCGGCTCCACGCGCCCAAATTCGGCCTCTCCCACCAGCGCATGCTGGCCCTGGTCATCTCTTTCGCCCTGGGCTTCTACGACGGCCTCTTCGGACCCGGCACCGGCAGCATCCTCATATTTCTCTTCGTGGCGGTGCTGGGTTTCGATTTCCTGCGGGCCTCGGCCCTGGCCAAGAGCGTGAACTGGGCCTCCAACATCGCCTCCCTGGCGCTCTTCCTCTCCCGGGGGAGCTGGGTGCCCACCGTGGCCCTCTCCATGGCCGTGGGCAACGGCCTGGGGGGCTACCTGGGGGCCCGCACGGCCCTCAGCCGTGGCAGCGCCTGGGTGCGCATCGTCTTCATCGCCGTGGTCAGCGCCCTCATCCTGCGCCTGGGCTGGCAGATCCTGGGGACATAAAAAATATTCATATGGCATTGACCCCCGCCCCGATTCTCTCCAGCATTTGGAGACACCGCCTTGCAGGTCTCAGGAGTTCGCCCGGAGGGGCCATGGATCGAGGGGACATTCGCCTTTCCCAGGACACCCATTTCGCCCCCGCGGGGCGGGTGGGAGCCGCCGAGCTGGATGGGGAGGTCGCGAGCTGCCTGGACAACCCCGTGGCCCGGGTGGTGCTCGAGGCCGTGGAGAGCTACGCCCTGATCCTCAACGAGCAGCGGCAGATCCTGGCGGCCAACGCCGCCCTCCTGGAGGCCCTGGCCATCGAGGATCCGGCGTGCTTCCAGGGCCTGCGTCCCGGGGAAGTCTTCGGCTGCGTGCACGTGGAGGAGGGCCCAGACGGGTGCGGAACCTCGAAGGCCTGCGGCCGTTGCGGGGCGATCCTCACCATCCTCGCGGCCCAGCAGCAGGGGTGTCCCGTGGAGGGCGAGTGCCTCCTGGGCTCCCGCAGCGGCCAGCGATGGGAGGCCCGGGAGTTCCGGGTGCGGGCCACCCCCCTGAAGATCGGGGGGCATGCCTTCCTCGTGCTCGTCCTGCAGGACATCAGCGCCCAGAAGCGCCGGGAGATCCTCGAACAGGTCTTCCTCCACGATCTGATGAACACCCTCCAGGGCCTGCGGAGCTGGACCGAGCTCCTCCGGATGTCGCCCGGGGATCCCATCCAGGCCGCTCACCAGATCCTGGGCATCTCCGATCACTTGAAGGAGGAAGTGCTGACCCAGCGCCAACTCCTCCAGGCCGAGCGCGGCGACCTGAAGGCCGTCTGCCGGGAACTTCCGCTCACCGAACTCCTGGAGGAGCTGAGGGCGACCATCCTCAGCCACCGATGCAGCTCCCAGCGCACCTTGGAGATCCATCCCCCCGCGCCGGACCTCAGGGTGAGGAGCGACTCCCGCCTCCTGCACCGCGTGCTCCTCAACATGCTCATCAACGCCCTGGAGGCCACGCCGCCCGGCGGGAAAGTGGAGATCCGGGCCGAGCGCGAGGGCGGCGGCCACCGCTTCACGGTGCACAACGAAGGCTGCATCCCCGAGACTATCGCCTCCCAGATCTTCCTGCGCTCCTTCAGCACCAAGGGCAATGGCGGTCGGGGGCTGGGCACCTACAGCATGAAGCTCCTGGGGGAGAACATCCTCGGGGGCCAGGTG
>JAYSNJ010000142.1:0-21723 GCA_043723905.1 Holophagaceae bacterium
GTGCGTCGTGTAGTCGGCGGGCTTGAGGATGGCGCAGTTGCCTGCGGAGATGGCCCCCACCAGGGGGTTGATGAGGAGCTGGAAGGGGTAGTTCCAGGGGGCGATGATGAGGGCGACGCCATAGGGCTCGCGGTGGATCCGGCTGGAGGAAGGGAAGTTCACCAGATTGCCCGACACCTTCTCGGGTCGCATCCACTTCCGAAGGTGCCTGCGGTGGAAGCGGATCTCGGAGAGCACGAGGCCGATTTCCGTGGCGTAGGATTCGAACATGGGCTTGCGGAAATCCTCATCCATGGCGGCGTACAGCCTCTGCTCGTGGGCGAGGATCGCCCTTTCCAGCTTCTCCAGAGCCTGAATCCGGAAACCAAGTTCCTTCGTCTGGTGGGTCGCGAAGAAGGCTCGCTGGGCCTCGAGCGTGGCGCTGATTTCCATGGCATTCCCCTGCATCGGTTGTTCCCGCCTACTTCATTGCGACCTTGGCCTGGATGATCTCCACGGCCTTCCGGATCTCGTCGGGGCTGAGCTTGCCCTCCTTGAAGAAGAGCACCGAACCGTCCCGGTCCAGCACGATCACCGCGGAATTCTTGGGCTGGAGATTCCAGGCCGCTCGAGCGATCCCGAGCTCGTCGATGACATGAATGGCGTGGGGATGCCGGCGCTGACTGTCCTCCAGGCGACTCTTCCCGAGGCCCCCGGTGGCCCACAAGGCGTCCCCCAGATTGAGGATCGTGATGGTCTTGTAGGGAGCGTCCGGCGTGAACTCGGGCAACTGGGCCGCGATGAGAGCATCGATATAGGGCTTGTTGAGATCGTCGATCCCCATGCGGGCGGCCAGGTGATAGATGGTGCGCACCTTTCCCGCCCCCTCCCGGGAGTTCCAGGGCCGGTAGCCGATCTCCCTGCCCTCCAGCACCATCCTCCCGTCCACCACCTGGGTCCGGGGCACCAGGACCCCCTTCCTGGCGATCTCGATATCTGACAGTTTCTGTCCGACCTTCACGGGGGCTCCCAGGGCCGGGAGCACCAGGCAGAGGGCGATCACGGGAACGAGACTGAATCGATTCATAGCGGTTCCTGTATTTCGCAACCTATGGGAATGGAACAGAAAGGTATTTTTTCATTCATCCCCTTCATCCCTGTTAATTATTTTTTTGGCAAAAATGAAGGGAGAGAGAAAATTCAAACAGGGATGAAGGGGATGCAGGGGATAAAAACACTCAGTAGCGCAATTCCCCGGGTCAACCCGTCAAGAGCCTGATTGACCCCGGTCATGATCAGAGGACCGCTTCCACATTGCCGCTGGCTACGACGGGAATGCCCACGCCCAGGGGATCGGCCAGCACCACCTGCCCGATCTTCACAGGGGCGTCGAGTGTGATGCTGCGCAGCAGGTCCGCCAGTTCCAGCACCCGGTCCTTGGGCACGGGTTCCTCGGTCCAGACGGGCACGAGCGGACTGACACCATGACGCACCCTGACCAGGGTGGTGAGCGTCCGGCGGGGATCCGTGAGCTCGCTCTGGACGTAGGTCTCCCCCAGTCTGCAGAAATTTCCCGTCAGGTCCTGGATCCGCCCTTCCGGGTCCAGGTTGAAGCGCACCTCACAGCCCCTGGGGCAGCGGATGCAGATGTACTCGCGCCGGTCGTCAGGCATGTTCAGCCTCCATCTCCACCGCACGGAGTTCGAGGGATTTTACCTCCGGCCCGAGGTCGTCCAGCACCTTCCGCACCTTGAAGCGGTGGATCACCATCTCCGCGGGACGGGCGTAGGGTTCCTGGAAGGAGTGCAACACCCGGAAACCGTCCGTGAGATCGAAGCGGATCTTCCGGTCATGGACGCGATCCACGCGGAATTCCAGATGAACCTCCGTGTCCTCGGGGGAATCCCCACTGATTGTCTGGGGAATGAGCGTGCGAATGCCCTTGCCCGGCTTCAGCTCGATGGGCAGGAGACCCCGGCCGATCGGGCTGGCCATGGCGTGCTTGGCCGCCTCCCGCCCTGCGATCATGCCCGCCTTGCTCACGTAGTCCACGAGATCATAGATGGTGACGACGTTTCCGGCGGCGAACACGCCCGGGATGGAGGTCTCCATCCGCTCGTTCACCAAGGGGCCCGAGGTGCGCTCGTCCAGGGCGACACCGGCCTGGCGGGAGAGCTCGTTCTCGGGGATGAGGCCGATGGAAAGCAGCACTGTGTCACAGGGAATGATGGACTCGGTGCCCGGGATGGGGCGCAGATCTGCGTCCACGCTCACGGTCTGCACAGCCTCCACCCGCTGCCTTCCGATAATCCGGCGAATGGTGGTGGAGAGGGACAGGGGGATGTTGTAGTCCTGGAGGCACTGCACGTAGTTGCGCCGGAGGCCCGTCAGGAAAGGCAGGGCCTCGAGGACGCACTTCACCTTGGCCCCCTCCAGGGTGAGGCGGCGCGCCATGATCATGCCGATATCGCCGGAGCCCAGGATGACGAATTCCCTGCCGGGCATGAGGCCTTCGATGTTGACCAGGCGCTGGACGGTGCCCGCGGTGTAGACCCCCACGGGACGCTCCCCCGCCACCCGGATCTGGGCGCGGGTGCGCTCCCGGCAGCCCATGGCCAGCACGACGGCCCCGGCCTGGATCTCCTGGTAGCCATTCCCGCTGCTGGTGGCGTACAGGGTGCGAGAGGGCGTCAGCTCCAGCACCGTCGTATCCAGGCGCACATCGATGCCCCCCTCCCGCACCTGCTGGATGAACAGGTCGGCGTACTGGGGGCCGGGATAGTCCTTCTTGAAGAGCACGGAGCCGAAGCCGTTGTGGATGCACTGGGGCAGGATCCCGCCCAGATCGCGGTTCCGTTCCAGGATGAAGACCTTCTCGGCGCCCTGCCTGCGGGCTTCCACCGCCGCGGCCATGCCGGCAGGCCCGCCTCCGATGACGGCGACGTCACAGCGTTCCATGGGGGGCCTCCAGGTCCTTGGTGCCGCGGTGGATGAATTCCGAACCGGGGCCCTTCTTGGTCACTTCCGCCAGGGGAATGCCCAGTTCCCGGGACAGGATCTCCAGCACCCGCGGGTAGTCGAAACCGCCCTGACAGCGCCCTGTGCCCAGCCAGGTCCGCCGCTTCACCGCATCGTAGGTCGTGGCCGGGATGGGCGAATGGATGGCCGCCAGGATCTCCCCTTCGGTGATCTCCTCGCAGCGGCAGACGATGCGGCCGTACGCGGGCTCCTTCTGAATCAACTGGGCCTTTTCCCTGTGGGAGAGGAAGTGGTAGCGGGGGGACGCCCTGCGCTCTGGCCGGAACTCCCAGCGGGGTTTCAGTTCCAGCCCTGCCTCGCCCAGCAGATCCCGGACCCTGTCCGCAATGGCCGGAGCCGAGACGAAGCCCGGGGAATTGATGCCGAAGACATGGACGAAACCCGGAGCTTCCCGGGGAGCCTCCACGGTGAAATCGTCGGGCTCGGCGCAGGCCCGCAGCCCGGCGTACTGGGCCACGATGCCCCGGGTCCCCATGGAGGGCACCAGGCGCTTGGCTTGTCCCAGGATCTCGTCGAGGCCTTCGGGTGTGGTGCCCTTCTCGTCTTCGCTGGACACGAAGTTGGAGTTGGGGCCGATCATCACATTGCCGTGGGTGGTGGTGGAGACGATGATCCCCTTGCCCTTGGCGCTGGGGGTGGGGAACAAGACATTGTTCAGGATGATCTCGCTCTGGTCGTAGATGAGGTACTCTCCCCGGCGGAGCTTGAGCTGGGCCCCGGAACCGGGGATGGCGGCCTGGAGCACCCGAGCCGCCCCGGCCCCGGCGCAGTTCACCGCGAAGCGGCAGGCGAAGGTACCCCGGCTGGTCCTCACCGCCGAGATCCGCCCGGCCTGTTTCTCGAAACCCTGGAAGGCGCAGTTGAGCATCACGGTCACGCCATTGGCAACGGCGTTCTCCGCCGCGGCAATCACCGCCTGGAAGGGATCCACCACACCGGCGGTGGGCGCGAAGAGGGCCCCGGCCACCGCCGGGTTGATGAGGGGTTCCCGTGTGAGCATCTCGGCGCGCCGAATGAGCCGGAGCCCGGGGACGCCGTTGTCCAGTCCCTGCTTGAAGAGCGCTTCCAGGGTGGGCAGTTCATCCTCCCCGATGGCCACCACGTAGCTGCCTGTGCGGCGCAGGGGAATATCGAGTTCTGGACAGAGAGTGTCCCAGGCCTTGTTGCCTTGCACGTTGAGCCAGGCCTTGAGGGAACCCGGCTTCGGATCGAAGCCCGCGTGGAGGATGGCGCTGTTGGCCGAGCTGGCCCCCATGCCGATATCGCACTCCTTTTCGATCAGGAGCACCTTCAGATCGAAGCGGGAGAGCTGCCGGGCCACCAGGGTCCCGACGATCCCGGCGCCGATGATGATGACGTCATATTCAGGCATAGATTGCATTCATTCCTCCCAGCCCAGGCTGCGTTCGATGGCCTTCTGCCACCCGGCGCAGAGGCGCTCGCGGGTGGTGGAATCCATGGAGGGCCGCCACTCCGCGGCCTTTGCCCAGTTGGTCCGGAGGGCTTGTTCATCCTTCCAGAACCCCACCGCGAGCCCCGCGGCGTAGGCCGCCCCCAGGGAGGTCGTCTCCGCCACCACGGGCTGGATGACCGGAACCCCCAGGATATCGGCCTGGAACTGCATGAGCAGTCCACTGGCGGTCATGCCCCCATCCACCTTCAGGGCCTTGAGGGATACCTGGGAATCCTCCGCCATGGCCTGGAAGATGTCCCGGGTCTGGTACGCCGTGGCCTCCAGGACGGCCCTGGCGATGTGGGCCCTGCCCGCGAAATGGGTGAGGCCCGCGATGATGCCCCGGGCATCCTTGCGCCAGTGGGGGGCGAAGAGCCCCGAGAAGGCCGGCACGATGTAGACCCCGCCGTTGTCGGGCACCCGGGCGGCGAGCTCACTGAGCTCCGCGGCACTGGAGACCAGTTCCATCCGATCCCGGGCCCACTGGACCAGGGAACCGGCGATGGCGATGGAGCCTTCCAGGGCGTAGCAGACGGGCTCATCCCCCATCTGGTAGGCGATGGTGGTCAGCAGGCCGTGGCGGGAGGGGACCGCCTGCCTGCCCGTGTTCATGAGGAGGAAGCAGCCCGTGCCATAGGTGTTCTTGGCCTCCCCGGCCTCGAAACAGGCCTGGCCGAAAAGGGCCGCCTGCTGATCCCCCAGGTCCCCGCACACAGGCACGCCTTCCAGAGGGGCCACGCGAATAGCGCCGTAGGTCTTCGGGTCGCTGGAGGGGCGCACCACGGGCAACACCGATGCTGGAATGCCCTGGTCTTCTAGGAGCTGGGCGTCCCACGCCAGGGTGTGGATGTTGTAGAGCATGGTCCGGCTGGCGTTGGAGGGATCGGTGACGTGGGCGCTCCCTCCCGTGAGCTTCCAGATGATCCAGGTGTCCATGGTGCCGAAGAGCGCCCTTCCCTCCCGGACGGCCTGGGCGGCCAGGGGTACGTGATCCAGAATCCACCGCAGCTTGGGCCCGGAGAAGTAGGTGGAGATGGGCAGGCCTGTGCGGCTGCGAATGGCTTCCACACCGCAGCGCGCCTCGAGGTCGGTGCAGAATTCAGAGGTCCGGGTGTCCTGCCAGACGATGGCGTTGTAGAGCGGCTCCCCCGTCGTCTTGTCCCACAGCACCGTGGTTTCCCGTTGGTTGGTGACGCCGATACCCCCGATTTCAGAGGCCTCCACCCCGGACTGCTGGAGCACACGCTCGATGAGTTCCTGCGTATTGGTCCAGATCTCCAGGGGATCGTGTTCCACCCACCCGGGCTGGGGATAGATCTGGCGGTGCTCCTTCTGGGCCGAGGCCTGGATCCGCCCCTCTGGGTCGAAGAGGACGAACCGGGTGCTGGTGGTGCCCTGGTCGATGGCCCCCATGTAGCTCATGGTCATGGCGCCCCCTGGACTATGTCAGGTGTTTCACGAATTCCACACAGCGGGTAGCGATCAGGTCCTTGTCGAAATCCATGGTGGCCACATGGTACGAGTTCTCCAGCCAGACGAGTTCCTTCTCGGAAGACCCCGCCTCCCGGTAGGTGACCTCGGCGTTCCGGATGGAGACCAGATGGTCCTCCCGGGACTTGAAGATGAGCAGGGGCTGCGTGGTCCGAGGCAGATCCCGCCTCACCATCCGGGCGAGGCGGTAGAGTTGGTGCACGCCCGCCGTGGGTGTCCGATCGTAGGCGATCTCTTTCTGGTCCGGGTCCTTGATATCCGAGGCGATGGAGGGCACGGAGGCGACCACGTGCTTGAGCAGGCCGGCCAGGGGCACGAGGCGGCTCTCGAAGACCAGGGCGTGATTGATGAGGACCACCCCCCGGATGGAGGGATCCCTTTGCGCCAGGCGCAGCACGAGGGTTCCGCCCATGGAGAGCCCCATGACGAATACCGTCTGGCACCTGGCCTTCAGGTTCGCGAGGGCCCCTTCCAGATCCTGGAGCCAGTCCTCCGCCTTCACCTTCCGGATGTCCTGCCAGCGTGTGCCATGGCCGGAGAGGCGGGGGCATTCCACGTTGTAGCCGGCCTCGGCCAGCTTCCCGGCGAGATGAATCACGCTGCTGGTGCTGCCTGTGAACCCGTGGGAGACCAGGATGCCTACTTCGGAATCCGAGGCATGGCTGAAAGGCTCCCATCCCTGGCAGCAGGGGGTCCGGGAGGGCGAGGATGTCCGCATGGGGACCTCCGAGGCAACATGTTTTGAATACCGGCTCAGAATAGCGGTCCGAATTCCCCCCTTCCCGCACCCAACCATCAGCGATTGAAAGGGCTGGAGACGAAGGCCACACTCGAAAAAGAAGGGGTTGACGGTCCAATTTTAATGTCACAGAATCCTGCAACGAATTCAATCCCCCAGGACACAATGGGCAATCCCCTCTCTGTGAGCCCGCCGAAGCCTCCCGTGGAATCTCCATTCCCCTGCGGTTTCCGGCGAGCGAGTCGGGAGGGCCACTTCCTGCCAGGTCCGATCCGCATCATTGCTTACTTGTTTTTTCAAATTGTTAATTTCCACACACCACCATCTCCATGGAGGTAGCTGAATGAAGAACGGATTGCTCCTGTCCTGTCTGGTCCTCGGGGCCCTTCAGCCCGCCATGGCGGGCGGCATCTTCTACAACAGCAACCAGAGCGCGGAGTACTTCCGGACCTTCGACCGGAACAGCGCCATCGATAATGCCGACATCGTCTACTACAACATGGCCGGCACGGTGAAGCTCAAGGAGGGCTGGACCTTCAATCTCGGCAACCAGTCCATCCTCCAGTGGGCCACGGTGGAGACCAAGGGCAACCCCGTGGTGGGGGACCGGAAGTACGAATCCAACAACCCGGCCTGGGTGGTGCCCAATTTCTATGCGGCCTACCGGAAGGACAACTGGTCCCTCTTCATGGGCCTGGAGACCATCGGCGCCACGGCCGTGCGGGAATGGAAGGACGGCCTGCCCACACTGGATCTGCTGGGTATGCAGGCAGTGGACTATGGCGTGAATTCCCGCATCATCGGTGCGGAGGCCATATCCCATGGCCAGGATCCCCTCATCGCTGTCCGGGATGCGTTCACTTCCAAGTCCTACCTAAAGGGCTCCTCCTACTATCTGGCCTTCCGCCACGGCGCGGCCTACCAGTTCAACCCCTACTTCTCCATGGGCCTAGCGGGACGACTGGTCATCGCTCAGCAGAAAATCGTCGGCAGCGTGGATTCCGCCTGCACCTACAACCAATATGGCTGGGATCTGCGCCAGCAGGCTCGAGCCGTCATCGATACAACGGACGATGCCACCGGGTACTCGGGTGAGATCGCCTTCAACCTCTATCCCACCCAGGGCATGGTCATCAACTTGACGTACGAGATGGCCACCAGCCTCAACTTCAAGACCACCATCAAGGATGGCAAGGACGGGGGCGGGGCCTTCGTCGATGGCAAGCGTTCCCATCTGGATCTGCCCCAGGTCGTCCGCTTCGGGCTCGGGTACCAGGTATCGCCCGCCCTCCGGCTCTCCATGGGCATGAACGCCTACCTGGAGAAGTCCGCGGATTTCAGCATGCTGGACAACCCGGCCAATGCCAACGATCACAAAAAGGATTACAAGAACACCTACGAAGAGCAGGCCTCCTTCGAATACCGCCTCAACAAGACCTGGCTCATCAGCGCCGGTGTCAACTTCAACCAGATCGGCCAGGCGAAATCCTCCACCATCGATACCAGCGTCCCCGGGGCCCATGCCGACTACTTCTCCATCGGGGCCGGCTTCCAGTACCAGGTTTCGGAGAAGGTGAAGTTCAATCTGGGCGTGGGGCACACGCGCTTCACCAGCGCCTACGAGAACGCCGACGTGATGGGGGATCAGAAGATCAAGAGCGACTTCGCAGCCAACGGCATGACGGTGAATCCCACCAAGGAATACAACAAGCAGTATATCGTGATCGCCTTCGGCATCGATTATCGCTTCTAGCGGATGAGGACCCTTCCATGTTGAAGAAATTCCACGCCACCGCAACCGTCCCCCTGCTCGCCGCGCTCCTGACCGGCTGCTCCATGAGCTCTCCGGACAAGCTGCCGGAGCCCCAGCTCACCGGCGACGTCGGGCTCACCATCCTCCAGACCACCGATGTCCATCACGCCGGCAACGGCGCCGGCCACGCCGACGCCACGGCCCCCGCCGCCGTGGGTTCGTACGCGCGCATCTCGGCCTACGTGAATTATGTGCGCGGCAGCGCGGGCCATCCCGTGGTGCTGGTGGATTCCGGCGACTGGTCCATGGGCACCCTCTACGACCTGACCCTCGCCCAGCAGCCTCTGGCGCTGTACTACATGGACACGCTGAAGTACGACTGCATCACGTTGGGCAACCACGAATTCGATTTCACACCCGCGGGCCTGGCCGCCATGCTGAGCTCTGCCAAGGCCTCGTTCTCCTTCAGCGCCCCCATGGTGGCCTCCAATATCGAACTGCACGGCAACACGGACCTCGCGCCCTACGTCGGCGCAGGCAAGGTGGTGGCCCCCACCCGTGTGGAGACCCTCCCTAACGGGATGAAGGTGGGCTACATCGGGCTCATGGGGAAAAACGCCGCCAGCGTGGCTCCCGCCTCCGCCCCCGTCACCTTCACGGACTTCACCACCAACTTCACCTTCGTCCAGAACCTGGTGAACGATCTGCGCACCACCCAGGGCTGCAACGTGGTCGTGGCCCTCTCCCACACCGGCGCCGACGTCACCGGGACCTCGGGCGAGGATGTGGATCTGGCCAAGCATGTGACGGGCATCGACGTCATCGCCTCGGGCCACAACCACAATCCCCTGGCCACGGCCAGGACCGTTCCCAACGGCACCTGGAACACGCAGCTCGTGTGCGCCGGGGCGTACGGCACCAACGTCTCCCGCATCGATCTCACCTACCACTTCGCGGCCAAGAACACCACCCTGGTGGCCTCGGAAAACCAGGCCATGACCGATGCCAACCTCACGGCCATCCATTCGGGCCTGGTGGCCGATGGCGGCATCAATTTCATGGTGCGTGCCACGGAGGCACAGCTGAATGTCGGGCTCGGGGATGTCTTCACCAAGATTGCCAAGTTCCCGGATTACAGCTCCGCCAACACGAGCACGGGCATCTACCACCCCGCCGGAGCCGCTGTCCAGACCATGGAATCCAACGACAAGAACTCCGTCCTCTGCCCCAACGGCCTGGGCAATCTCTGCGCGGATTCCGTCCGCAATGTGCCCAACGGGATCATCGTCCAGACCCTCACGGCCGTGGGAGGCAATCCCGCCAATCTGCCGAGTTACGATTTCACGCCCTACACGGTGGGAGTCCTGGCCACGGGCGTGATCCGCAACACGCTGCCCGCAGGCATCCCCCTCAATTTCACGGATATCTACAACACGCTGCCCCTGGGAATCTCTCCGGATCAGACCCAGGCCATCCCCGTGGGCTATCCCCTCATGTCGGCCTACCTGGAACTGGCGGATCTCAAGAAGCTCTGCGCCCTCCAGCTGCTGGCCCAGACCAACCTGACCACCTCGGACTACTACCTGAACCTCTCCGGTGTGGGCTACACACTCAAGAGCGTCGAAGCCAAAACCTACTTCCAGTACGCCACGGCCGCCGCCGTCCTCACCGTGACGGCCCAGAAGGCCACGGCCGGATCCACGGCCGCGGGAACGGCCATGACCGCTCTCCAGCTGATGGCCACGGACGGGGGAGCGGCCATGATGGGCGCCATCGGGGCCGGGAACGTCTATGCCACGGCCATGGCCAAGCTCAATGACACCGATCTGGCCAACGCCGCCGCGAACCTGGGTGTGGTCGGCGAAGTGGCGGTTTCGACCAATCCCAGCGCCCTGATCGTCACCAAGGCCGTTGAAGCCATCGATACGGTGTCGGCCTTCGCCCCCACGGACCCGTCCTGCACCGGCGCCTCGGCCCCTTTGGCCGGCACCTCCCGGCACCGAGTGGCCGCGGATCTCTACATGATCCTGATGATGGGCGCGGTTCAGGCCCAGTTCGGTCCGGCCATGGCCATCACGGCCTACAAGGCCTCCACGGGCACCCCGTACTTGTCCGCGACAGACATGGTGGGACTCCTGGGAAACCGCATCGACCTGGACCCCGCCAGCGCGACGGTACAGGAGACCAAGGAATGGATGACCCTCCTGCTCTACCTGATCACACCCCCCGCCCAGGGCGGCCATTTCACCAGCGGCACCATCGGAACCGAGTACGCCTCCACCCCCAGCTTCGCCCAGTTCGGCACCTTCGGCCCCGCCGTGCAGGTGCGGAGCGCCTCCTACCCGATCCCCCAGATCGGCCAGCTCATGACCACCCTGGGAGGTCTCGTCGCCGCCCCCTAGCGAGGACGAATACCCGAGATGCTATTGAGAGAGGGGCGCATCCCGCGCCCCTCTCCATGTTTTGCAGTCGTCCAGTTTGCTGCGGCTCCCCGGAGGAAAACCGGAACCGCGCGGCGAGGTCAATTCCAGCCTGCCGCTCATCCCGGGAGGGGAAACCTGGAATAATGGAGTCCAGCCCCTCGCCCGGAAGCTCTTCCTCCGGACCCTCCCGGGAGGGCACCCAGCCCCCCCGCACAGCGGGGGAAGGAACTCTTGGCCCTGGCACACGAAACGAGGAATCCCCATGGCGTCCCCCAGCCCCAAGACCTACCTCAGGTTCCTGGCTGAGAACTTCGACCTCGTGGAGGGCCTCTGCCGCTATACCACCCACAGCCAGGGGGATGTGGAAGAGCTGCTGGAGCTCTTCGCCCAGGGCAGGAACCTCCGCCCCGAGGAGCTGGCTCAGGCCGGGCTCCTGGACGCCGACGAGGTGCACGGGCGCTACGCCGTGGTGGGCTTCCTGAAGTCCTTCATGGACAGGCTGCTCCAGCGCCGCCACCTGGTGGACGCCAAGCTCATCTCGGGGGCCGTGGAGGATCTCGTGGGCCTGCGCGAAAGCCTGGAGGCCAGCCTCCGGGTCCGCTCCTTCACACGGGTGGAGGATCTGGTGCTCAATATCCGGGAGCGGGTGGAGGAGCTGAACAGTTCCATCCAGGGCAACCTGGAGGCCATCCATCGGGCCACGGAGGAATACCGCAAGAACCCGCCCCTCAGCTCCAAGCAGCGCTGGGGGCGCATCCGCGAGCTCTGGGAGGACTATGTCTTGCCCATGCAGGCCATCTTCATGCCCGAGGGCCCCTTCGACGAGGCCTCCATGAAGCTCCGCCAGACCATCGAGAGGGCCGAGGAGAGGGCGCCCCAGAAGGTGCTGGAGGATTTCCAGTGGGCCAAGCTCTACCTGCGGCGCCTGGGCACGGAGGCCTTCAGGGCCTACCAGGAGGCCGCCCACGAGGTGCAGCCCCTCTACGAGCAGGCCAAGCGCAATGCCCAGGTGGCCCTCTCGGCCTCCAGCCTGATCTCGGCCTACCACCGCCAAGCCCTCAAGCAGGGGAAGGCCCCGGACGAGAGCCAGTGGGACAAGTGGTTCGGCCTCATGGATCCCTGGGAGGAGGACCGCACCCGCAAGCCCTTCGGCACCGCCATCGCCACCTGGCTGGCCCTGGCCTTCTACAAGCGGGCCAACCCCGCCCAGATGATCCTGGTGCCGCCCCCCAAGCCCTTCCGCATCCCCCTTTCGGACAAGGTGGTGAGGCATCACTTCCACCGCGCCGGGGGCCATGCGGAGGATCTGCTCCCCTGGCTCCGGGCGGAATTTCCCGAAGCCAGCCTGCGGGAGATCCTCCGGGCCTACCACTACCTCCTCAAGAGCACCGATGTGAACCGTGGGATCAGGCGCCGGACACTCAGCCACCCCGAGGCCCACATCACCTCCAATGAAATCCAAGGGAGCGCCCGTGGAGTCGCATGAACTTCCCCTGCTGCACGCGATCTTCACCGATCTCCGCAAGGGCAGGCACATCTGCCTGGAGGACGGGCCGACCTTTGACGCGCTGGCCGCGGACCCGGACCGCTACCAGAGCCTGTTTGCGGCCCTGGGGCTGAACCTAGTCTTTCATGGCCGGGGATTCTTCTACCTGGATGACGAATCCTCCCCCCGCACGGCCCAGCGCATGATCCTCTTCACCGCCATCCTGGTGGAGACCCTGGACGATCAGGGCGTGAACCTGGATCTGGACCTCACCCGGGTCCTCATCCACCCGGATAAATTGCCCCACCTCCAGCACGAGAAGTACGCCAAGGCCATGGCCGAAGTGGATGTCACGACCGAAGAGGCCCTGCAAAAGGTGCTGGATTCCCTCAAGCGCTACGGCCTGGCCGAACCCACCAAGGACGGGGTCTGGCGCTTCCGCACCTCCGCCTACCGCCTGCTCGATATCCTCAACATGGCCGGGCGCTCCCTGAAACCTGGTGAAGCCCAGGACCCTCCCGAAGTCGGAAACACCCCAGAAATGAACCAGGAGATTTTGTGACCGCCATCCCCGGACCACGAAAGCTCGTCCTCATCGATTCGGCGGTCTACCCCTACGCCGAGCTCGAACTCGACGAGAGCGTCCATCTCTCCGGGCGCAACAACGCCGGGAAGTCCAGCCTCCTGAACGCCCTCCAGTTCCTCTACATCGACGACATCAAGCTCATGCACTTCCCCACCAGCAACTTCACGGGGAAGACCAAGCCCTTCTACTTCAAGCCCCACGGCCGGAGCACCATCCTGGTGGAGGCCGACACCAAGTGGGGCGTCCGCACCGTGGGCTTCCATGGCCTGGGGGCCTCGGCGGGCTGCGACTGGCAGCGCTTCGGATTCGAGGGGCCCTACCACAAGGACGACTTCCTGGATCCCGAGGACGGCCAGCCCCGGCCCTGGGAGGAGGTCAAGGCGCGCCTGAAGGCGAAGCACTACGTGGAACTGAGCCAGGCCCAGCTCCGGGGGGCCCTGCGGGGGTCCGGAGAGAAGCGGGACTTCCGCCTGGAACTGGTGCCCGGAGGAGGCAGCTACGACACCTTCATCGAGGTCTTCCGCCAGCTCCTCACCCTGCGCAAGAGCAAGCCCGATGATCTGAAGAACCTCCTCATCTCCGTGGTGGAGCACGAACTGGTTTCCGGGGACGAGCGGAACCGCGGCGTCGTGGCGCTCAGCACGGTGGTGGGGGACGACTATACCAAGGCCTTCGCCGCCAACGGCCGCTACGAGCGCATCCGCGCCGCGGAAAAGATCTCGCTCAATCTCTTCGGCGATTTTGATCGGCTCCAGGCCCTCCAGACCCACCTCCCCGAGACCCTGCGCAGGATGCACCGGGAGACGCTGGCCCGATTGGCCGATCGCACGCGCAGGGCCGAAGCGGCCCGGAAGGCCTCGGAAGCCGCCAAGGAGGCCGAAGGGGAATGGGGCCTCCGCCGCAGGAGCCTGGACCACGAACTCAAGGCCCAGGGGATGGAGACGGGGAGGATCGAGGGGCGCCTGGAGGACGCCCGGACCGTGCAGGAGCGCCTGAATTCCGAGCCCAAGGAGCTTCTGGAAGGCCGGATCCAGGACATCCGCAGCGAGAGCGCCCAGGTGCGCATGGATCTCTCGGTCTTCCAGGGGGCCGGGGACGCCAGCGCGGCCCTGCGGGCTCGCATCGCCCAGCATCGCCAGGAGCGGCAGAACTGCCTCACCACCGTCGAGCGCCTCCGGGCCCAGGAGGGCAGTGAGGCCCGGCCCTCCTGGATGGAGCTCCTGGACGAGTACCCCGACGAGGAGCGGAGTCCCCTCCTGCGCCTCCTGAACCCCGCCCTCCTCACGCTGCCCGAAGGCCCGGAAGGCCTGGAGGTCCTGGATCCCAAGCCCCTGGCCCGCCTCCTGAGCACTCTGGCGGTTGCCAGCGCCGGGGGCGTCTACCAGGGCACGGGCGTGCGCATCAACCTGAAGGCCCTGCCCTCCCCGGGCCTCGAACTGGACGATCCCCTCGTGCGCGCCCGAGAGATCGAGAACTACGAGACCCGGATGGGCCATCACGACCGGGAGATCAAGCGCCTGGAGGAACTGGCGGAGAACAGCCGGGCCAAGGAGAAGCTCCAGGAGGCCTTGGTGGCCCTGGAGGCCCAGGAGAACGCCCTCAGCCTGTCCCTCTCCCGGATCAGCACCTGGGAGGAGGAGGTGCAGAAGATCCCCGAACTGGAGCAGAAGCTCACGGAACTGGAAGCCGCCAGCCTCCGGTTGGAGGAGGCCCGGGAGGAGGCCCTGGCCCAGCACGAGGCCAACCAGACCCTGGCCCGCATCGAACACAACCGCGCCCAGGCCCTGGCCAAGGAGATCGGCGAACTCCGCGCAGAGACCCTGGCGGACCTGGAACAGCGGGCCCTGCCCCTGGGCCTGGATCTCGCCCCGGATGAGCTGGAGGTGGGCCCGCCGGAACTCTCGGACAGCGATTTCGCCCAGGCCCTGGGTCAGATGCTCCAGGAATGGGACGAATCCACGCGCCTGGACCAGTCCGTGGGCCGCCGGCTCGAAGAGGTGGAGGTGCAGCTGGACGGCCTGATCGCCGGGGACCGGGAGACCCGGGTGGCCCAGATCCGGGATCTCATCGAGGGCCTGCCCGACCAGAAGGCCCAGCTGGACGCCGCTTGGCAGCATATCGCCGTCACCGCCAAGACCTCCTTTTCCAATCTGCTCCGGGATTTCGAGACGCTCTGCGCCCGTGTCACGCGCCTCAACCGGGCCATGGCGAAATTCACAGTCTCCAATCTCTCGGCCATCCAGCTGCGCCTGGTGGAGAACACTAGCCGCACCTCCGTGCTCAGGCAGTTCACCCAATCCGAGGGTCTCTTCCAGGACACGGGCCTGGCCGAGCGGGCCAAGCACCAGGTGGGCGAATGGATCCAGCAGGGGGAGGTCTTCCGGCTCTTCGATCTGTTCCGGGTGGAGCTGGAGGTGAACAAGGACGGAGAGAAGGAGGTCTACGCCTCCCTGGACGCCGAGAGCACAGGCACGGCCATCACCCTGAAGGTGGTCTTCCTGGCCCACCTCCTGCGGGATCTCTACCGCAGCCGCACGGACGTGAGGCTCCTCATCTTCGTGGACGAAGTGGACACCCTGGACGACATGAACCAGGAGACCATCCGCGAATGCGCCCGGGAGCTGGGTTTCATCCTCATCATGGCCTCGCCCAACCCCGCCAACGCCAAGCGCCTCTACTTCCTGCGCCCGGAAGGCAAGGTCACGTATATCTACCCGGAGGAATCCCTGGAGGTGGTCTTCCGGGATGAGGGCGGCGAGGATGAGGGTGTTGAGGACGGTTCCGGCGAAGGGGCCCGGCTCCCGGCCGGTGCAGGTGAGCACGAACCCCAAGACGAGACCGCAGTCCCCCGAGGCTAACGATGCCCTTCCACATCATCCTCCACCAGCCCGAGATCCCCCAGAACACCGGCAGCATCGGCAGGCTCTGCGTCTGCACCGGCTCCAAGCTGCACCTCATCCACCCCCTGGGATTTGATACCTCGGACTACTACCTGCGCCGGGCGGGCCTGGACTACTGGGAGAAGCTGGCCCCCACCCACTACGCCGACTGGGCGGATTTCCTGGCCCGGAACCCCGCGAAGCGCCTCTGGTTCACCAGCACCAAGGGCGAGCGGAGGCATACGCAAGTGCCCTTCGAGGACGGCGATGGCATCGTCCTGGGCCGGGAGACCCAGGGCCTTCCCCCGGAGATCCTCGCAGCCCATGCCGAAGCGCTCCTGAAGATCCCCATGCCCGGGGACTTCCACCGCAGCCTCAACCAGGCCCAGGCCGCCGCCGTGGTGCTCTACGAGGCCCTGAGGCAGGTAAAGGGGTGGTGAGGGAGGGATGGTCGCGGCCCGTGCCGCCGCCTGACAGGGGTTGGCTGTTCGCAAGGCCCGATCCGCGTTCAGGAGGGCCTTGAAAGCTCCTGGGACAGCAGACCTCGGCCGAGGAAGGCAAAAACCAACAGGATGATGGCCGTGACCCAGGCGCCCAGACTGGCTGGTGCGGGGCAGTACAGCCCGATGATGACGCCGGCTCCCACGAGCAGGCCGCAGAGGGCGAAGAACATGCGCATGCCATAGAGGAATGCGAAGGGCAGGTAATGGGCGCCCAGGACGATCATGAATGCGGGGTAGAACCAGGCGATGCGGACCAGGGCGGCGGCGCCCACCAGGGGCAGGGAGAGGGGCAGCGTAAAGGCGATCTGCATGGCGAGTTGCCCCATGGGGTTCTGGGCACTCAGTGCGTGGGGTCGGTGCATCAGCCGAAGGACGAGCTGGATCGCGGGGAAGATGAGGAAGCCGCCAAGGATCAGCACCTGGATCCCCAGCCGCTGGGAATGCCACGTCGTGAACGCGGCGGAGAGGCCCCACAGGACACTCGAGACGAGCTGGCCAACGAACCCACCGATGAAGACGGTCCGGACTTCCTTTTGAGCTGCGTGGATTTCCAAGGGTGAATCTCCGAAGGGAAGCCTGGTTTCAAAGAATACTGAAATAATGATATCACATCGTTTACCAAACATTACCCCTCGGATACCCGCGTCATCCCAAGGGGGCCGACCCTCCTTCCCCGGGGCAAGTCGGCGGAGATCCCCTACTCCGGTTCAGCCATCAGCAGTCTGTTTTTCGCCGTGATATCCCCCGGGATCCGTTGCGTGAACACCCGGTATCCCTGCATGCGCAGGCGGGCGACGCGGGTCGCGTCCATGGCCAGGGGACCGTCCAGCCACCCCTCCAGGCCCCCCAGATCCCCGTCCTTGAGATCGTGGCAGCAGGGCAGGACGGCGACCCGGGCCCCCACGTCCACCGCCCGCTCCAGGATGAGGTCCGTCAGCCCGCCGCAGGCATGGGCCGAGACGACCAGGTCCTCGCGTTGGAGCGGCACCTCTCGCAGATCCGCCTCGACCAGGGAGACCCGGCCCCGCAGACGCGGCCATTCCTCGCCCAGGGCCGCCTCCAGCAGCGCGGCGCTCCTGGGTATTCTCAGATCCACGGCCAGGGCCTCGGGGGAGCTGTCGTCCAGCAGCAGGAGGATCTGCGCCAGCAGGCCGTGGCCGCAGGCCAGGTCCACCACCCGCCCGCCCCGGAAGCGGCGGCGCACCCGGCGGGCCACTTCCCAGGCCTCGTAGAGTTCCTTGCGGGGCAGGCAGGAGGCCCCGCAGACCGTCCTGCCGATGGCGTCGAAGAGAGTCTCGCCGGTGAACTGATGGAGGAAGTTCTCGGTGAGCCGGTTGCGCGAAGAGCGATCCATGGCTTCGAGGGTCCCCCAGGATCAGCCATCCGTCGACGGGAAAGATGCGGCGTGTTCAGAGCGGAGTCCCGGTGTGGCCCTGTCGAGCCAAGGTTGGAAGAGCCGCTACGGGAGCCGGCAGAGGGCCAGCCAGGGCACCAGGACGAAGAGGAGAATGCCGATCTTGTAGACGGCCATGCCCGCGTAGTGAATGGCGTCGAAGGACGCCACCGGGAGCTTGAACCAGCGCCCATGCAACCGGTAGAGCCAGTCGTGGGCCCCGACAAAGACGCCGAACCAGATGATCAGAACCAGGTAGTCGAGGCCGACACACCAGAGAAGGATGTGCCTGAGTTCATGGACCGTCACGGGGCACCTCCAGGAGGATGTGCATGGGCGCTGGCATTCGGCAGGGGAAAATCCAGCTAGACAAGGAAGGCTAATTGGGGGGAGCTTTTGCCGTTTTCTCTTCCTTGCCAAGGAGATATCCCGCGATCGTGCCCAGCAGTCCCATGACAGGGGCGATCTGATTATTGCTGTAGCCGGCCACGACCAGGAAAATCGAAGCGACGATGATCAGAATCGTTCCGAAAATTCTCAAGATGGATTCCGGACTGCGGCCGCTCTTCAAGAGATAGGTCGCAAGAAACAGGACCAGCAACCCGAAACCCAAGACCACAGAGCTGATGGTCATGGCGTTCGCCGAGGTCCACCAGCCGTAGGACTGTTCCTTGTTGAGCTGGCTGAGCATTCCGTCCAGCTTGGCGTATTCGCTGTCCAGCGAGGACGGGGCATCCAGCCTCATCATCTTCTCCCCTTCCTGCAGGCGTTGAGCTCGACCTCAAGCTCAGCGACTCTTGCCTTCAGTTTGGTAATCTCCTGTTTTTGTATTTCGATGATCTTCTGTTGCTGCGCTATGACATCTTTGGCCTTTTGGGATTTGGCTTCTTCGCCCATCTGGGCCACCTGGGCCACCAGGACGAGGGAGGCTGCGCAACCCAGGAGCATCATGGCGTTGAGTCTTCTCATGGACCTCTCCAGGGGGAATGTGGAAGGAAGGATCATGTGTCCACGCAATTTAAGGACGAAAGCGGGCCCCGTCCACATCCTCACGCCTTTTTTCTTGGCTCTCCTCGGTGTTTGGCAGGAGTACGCCGCCTGCCTCGCAGGAGCCATCCCTCTTGGCCACTCCCCGCCGGGCGCTGCTATCGTGGCTGTGGAGCCCCCATGCCCCTCTTCGACTTCCAATGCACCCATTGCGGCACCGTCCGCGAGGTCCTCCTCTATGCAGGCCAAGGCGACCCCACCGCCTGCCAGTCCTGCGGGGCCGAAGTGCGCCGCCTGGTCTCCGCCCCGGCGGAGCTCAAGCGCGTGGATGGGTTCTTTCACAGGGACAACCCCAGCGATGGGCAGCTCGCCTCCAAGGGCTTGGCGAAGTACGTGAACCGCGGGGACGGCACCTATGAAAAGGCCTCCGGCGCTGGCCCCAGCATCATGAGCCGCGACCAGCTGCCGCTCTAGCGTCCGCCACCAGAAGAAAAGACAGGCCCTTCGGGCCTTGCCCCAGGCAAGGTCGCCTCCGCTCCTGCTCCGGACTCACGCGGCCTGCTCCGTAGGGCGGGAAAGCCGCGCCCTATTCTGGCCGCCCGAAATCCTCACTATTAACCGGCGCTGCCACGGCGGCGCGGTAAGACGGAGAGCGAAGCGGAACGCTGAGCGAGGAAACCCGCCTGCGAAGGCAGCGTCCGGTTGAACGATTGGTTAGCGGTGTAATCGGCCCGCTGCCGAAAATCGCGCCGAAGAAACACGTTGGAGCCGGACTACTCCGTGGTGGCAAGGTAGATGGCAGGTGCCGCTGAAGACCGATTCGGCATTGGTGCATTTTGCCCGAGGGTTAGCGTGGTCATGGGTGGCGTCAACGACATTGGTGAGTCCTATCGTAGGCCATGTGCCCCCGGTGGCGATATCCCGTTTAAGAGAGTGAGCAAGACGACGTACCCAATGCGGCACCCCTTTTTCAACGATTGGCGGTGGAGGTGCCATGGCCCAACGCAAGGCAGGCAAAATCCCCAAGGTAAAGGGCGCCCGGGTGAACCTGGTGATCACGCACCCGAACGCCGCGGGCATCGACATCGGCAGTGCGGCGCATTTTGTCGCGGTGCCACCGGATCGGGATGACGAACCGGTGCGGGAGTTCCCCAGTTTCACGGAGGACCTCTTCGCGATCGCCGACTGGCTCAGTGCCTGCGGGGTGGAGGTGGTCGCCATGGAATCGACGGGGGTGTATTGGATCCCCCTGTTCGAGCTACTGGAGTCCCGGGGGTTCCAGGTACTGCTGATCAACGCCCGGCACGTGAAGAACGTCTCGGGGCGCAAATCGGATGTGCTGGACTGCCAGTGGATTCAGCAACTGATGACCTTCGGCCTGCTCAGCGGGGCGTTCCGTCCGGCGGAGCAGGTCTGTGTGCTGCGGTCCTTCATGCGGCAGCGGACCATGCTGCTGAAGAGCCAGGCGACGCACGTCCAGCACATGCAGAAGGCGCTCACGCAGATGAACATCCAGTTGGCCAACGTCATTTCGGACGTCGCGGGCGAGACCGGCCAGAAGATCTTGCGGGCCATCCTCGCGGGAGAGCGGGACGGTCACGTGCTCGCCGCGATGAAGAACAGCCGGATTCGCGCCAGCGATGACGAGATCGCCAAGAGCCTTCGGGGCAATTGGCGGGCCGAGCACCTGTTCGCCTTGAAGCAGGCCGTGGCCGGGTTCGATTTTGTGGGGTCCCAGCTGGCGGAAGCGGATCTGGAGATCGAGCGGCAGTTGCAGGACCTTGAGGCCCATGAGGCCGATCCCGCCCCCGGGAAGAAGCGTGGCCGGGCCAGGAACGCGCCGAGATTCGATCTGCGCAGCCTGTTGTTCCGGATGTGCGGCGTGGACCTGACCCGGATCGATGGCATCGATGTGACCACCGCGCTGGCGGTGATGAGCGAGATCGGCACGGACATGTCGCGATTCCCGACGGAGAAGAACTTCACGAGCTGGTTGGGCTTGTGTCCAGGGACCCGGATCACGGGCGGGAAGGTGATGAGTGGCCGCACCAAGCGGTGCGCCACTCGGGCCGCTCAGGCCCTGCGACTCGCTGCCGTGGCGCTTCGCACCAGCAAGTCGGCCTTAGGGGCCTATTACAGGCGCATGTGCTCCCGCATGGAAAAGGCCAAGGCGGTCACCGCCGCCGCCCACAAACTTGCACGGCTCATCTATACACTGCTCACCAAGGGGCAGGAATACACCGACCAAGGCCAAGAATATTACGAGACGCGCTATCGCCAACGCGTGGTCAACAACCTGGCCCAGCGCGCCGCCCAGCTTGGAATGAAGATGATTCCCATCGAAGAGGCGCTATAAAAAGATGCCTGTTTTCAGTGTCTTGCCGATGAGTTTCTTAAGAGGCTGCTATTGAACTGCATATTCAATGCCCTGACCTGGCGAGATGTAGCCAAAAACTCGGACACCGAGATTTGTTTTCTCAATTGGGACATGGACCTGGCCAAGAATTGCGCTGACTTCATCCGACTGTCGATCAGATTCAACACGAATTTCAACCCATTCAGTGAGTTCATAACCACCTTCGCGGAAATGGTAAAACCAATCCCCGTCCCAATCTGATACAAAGCCATTATTCAAGCATTTGGTCCGCCATTTTGTATTCAATTCGGGGTCTTGCTTGCCCAATTCATACATAGCCATTCGCAACTCTTCCCATTTGGTGTTGTTCATTACGGGAATTAGATGAGGTGGTTGAGCCATGAGAAGCTGCCTAACTTTGTATTGGACGACGGGGGACGGAGGGGCTCAAGTACGCCTAACCGGGTTGGGAGGGGGTTCGGAGGGGGATTTGGAGGCGCCTAGGCGCGACCGGTCTTAGGGCATTAGGCGTACTCTGCACCTGTCTTGACAGGCGAAAAAAAGGCGATATGATGTGGCATCGCATGCGGGTCCTGCGGGTGAGGCGATCCGAAGTTTACCGCATTAGGCGAACTCAGGACCCTCCGGGAGGTGCA
>JAYSNJ010000143.1:0-12304 GCA_043723905.1 Holophagaceae bacterium
CTTCCGCCAGCGCAGTGAGCAGCTCTATGTGAAGCTGGGCGGCCTGGACAAGCTCACGGTGCAGAACAACCCAGTAGCCTCCGAAGGGAAGCCCAGCGCCCTACGCGCCGCGAATCTGGGACTCCGCCAGGAGGATCGCGATGACACGGAGCAGGTGAAACCCGAGGACGTGCAGGGCATCTCCATGGTGAAAGGCCTCCGTGCGCGGGTGCGCTCCGCCGAAGGGGATCAGGAACGCTCCGTGAGCGGCATCGGCGGCGATTTCCTGGCCATGGAAGGCTACGAGGTGGCCCAGGGCCGGGCCCTCTCCACCCAGGACCAGACTGCCGCCGCGCCGGTCGTCCTGCTGGGCAGCGAAGCAGCTCAGACCTTCTTCCCTTCCGGTCATGCCGTGGGCGCCACCATCCGCGTGGGCGACACGCCGGTCCAGGTGGTGGGCGTGCTGCGGGAGCGCTTCTTCCAGTTCAGCAAGGTGGAAGGCCGCCACAACATGTTCCGGCGCCAGAACCGCCTCATCGCCGTGCCCGCCAGTCTCGTCCAGCGCCGCCTCCAGGGCGATGTCCACGGAAGGCTGGACCGCATCACCTACCGCCTGCCCAAGATCGAGGTCATGCCGGCCTTCACCCAGGCCCTGCGGGGCATCCTCAAGCCCAATCACCGCCTGGAGGAGGATTTCCGCCTCGACGACGTGCAGGCGCGCATCCGCAAGCGGGACAACAACGGCGACGCCTACAACATGATCTTCATGCTCAGCGGCGTGCTCGCCCTGCTCGGGGGCGGTCTGGTCAACGTGAACATCCAGCTGGCGGGCCTCAAGGAGCGCGTCCGGGAAGTGGGCATCAAGATGGCCATCGGCGCCCCCGGCAAAGAGATCTTCAAGGGCTTCATGACCGAGGCCCTCCTCCTCACGGCCCTGGGCGGCTTCGTGGGCCTGGGCCTCGGCGTGGCCTTCTCCTGGGCCATCACGCACGTCCTGGGCGTGCCCCTCAAGATGAGCCCCCTGAGCTTCCTCTGGGCCTACGTCCTGGCCACCGTCTTCGGCTTCCTCTTCGCGCTCTACCCCGCGTGGAAGGCCTCGAAGCTGTCTCCGATGGAGGCTTTGCACTATGAGTGAAGAAGTCGTTGCCCTGGCCCTCCCGGCCATTCAGACACCGTCGCGCTTCGCCTGGGCTGGTCTCCTCTGGGAAGTCGTCCTCAGCGGGCTGAGCGAACTCTGGTCCCACAGACTGCGCTCCCTGCTCACGCTGACCCTGCTCACCCTGGGCGTCTTCGCTCTCGTCGTGATGACCAGTGTGATGGACGGTGTGGTGGACAAGGTGTCCATGGGCTTCAAGGGCCTCTCCTTCGATGGCACGATCCAGCTGAGCCAGAAGGCCCCAGAGACCACGGAGGAACAGAAGCGCTTCGCCCTGAGCCCCGGCCTGCGCTACGAAGACCTCACCCGGCTGATGGCGCCCCACGCTGGCGTGAAGGCCTTCCTCCCCCGCGCCACCAAGAGCGCCAGCATCCGCATCGGCACGGGCCTGGAGCGCACCTTCGCCACCGGTGTCACGCCCGAGTACTTCCCCTGGCAGAACCGTCCCATTTCCAGCGGCCGCGCCCTCACCGAGGACGACGCCCGCCGCCGCAGCGCGGTGGTGGTGCTGGGGGGCAGTCTGGCCTCGAAGCTCTTCAGCGGCACGGATCCCGTGGGCCGCACCGTCGCCGTGGACGGCCAGAGCTTCCAGGTCATCGGGGTGCTGGCGCCCCTCCAGATCATGAGCGATGACACCTGGCTGGACGCCAACGGACTGCTCATGCCCATCGAGGCCTACATGGACCGCATGGATCCCAAGCACGCCCTGGATCGCCTCTACGTGAAGATGGCCCACAAGGAAGACCTCAACGAGGTGACGTCGGCCATGCTCTCCCGGGCCCGGCAAGCGCATCACGGCATCGACGATGTGGAGACCACGGATCTCGCCGCCGAACTGGTGAGGGCCTACCAGCAGTTCCAGGACCAGATCTGGGGCTGGAAGGTGGTCCTACAAAGCCTCGCCGCCACCGTGCTGCTGGTGGGCGGTGTGGGCGTACTCAGCGTGATGCTCATCTCGTTTTCCGACCGGCGCTATGAGATCGGCCTGCGCAAGGCCATGGGCGCCACGGACCAGCAGATCTTCGTCCAGTTCCTCCTGGAAGCCGTCGTCCTGGCCGCCCTGGGGGCCCTGGCAGGCACCGTGGCCGGTTCCTTCCTCTGCCGCGTGCTCTCGTCGAGCTTCCCCTGGGGCCTGGTGGTCAACACCTACGGCCTGGTCATGGCCTGGATCGTGGCCCTGGGCCTGGCCATCCTCTTCGGCCTCTACCCCGCGTTCCGGGCGATGCGACTCTCCCCCATGGAAGCGATGCGGTAATGAAAGGTGCAGCTCCCGGCAGCCGCCGACGAAGGATGCCGCGTTGCGTCCGGGAGTGCCCCAATGGAGCCGCCTCCCAGCGCCGGAAGGCAGGGGGTCTGACTTTCCCCCGGCAGTGTGATTCGCTCCCTGTGGGGCCCCGCAAAACGTGCTCCACTGGAGCGTGTTTTGCGCTCCACATGGTCGAAAGAGCGCGAATAATTTAGGTCTCCCAGCTCAGGAGTTCCCTGGCCACCGAGGCCTTCACTTCCAGGTGCCCCTCGCCGATGAGCTCGCTGATCTCCGCGGGGAGGCGATCCTTGAGACTCGCGGCGACTCCCTCCAGTGTGGGGTAGATCCCCACCCAGGCATCCCGGCCGGACCGTTTCGCGGCCAGCAGGCAGTGATCCGCCAGATCCACGACCCGTTCCCACTCGAAGAGATCCGCATCCTCGGGCACGAAGGGAAGAAAGGCGAAACCCTGGGAGCAGGTGCGGCGGAACGTCTCCCCCTGCCCCACCTGGAAGGGATTCAGCGCGATGGCCGAGCGGACCCGCTCCACGAGGATCGTGGCTTCCCGGCGACTCACGTTCCGCGCCACGATCAGGAATTCCTCTCCGCCCCACCGGATCACGGAGTCCGAGTCGCGGATGGCGCCTCGGAGGATCTCGGCCATCTCCTGGATGACCCGATCCCCGGCTGTGTGTCCGTACTGATCGTTCACCGCCTTGAAGTGATCGATATCCACCATGATGAAGACGATGTCGACGTCCTGGGACATGCGCTCATGGCGCCCCAGGGTGGAGCCCCGCTGCTCCCGGCGGATCTGGGCAATGGCATCGGGCATGGCGACGGAGAGGTAGCGCCGGTTCCGCAATCCCGTGAGCGGATCCGAGAGGCTCTGGTCCCGCAGGGCCGCATTCGCGGATTCCAGTTCCCGGGTCCGGGTGGTCACCATCCCCTCGAGCAGCCGGGTGCGCCGCCGAAGGGTGCGGATCCGCAGCCGAACGAACAGCCCCATCAACGCGATCCCCATGACCCCCATGAGGCCCCGCGCCCACCAGGTCTCCCACCAGGCCGGCAGCACCTCGAAACGGAACGCGGAGGAGGGTCCCCAGTCGCCCTGTCCCAGGCGAGCCCGCACCTCGAAGCGGTAGTGGCCAGGCCCCAGCTTCGGGAACCGCTCGGGAGTCCCGTCCGTCAGATGCCAGTCCGATTCGAGGCCCAGGAGGCGGGCCTGGTACCGGAGACCTCCCTCCCGGGCGAAACAGGGGGCCGCGAAGCGGACCTCGAAGGAATTGTCCCTGTGGGCGGCGACGGGAATGTGCGGGGCGGTAGCTGGAATGGATCGGCCCCCCAAGCTGCAGAGGAGAATTTCCGTGCGAGGAGACGGAGGCACGCCCCGATAGGCCTGGGCATTGAAGTGGCCCAGGCCTGAACTCGTTCCGATCCAGACATCCCCGTTGGGCTCCGGGAGGAAGGCCATGGAGTTCACATCGTCGCCCGCCAGGCCGTCCAGGTGGCTGAAGTGGTCCACGGCCCCCGAGGCGAGGAGCACATCCACGCCCCGCCCGGTCCCGAGCCAGAGATTCCGGTGGGCATCCTCGCCGATCATGTACACCGTGCGTTCCGGCGGAATCCAGGCATCCAGATGCCCCAACACTTGGAAGCGGCCATCCCGGTACCGGGCCCGGCAGACCCCCACGGGCTCGAAATAGGCCAGCACGAGGGTGCCGTCCTTCAGGCCTCTCACATAGGAGACATGGTCCACGCGAAGGCCATCCCGCGTCGTGAAGCGCTTCCAGCCACCGGCTTCCAGCACCGCCAGCCCTGCCTCGCCGCAGGCCCAGATCCTGCCGGCCTCATCCGCCCAGACATCATCGAAGCGCTCCCTGGGATGTCCCCCCGGCACCTCTTCCCGGCGGAAGCGCCACCGCCCCTGGGAGGGCTCGCCCCTCAGAAGGCCCCCCCCATCGGTGGCAACCCAGAGATGGCCCTCGGCCCCGAAGGCGAGACGGAGGATTCCCCCGTTGGATTCCACCCCCGATTCAGGACCGTAGCGCTCGAAGTTTCCCCGCCGGGGATCCCAGCGAAGCACGAGGGGCGAGCCCCCGAGGAAGAGGCTGCCATCCTTGCCCTGGGCGACCGTACGGATCTGAAAGACATTCGTCCCAGGCACCACCTTCCACCCCTCCCCCGAGGCTCGGGCAAGGCCCCGGTCCGTCCCCGCGAAGAGCTGACCTTCCCTGTCCCTGAAGACACACCAGATGACATCGCTGGGCAACCCCTGTTCGACACCGTGGACCTCCCACATGCCCCCCCCCGGAAGGCGCTGGACCCCCAGGCCCCCCAGCCAGAGGGAGCCTTCCGAATCCAGCATCACCGTGGAGATGAGGGTGGACGGCAAGCCATCCATGCGCCCCAGATGCCTGGGCATTCCGTCCTCGAGCACCATGAGTCCCCGTTCCGTCGGGACCCACACCCGGCCTTTCGGATCCGCCACCAGAATGCCCGGCTGGCCTCCCGGAGGCAGCAGGTCCCTGACTTCGCGGAAACACCCTCCCACGCTGTCCGCCACCCAGAGCGCCTTCCGGCTCCGGGCCCAGAGATGCCTGCGGCCGTCGACGGCCAACGCATCGATGCGATCCCCGGACATGGAGGCACCGGCTTCGCTGGTTCCCCAGGTTCCCGCTGCCCACCGGAGCACCCTCGAAGCGGACTGGTCCCAGGAGGCCACCCAGACCTCGTGGGTGTCCGCCCGCCCCCAGATCGCCGTGACGCCGCCTCCAGGCCAGTCATCCACCCGCCGGAACCGGTCCTGGGTCACGAGTTCGAAGAGCCCCGCGTCCGTTCCGACGAGCACTTTGCCGCCCGGACCCATCGCCAGGGCCCGCACCGCCCCCGGGGCGAGTCCCTGGTCCGGGGGGATCACCGAGAATCCCAGCCCATTCCAGCGGGCGAGTCCCTTGGCTGTGCCCACCCAGAGTCTTCCCTCGGGCACCGCCAACAGGTGCTGGATCGTCGCCGAAGGGAGGCCTTCCGCCAGCCCGAAGCCCTGAAACTCCCTGCCTGAGAAACGGTAGAGCCCATCCTCCGTCCCCACCCAGGCGAATCCCGTGGAATCCTGCGCCAGGCAATGAATGCTGAGGTTTCCCAGTCCCTGTTCGAGCCCGTAGCTCCGGAGCACCTGTCGGCCGGAGGCCGGGGCCGCCCAAACCCCGACGGTGGTCAGGGCGACCACGAGGGACCAGAGGACCAGCTGGAGGCAACGATTCATCAAGGGATGATCACCGGAAGACCCCTATCCTACCCGGTGGAGGCTCTGGAAGAGCCAGCTTCGAGGCAGCAGCAAGAAGAAGTTTATGTCTTCAGATGCCAGTCCAGGGCGCTCGCATCCGGAAGGGAGGTCGCCGCCGTGAGATCCCCGGACTCCAGGAGAGCGGAGATATCCGCCGGCAGGCTTGCCCTGAGACGGGCGGCATCGGAGCCCTCGCTGGGGAACAACCCCACCCAGGCGTCCCGCCCTCCCCGCTTCGCGGCGAAGAGACAGTGGTCTGCGATATCCAGCACCTGTTCCCAGGGCAGGAAACTGGGGTTCTCAGGCATGAAGGGAAAGAAGGTGAACCCCACGGAACAGGTGCGGTGAAGGGTGGTCCCGTCCTCCAGCCGGAAGACATGTTCCGACATCTGCATGCGGATCCGCTCGGCGAGGATCCCCGATTCCCGTCGCGCGGCGTTGCGGGCCACCACCAGGAATTCCTCGCCCCCCCACCGCACCACCGTATCCGAATCCCGGGTGGCCTGCCGAAGGATCTCGGCCACCTGCTGGAGGACCTGATCGCCCGCGGTATGCCCGTAATGGTCGTTCACAAACTTGAAATGATCGATGTCCACCATCAGGAAGACCAGGTCGATGTTGAGCCGGATCCGCTCGTTGCGGCTGGCGATCACATCCCGGTGCACCCGTTGCACCTGGGCCACGTCTTCCGGCATGCAGACGCCGAGGTACCGACGATTGCGGAGCCCCGTCAGGGGGTCCGTGAGGCTCTGGTTCCTCAAGGCCTCGTTCACCTGTTCGAGTTCCCTGGCCTTGGCTTCCACTTCGCGTGTGCGCGCAGCCACCATCTCCTCGAGGATACGGTTGCGGCGATGAAGGGCGTCCACCCACCACCGGATGACGAGCGCCAGGATCCCCGCCCCGCCCACCAGCATCACGCCCCGGAACCACCAGGTCTCCCACCACGCGGGCAGGACTTCGAACTCGAAAGAGGAGATGGGACCCCATTCGCCTTGTCCAACTCTGGCGCGGGCGTCGAAGCGGTACTTGCCATGGGGAAGGGCCGGGTAGCGCTCTTCCCGGGTCTCCGAGAAATGCCAGTCGGCTTCCAATCCCACCAACCGGACCTGGTACTGGACCGTGCCTTCGCGGATGAAGCTCAGGCCCGCGAACTTCACCATGAACGTGTTCGACCCGTGGGCCACCCGGACCCGCTGAGGAGAGAAGACTGGAAGGCGATCCTTGCCGAGGTGGCATTCGAGGAGGATGGTGGCGGGTGGACTGGGTGCGCCCTGGAAGGCGGCGGCCTCGAAGCGGGCCAGGCCGCTGCTGGTGCCGATCCAGACATCGCCGTTGGCCTCTGGCAGGAGGGCCATCGCATTGGTGTCCTCGCTGACCAGCCCTTCCCCCAGGCCGAAGTGTTCGACCCGCCCGTTCCGGGTCACCATGTCGAGGCCCTGCCCCGTTCCCACCCAGAGGTTCCCCCTGGAATCTTCATCGAAGGAGTAGATCAGTTTTTCCCGAGGGAAGGTCTGGTCGAGATGCTCCTGGACCTGAAAGCGCCCTTGGGAGAACGTCGCCCGGCAAAGGCCGAAGGCGTCGAAGTAGGAAATGAGGAGATCCCCGCCCCTCGTCCCGCGGACATAGGAGACGTGATCGTTCCGCAGGCCATCCTTTGAAGTGAAACGTTGCCAAGCCGATCCGTCCCACAGGGCGAGGCCCCTCTCCCCCGTAGCCCACAGTCGCCCGGCCGCATCCTCAAAAATGTCGTTGAAGCGTTCCGAGGGACTCCCACTCACCACAGACTGGCGCTCGAAATGCCACCGGTCACCCCGGCCCGTCCCCTTCAACAGTCCGCCCCCGTCCGTCGCGACCCAGAGGTCACCCCTGTGGTCGAAGAGCAGCCGGAAGATGCGCCCGGAAGTCACCACACCCTGCTCACTGCCGAAGTGCTGGACACCGGCCCGGCCGTCCACCCGCAGGACCTCCGGTCCACCCCCGAGGTAGAGGGCGCCATCCGCCCCCTGGACGATGCTCCGGACCTGGAAGTTGCCCGTGCCGGGAATCCGTTTCCAGCCCCGCGCATCCGCCTTGGCGAGACCGCTGTCGGTGCCTGCGAAAAGCGCCCCGGCCTTGTCCCGGAAGATGCACCACACGACCTCGTTGGGAAGCCCGTCAGCCGCCGTATAGGCCTTCAGGACCCCCCCTCCCTGCAACCGAAAGACCCCTTCACCCGCGGCCCAGAGCGAACCTTCGCGGTCCTCCATCACGGCATGGAGCGTGTTCCTGGGGAGCCCCTCGGCCCTGCCCAGCCGCGTCCATTGCCCACCGGTATTGAGGAAGAGCCCCTGGCCCGTGGTCACCCAGAGCCGCCCCCGGGGGTCGACGTAGAGATGCCCCTTCTGGCTGGCCGCGGGGAGCGCCATAGGGGATCGTTCAAACACCCCGCGGCCAGGATTCAGGCACCAGAGCTCCTTGAGGGAGCGGGCCCAGACGTTCGAGCGTCCATCCACCGCCAGGGCATCGATCCTTTCCCGATGAAAGCCCTTCCCCCCCTCGAGGGTCCGCCATCCGCTCGGATCCCATCGCAGAAGGGAGGCCTTGGAATTGAGCCAGGAGGCCGCCCAGACGGTCTCGCTTCCAGGATGGCTCCAGAGGGCGGTGACGGCCCCCCCCGGCCATCCTGGGACGGGCTGGAAGCTCCCGTTCGGAAGGCAGTGGAACAGGCCGTCGTTCATTCCCACCCAGATCTGGCCGTCCGGCCCGCTGCTGATCCCGGTCACCTGCGACTGGGGGCCTCCGGCCCCCTGGAACCGGCCTTCCCGGAAACAGCTCAGCCCCTTGTAGGTTCCGACCCACAGCGTACCTTCGGTATCCACATGGAGGTTGTCGATGAAGGTCGAAGGCAGTCCCTCCTTGAGACCGAAGGCCTGGAACCTCCGCCCATCAAAACGATAGAGCCCATCTTCGGTCCCCACCCACATGAATCCCTGGCCATCCTGCGCCAGCGCCCAGGGAGCAAGATTCCCGAGCCCCTGGTCAGCCCCGTAGACCTTGAAGGAAAGCCTCCCGGGAGGCACGCCTTCCCCCCCTGCGGAAATGGCGCCCGCATTCAGCGACAGCGAGATCGACAGCATCAGGGGCTGGATCAGATTACGGAGACAGGGGAACAATTGGGCTCCGGCTCGTGAAAAGTGGGTGGATTTGCCTGCAAGCCTATCCTCCAATAGGAAAAAACGCAGAGTGTTTTATCGATTCACGAATTCCCGTCGACAGATGCTCGTTCTGGGCTTGGACGAAGCGGCTTCAGACGGTAGGCTTGAAGGTTGGGCGCGCAGGTGCCCCACAAGGAGAAGTGACCACCCATGAGTAAACGCGGCCTCGGAAGCCTGGCGGACCTGGCAAAAATCCTGGAGGAAGCCTCCAACCCTGAATCCGCAGTCCGCGAGGACCGCAAAGAGAGCAAGCCCAAGGTCGTGGCTACGCGCAAGGCCGGCGGCCTGGCTGGCGCTCGGCGCATCGACCCGAAGCGAAAGGCGTGGTACCAAAAGCGCCTCAGCGAGCAGACCGAGAAGGTCGACCCGGTGCGAACGGACATGCCCACCCCGGAACTGGCCGTCAAACCGGCCATGACCAAGGCTGTCGCATCCCGGGTGGGGTTCGGACTCCTCGAGACCCTTGCGGGCGCCAAGGATGCCAAGGAGGCCAAGGCCAAGGCGGATGGCAAGGGCAAGAGCAAGGCCGAGGCCTGGCGTCGCAAGCCCGGGGATCCCATCTTCTAAGTCCCCTGGCAGACTTCGGATCTTCCGCATTCCTCCAACACGCGAAAGGCCCTTCCTCGGAAGGGCCTTTCGCGTGTTGGATCAGGCAGGGATCGGATGAGCCGAGTGGATCCGATGACCAAAGACCGGCCGGGCCGGAGTGGCCTCAACCCCCTCGCTCCAGGTCCAGGCATTGGTGTCGGCGAGCAGGGCCTTCACCAGAGCCACATGCAGGGCATGGCCTGCGGCGTGTGCCTCCACGAGCCCCAGGAGAGGCGCCCCCAGCAGGGCCAGGTCGCCCACTAGGTCGAGCATCTTGTGTCGCACGGCCTCATCCTCGTAGCGCAGGGCCTCGTTGAGGGGGCCCTGGGCGGAGAAGACGACGGCGTTTTCCAGGCTGCCGCCCAGCGCCAGGCCACGGGAACGCATGAACGCGATGTCCTCTTCCATGCAGAAGGTGCGGGCGTGGGAGAGTTCGCGGCGGAATTTTTCGGGATCCAGACTGAGTTCTCGGCTCTGCCGCCCGATGGCGGGATGGCTGAAGTCGATGGTGTAGCGGAGACGCAACCCCGCATGAGGGGACACCCGCATCCATTTGCCGCCCACCGTCACCTCGACGGGCCGCAGCACCTTGATGAAGCGCCGGGAGCCCGGGAGATCCCTGGCCCCTGCGGCCGCAATGGCCTCGACCCAGGGCGCAGCGCTTCCGTCCAGAATGGGGAGTTCCTCGCTATCCACTTCGATGAGGGCATGCTCGATTTCCAGCCCGGAGAGGGCCGCCAGCAGATGCTCGACCGTGCCGAAGCGAAGACCATCCTTCACCAGCGTCGTCGCGAGGCTGAGGTCCCCCACCAGGTCCGCCTTGGCGGGGATCTCGATGCCCGAGGGCTCGTGCAGGAAGCGCAGACCGGAGGCCTGTTCGACGGGACGGATGATGACCCGGCAGGGCAGATTGGAATGGAGCCCATGCCCGGTCACGGTAACCGGCTGACGCAGCGTCTGGGGGTGGCGGCTTCGGGACATACAGGCCTCAGTCCAGCCACAACAAGACTCATGCCAATCGTCTTCCATATTGTTTACTTCACTTACGTAAACAACCGGGATTCAGGCTGTAGGCAACCCCACCACGGGTGTAGTCACTGGGGGAAGAATCTGGCCCAGTCTTCCGGAGTGGTCAGCTTCAGGTTGGAGGCGGGGGATGCGATGACCCTCACCTGCAGCCCCATGGCCTCCAGAAGCGCGGCATCATCCGTCCCGGCGAATCCATTTTCCGCCGCCCAGGCGAAGGCCCGGCGCCAGGTGGAGAGGCGGGCGACCTGAGGGGTCTGAGCGCGAAAGATGCATTCTCGGGGCTCCGTGGCCACCACTCGCCCCGCGGCGTCCACCCGCTTGAGGGTGTCCGTGGAAACCTCCGCCAACAGGGTGCCGTCCGCATCCTCCAGCGCGGCCAGGGCCGCCCGGATGGCCCCAGCCGGGGGAAAAGGCCTCACCGCATCATGGATCATGACGGGAGCGTCAGGATGGGCGGGCAGGAGGGCCAGCGCCGCAGCCACCGAGGCCTGGCGTGTCGCTCCCCCCGGGGTCACCCAGACCGGGAGACCGAGATCCCAGCTCTCCACTTCGACCACCCGCGCCGCCGGCACGGAAAGCGCAATGCCCGCCAGGGTGGGCATGTCCTCGGCGAGAAAGGCCTGCACCGTGGCCCGGAGGAGCGGAACGCCTCCCCAGTCCCGGAACTGCTTGGGGATGCCCCCCCCCATCCGGAGCCCTTGGCCCCCCGCCGGGATCAAAAGGTAGGGTCTACCGTCGCCGGGTAATGAAGGGTTCGACACCGCGGTCTCCGAAGCGCTTGGCGATCTCATCGGCGGCCTTCTGGGCATCCTCGAAGCGCGTGAAGGAGCCCACGCGGACCCGCTTCACATCTCGCCCGCCCCGGGTTCGCCCATCCTGGAGCGTGACGGAGCCGAAGGCTTCCTCCAGGTCCCGGCTGAGGCGTTCGATATTGCCGGGTTCGGTGAGGGCCGCAACCTGGATGGTGAAGGGATCTTCCGGATCGACGGCCGAATCCAGAACGGCGGGGCTGCCATCGAGATGGATCGCCCGGAGTTTGACCCGCGCCACCCCCTGGCCGAGGAACCCGAGATCCTTCGCCCCCTGGCGAGAGACATCGAGAATCCGCCCCCGAACGAAGGGTCCCCGGTCGTTGACCCGGAAGGTGGCCTTCTTGCGGGTATCGAGGTTCTCCACCTCGACGTAACTGCCCAGCGGCAGCGTGCGGTGAGCACAGGTCAATCGGTTCGGGTCGAAAATTTCCCCATTGGCGGTAGGCTTGCCCTCGAATCCATCCTCCTCGCCTCCGTACCAGCTGGCCTCGCCCAGTTCGGAAAATCCGACCGCACCAAAGCCCCCTGTAGGAACAGGGTCGGGGCCCGAAGGGCGACTCAGCACCCGGGCCTTCGTGCAATGGACGGTGAAGAAGAGCGCCACCAGGGCGGCCGAAAAACGCGTCAGACTGCGAACCCTCCTCAACAAGCCCCCCTGAATGAGCGCCCGTTCCAGTTCCATCACGGGCTGGAACTGAATCTGGATGTCTTCGATCCAGATGTTGAAGGCACGGGTCCAGTTCTGAGTGGACAGAGGATTGAACTCCATGAGGCTCCAGAAAGATCAGGGTCTGCTTGACCGGTTTAGCCAAGTATAGCCGTATCTTTCGGAATGTAAAGCGCGGACCGCCAAGCCCCCCCATAACGGTGGGTATTGAAGGCAAACGACTTCCGCACCCCTTGACAGATTGCAATAAAATCCGACGTCACTGCCGGATGGATATGTCCCCAATCCTGAAGGCTTTGGGCCGACTTCCCCCCGCCCGGAAGGCGGTCGGCAGCTTCCGGATCGCC
>JAYSNJ010000144.1:0-28394 GCA_043723905.1 Holophagaceae bacterium
CGCTTCTTTAGGGGCGGCAGAGGAGGTCATACTGGGGGCGTTCGGTGTTCCCGGAGGCGCCCTTGTTCCTGCCCGCGATGCTTGTTGTGGCTGTGGCGATTCCGTCCTGCACGCTTGTGGCCCAGCCCGCGCACCGGGAGGAATCCGCCGTGGCCGCCGTCCTGGACGACTGGCACCTGGCTGCGGCCCAGGCCGACGAGACGCGGTACTTCGGCCATCTCCGGGAGGGCGCGGTCTTCCTGGGCACGGACGCCACGGAGCGCTGGCCCAAGGCAGAGTTCCGGGTCTGGGCCCATCCCTTCTTCCTGCGGGGCCGGGCCTGGACCTTCCACGCGAAAACGCGCAGCATCGCCTTCTCAAACGAAGGCAAGGCCGCGTGGTTCGACGAGGTCCTCGAGACCCCCAATCTGGGCCCAACCCGGGGCAGTGGCGTCCTGCTCAAGGAACAGGGGCGCTGGCGCATCGCCCAGTACAACCTGGGCGTGCCCATCCCCAACGCCCTCATGGTCAGTTTCAAGACCCAGATCGAGGCCCATCTGAAAGCCGGGGGCGCGAAGGAAGGCTTTCCCGGACGAGCCTCTATTCCGTCCTCAGCCGGTACCCCACGCCAGGTTCGGTGATGAGGTGCCGGGGGCGCGCAGGTTCGGGTTCCAGCTTCTGGCGGAGCTGGGCCATGTAGACCCGGAGGTAGTGGGGCTGGGCCCCGGCCACGCCCCCCCAGACCTCCTGGAGCAGTTGGCGATGGGTGAGCACCCTTCCCGCATGGCGGATGAGTGTGGTGAGCAGGCGGTACTCGTTGGGCGTGAGGTGGACGAGGCTGCCCGAGCGGCTCACCTCCCGGCGCAGCAGGTCCACCCGCCAGGTCCCCAGCTCGAAGATGGGCTCCTCCGGCGCGTTCCCGTCCCGGGGGCCGTGGCGCAGGGCCACGCGGATCCGCGCCATCAGTTCGCCGGTGGCGAAGGGCTTGGTCAGGTAGTCGTCGGCCCCCGCGTCCAGGGCCTGGATCTTGTCCCGCTCCTGGCCCCTGGCCGAGATCACGATGATGGGCGAGGGACATCCTTCCCGGAGGCGCCGGGCCAGTTCGATGCCATCCATGTCCGGCAGTCCCAGATCCAGCAGGATCACGTCGGGGCGGTGGGCGAGGGCCAGGACCTCGCCCTCGCCCGCCGTGGCTGCCTCCAGCAGGGCATAGCCCTGGGCCTCCAGTGTGGTCTTGAGGTAGCGCCTTATGGGGGGCTCGTCATCGATGACGAGGATGCGGGGAGCCCCCGGCTCAAGCATTGCCGCCCTCTTCCGGGGACGAGGGGGGAGGACCTCCCAGGGGCAGGCTCACCAGAAACTGGGCGCCGCCCTGGGGGCGGTTGCTGCCCTGGATCCAGCCGCCGTGGGCCTCCACGATGCCCTTGCAGATGGTGAGCCCCAGGCCCGCCCCGGGGGAACCATGGGGATTCGCGGCCTTGACCAGCTTGTCGAAGATCTTCTCCTCGAGCCCTTCGGGAAGGCCGCTGCCATGGTCCGCGATGGCGAGGGTGACGGCGCGTTCCGTGGCCCAGGCCCGGATCTCGATGGGCTGATCGGCGGGGGAGAACTTGCAGGCGTTCTCCAGCAGGTTCACCAGCACCTGCTCCATGAGGACGGGGTCCATGGGGACGAGGGGCAGCTTGGGGGGCAGTTCCACCCGGAGCTCGCGGGCGCCCAGGGTCCGGGAGAGGCGCTCCAGGGCCGTGCCGACCAGCTCCTCCATGGGCACCCATTCCTTCTTCACTTCCACCACCCCCGATTCCAGGCGGGTGACGTCCAGGAGATTGGTGACCAGGCGCTGGAGCTGGAGGGCGGCGCCATGGATGGTCTCGGCCAGTTCCTTCCGCTCCCCCTGTCCCAGCAGTGGCTCGCTGTCCAGAAGGGTGCTGGCGGCGCCCAGGATGCCGCCCAGGGGCGTGCGCAGATCGTGGGAGACCGAGGACAGCAGGGCGTTGCGGAGCTGCTCGCGGTCCATCTGGCGCTGCGTCTCGGCGCTCTTCTCCGAGAGCAGGGCCCGCTCCAGGGCCAGGGCGGTCTGGTTGGCGAAGGCCTCCAGCAGGTGGCGCTGATCGGGCTCCATCCAGTGGGGGATGCCTTCCGGCCGCACGGCCATGACGCCGATGGCGCCGCGGGAACCCTTCAGGGGCAGGTACAGTGCCTTGGCGCCGGGGAGGGTCTCCGTGCCGAGGCCGGCGGCCTCGATGTGATCGAAGGTCCACTGGGCCACGCCCAGTTCTTCGGCGCTGAAGCCCTCCGCGGGACTCTCCCCTTCTCGGGGGTTCAGGCGCCCCTCCCCGTCCGGGAGGAGGATCGTGGCCCGACTCTGGAACTGGGCGGCCACGCTGTGGATGGCGGATTCGACCATGGACGCGGACCCGCCGCTGCGGGTGAGCTCCTCCGCCAGCTTGAAGATGGCTCGGGTGCGCTGCTCCCGCACCCGGGAGAGGCGCACCTGGGCGCGGATGCGCTCGGTGAGGTTGCCGATGACGACGCCCACCGCCAGCATCACGAGGAAGGTGCCCGCATGCTTGGCGTCCGAGACTCTGAAGGAATACCTGGGTGCCACGAAGAAGAAATCCAGGGCGGCTACGCTGAGGATGGAGGCGCCCACGGAGGGCCAGCGCCCGAAGCGCGTGGCCACGATGAGGACGCCCAGCACATAGACCATGACGATATCGGCGAGTTCGAATCGGCGCATCTGCATTAGCTGGCCGACCCCGGTGGCCAGGGCCACCACCAGCCCGGACCAGAGAAATCGCCCCACCGCCGGGAAGCGGCGGATGCGAGGGACGGGGACCCTTTCGGGAAGGGTCTCCAGGTTGCGGTCCCGGGCGATGACCATCACGTCGATGCTGCCGCAGCTGCGGACCAGCCGGTCCACCAGGGAGGGCTGGAAGAGGCGCAGCCAGGCGGGTCCGCCGGGCTTCCCCACCAGGATCCGGGTGACATTGCGGGTGATGGCCAGGGCCACCAGGTCATCGACGAGGGAGAGATCCCCCTGGAGCACGGCGGTCTCGCCGCCCAGCCGCTCCACCAGCCGCAGATGCTCCTCGATCTGGTCCCGGTCCTTCTCCGAATGGTGCAGGCGGCCCATCTCCACGTAGGCCGCGATCCAGGGCGCCTTGATCCGCTCGGCCAGACGCTGGGTGGCGCGGATGAGCCGGGCGGATTCCGGGGCCGGGCTGATGCAGACCAGGAGGCGATCATCCGCGGCCCAGGTCTGGGCGATGCCCTGGTCGGACATGTAGCGCCGCATATCGGCGTCCACATGGTCCGCGGTGCGGCGCAGGGCCAGTTCCCGGAGGGCCAGGAGGTTGCCCTTCCGGAAGAACCGGTCGATGGCGTGCCGGGCCTGTTCCGGGACGTAGACCTTGCCTTCCCTGAGGCGCGCGATGAGCTCCTCTGGAGGCAGGTCCACCAGTTCGATCTCGTCGGCCCGGGCGAGGATCGTATCGGGAATGCTCTCCCGCACGATGACGCCCGTGATCTGGGCGATGACGTCCTTGAGGCTCTCGATGTGCTGGACGTTGACGGTGGTATAGACATCGATCCCCGCGTCCAGGAGATCCCACACATCCTGCCAGCGCTTGCTGTGGATGGAGCCCTGCACGTTGGTGTGGGCCAGTTCGTCCATGAGGATGAGCCGAGGCTTGCGCAGGATGGCACTCTGGAGATCGAATTCCTCCAGGCTCAGGCCGCGGTAGGGCAGGGTGCGCTTGGGCAGTGTCTTCAGGCCCGCCAGGAGGGCCGAGGTCTCCGGGCGGCCATGGGTCTCCACCACGCCGATGACCACGTCCACGCCCTCGTCCAGGCGGTCCTGAGCGTCCTGGAGCATGGCGTAGGTCTTCCCCACGCCCGGGGCCATGCCGAAGAATATCTTGAGCTTGGCCCTGGCCTGTCGGGCCTCTTCTTCCTGGATTTTCCGGAGGAGTGCGTCGGGGTCGGGGCGTTTGGGTTCCACGGTGACGAGTTTATTCGCTCACGGCCTGCCGTCCAGGGACAGATTGAGCTCGAGGACATGGACCCGGGGCTCCCCCAGGAGGCCCAGGAAGCGGCCCTCCGTGTGGGCCCGCACCAGGCCCCTGACCCTGGCCTCGTCCAGGCCACGGACCCGGGCCACACGGTGGATCTGGTAGGCCGCCGCCGCCGGGCTGATGTGGGGATCCAGGCCGCTGGCGGAGGCCGTCACGAGATCCCCGGGCACGGACTCGAGATTGGCCGGATCCGCGTTCCGCAAGGCCTGGATGCGCCCCTCGGCGGCTCTTGCCAGGGCCGGGTTGCTGGGGGCCAGGTTCGAGCCACCGGAGTTGGCGGCGTTGGTGGGGAAGTCCCCCGTGGCCGAGAGGCGCCCCCAGAAATACTTGGGGTCCTCCGTGTGCTGGCCGATCAGGCGGCTGCCGATCGTGCGCCCCTCCTGGACGAGGAGGCTGCCCGCGGCCTGGCGTTTGAAAAACAGCTGCCCGGTGCCCGTGACCAGGGCGGGGTACACCAGGCCCGTGAGGGCCCCTAGGAGGGCGAAGGTGACCAGAGCGGGACGGAAGCTGGACATGGTGAGCCTCATACCAGGTGAAGGCCGACGAGGATCAGGTCGATGGCCTTGATCCCTAGAAAGGGGACGAGCATGCCGCCCAGGCCATAGACCAGCAGGTTGCGCTGCAGGAGGGCGGCGGCGCCCAGGGGGCGGTATTTCACGCCCCTCAGGGCCAGGGGGATCAAGACGACGATGATGAGGGCGTTGAAGATCACCGCCGACAGAATGGCGCTACCCGGGCTGTGGAGATGCATCACGTTGAGTACGGCGAGCTGGGGGTAGGTGACGGCAAAGGCCGCGGGGATGATGGCGAAGTACTTGGCCACATCGTTGGCGATGCTGAAGGTGGTGAGACTGCCCCGGGTCATTAGCATCTGCTTGCCGATGCGCACGATCTCGATGAGCTTGGTGGGGTTTGAATCCAGATCCACCATGTTCCCGGCCTCCTTGGCTGCCTGTGTGCCACTGTTCATGGCCACCGCTACATCGGCCTGGGCCAGCGCCGGGGCATCGTTGGTACCATCCCCGGTCATGGCCACGAGGCGCCCCCCCGCCTGATAGTCGCGGATGAGCCGGAGCTTGGCCTCGGGCGTGGCCTGGGCCAGGAAATCGTCCACGCCCGCCTCCGCGGCGATGGCGGCGGCGGTGAGGGGGTTGTCGCCGGTGATCATCACGGTCTTGATGCCCATCTGGCGCAGTTCTTTGAAGCGCTCCTTGATGCCGCCCTTCACGATGTCCTTCAAATGGATCACGCCCAATGCTCTCGCGGGGGGACCGCCCGGCCTTCCGGCCTCTACGTCCCCCCGCGCTCCCCCATCGGCGAAGGCGGCAGAGCCTTCTTCGCCGATCAGGCCCGTGCGGAATTCCGCCACCACCAGGGGCGTGCCGCCCTGGCGGGCGATGCGGTCCACTTCGATGCGGAGCGTCGAAGGGAATTCGCCCCCCTTGCCCTGGACGTATTCCTCGATGGCCGATACCGCGCCCTTGCGGATCTCCCGGCCTCCGAGATCGACGCCGCTCATCCGGGTCTGGGCGGTGAAGGGCATGAACTTCGCGCCCAGGGCGTGGATGTCCCGCTCCCGCAGGCCGTACTGCTCCTTGGCCAGCACCACGATGCTGCGCCCCTCGGGCGTTTCGTCCGCCAGGCTCGAGAGCTGGGCGGCATCGGCCAGGTGTTCGATGGAAACGCTTGGCGCGGGCACGAAGGCCACGGCCTGGCGGTTTCCCAGGGTGATGGTGCCGGTCTTGTCCAGGAGCAGCACATCCACGTCGCCGGCGGCCTCCACCGCCCGGCCCGAGGTGGCGATGACATTGGCCTGCACCATGCGATCCATGCCCGCGATGCCGATGGCGCTGAGCAGGCCTCCGATGGTGGTGGGGATCAGACATACGAGGAGCGCCACCAGCACCGTGAGGGTGACGGGGCTGCCCTGTCCCGAAGCCTTCACGGCGAAGGCGCTGTAGGGCAGTAGGGTGGCCGTGGCCAGGAGGAAGATGATGGTGAGGGCCGCCAGGAGGATATCCAGGGCGATCTCGTTGGGCGTCTTCCGGCGCTTGGCCCCTTCCACCATGGCGATCATGCGATCCAGGAAACTGTTCCCGGGATTCGACGCGATGCGGACTACCAGCCAGTCCGAGAGCACCTGGGTGCCGCCTGTCACGGCGCTGCGGTCGCCGCCGGATTCGCGGATCACGGGGGCGGATTCGCCGGTGATGGCGCTCTCGTTCACGGATGCCACACCCTCGATCACTTCCCCATCCCCGGGGATGGTGTCTCCCGCTTCGACCAGCACCGCGTCTCCCACGCGCAGGCGGGCGCCCTCGATGGCTTCCCAGGGCGTGTCCCGGGTGCCTTGCCGCAGCAACTTGGCGCTCACATCCTGCTTGGACTTTCGCAGGCTGTCGGCCTGGGCCTTGCCGCGGCCCTCCGCCATGGCTTCGGCGAAGTTGGCGAACAGGAGGGTGAACCAGAGCCAGAGAGATATGGCCAGGATGAAGCCCGGCCTGGCTTCGCCGTTGCCGAGGAGGGACTGCATGAATAGCAGGGAGGTCAGAACACTCCCTACCCACACCGTGAACATCACGGGGTTCTTCATCTGATGAAGGGGATTGAGCTTCCGGAAGGCGTCCCCGATGGCCCGGTTCACGATGGCGGGTTCGAAGAGGGGCCGGGGCTGGGTCTCGCCTAAAGTGTTGGAGGTTCGCATGATCCGGTCCTAGAGCAACGAGAGGTGCTCGGCGATGGGGCCGAGGGCGAGGGCGGGGATGAAGGTGAGGGCGCCGACGAGGAGGACCACGGCCACGAGCAGTGCCACGAAAAGCGGTCCGTGGGTGGGCAGCGTGCCGGCGCCGGGAGGTGTGCGCTTCTTCCCGGCCAGGGAGCCTGCGATGGCCAGTACGGGGAGCATGGGGCCGAATCGGCCCAGGAGCATGGCGATGGCCGTGGCGTGGCAATAGAAGGTCGTGTTGGCATTGAGTCCCGCGAAGGCGCTGCCATTGTTGTTGGCTGCGCTGCTGAAGGCATAGAGCACCTGGGTGAAGCCGTGGGCGCCGGGGTTGCTGATGCTGGCGATCGCGCTTGGCAGCAGTACGCCCAGGGCCGTGCCCAGAAGCACGGTGGCGGCGGGGATGAGAATGACCAGGGAGGCCATCTTGGTCTCGAAGGCTTCCACCTTCTTGCCCAGGTATTCCGGCGTGCGCCCCACCATCAGGCCCGCCATGAACACGGCGATGAGCACGAAGACGAGCATGGTGTAGAGGCCCGAACCCACGCCCCCGAAGACCACCTCCCCCAGTTCCATGAGCAGGGTGGGGACCATGCCCCCCAGGGGGGTCAGGGAATCGTGCATGCCGTTCACGGCGCCGGTGGACGTCCCCGTGGTTGCGCTCACGAAGAGCGTGGTGCCCGTGATGCCGAAGCGCGTCTCCTTCCCTTCCATGTTCCCGCCGGATTGTTCCACGCCGGGAGTGGTGACCACTTCCTGGTTCACGCTCAGGGAGCGGAGGCCCGGATTGCCCCGCTGCTCGGCCCCATGGAGCGTTCCCAGCACGATGACGAAGAGGACCGTCATGGCGGCGAGGAGGGCCCAGCCCTGGCGGCGGTCCCGCACCATGCGCCCGAAGGCGTGGCAGAGGGAGGCGGGGATGAGCAGGATCGCGAGGATCGACAGGAAGTTGGTGAGGGCCGTGGGGTTTTCGAAGGGGTGGGCGGAATTGGCGTTGAAGAAGCCGCCTCCGTTGGTGCCCAGCAGCTTGATGGCCTCCTGGCTGGCCACGGGGCCCAGGGAGATCACCTGCTCCAGCACCCTCCGACCTTCCGCTCCGGTAACGGGCGTAAGGAAGGTGGCGCGAACGCTGGGGGCGAAGGTCTGGACAACCCCCTGGGAAAGGAGGAATACGGCGAAGATGAAGGCCATGGGCAGCAGGATGTAGAGCGTGATCCGCGTGAGGTCCGCCCAGAAGCAACCCAGGCTGATGGCCTTGCGCCGGCGGATGCCCCGGGCGAGGGCCACGACCACGGTGATGCCCGTGGCGGCCGACAGGAAGTTCTGCACCGTGAGGCCCACCATCTGGGACGAATGGCTGAGGGTGGCCTCGCCGGCATAGGCCTGCCAGTTCGTGTTGGTCACGAAGCTCACGGCCGTGTTCCAGGCCAGGAGCGGGGGCAGGCCCGCGGCTTTCTGGGGATTGAGGGGCAGCAGGTGCTGGAATTTCAGGAGCAGGAAGAGGCAGGCGAGTCCCAGAAGATTGAAGAGGAGGAGGGACAAGGCATAGGCCTTCCAGTCCATGCGGTCGTCCGGGGCAATCCCCGCCAGGCGGTAGAGGCCCCTTTCCAGCGGGCGCAGGACAGGATCGAGGAGGGTCGGCTCCCGCTCGAAGACCCGGCCCATGTACTCGCCGAGAGGCTTGGACAGGGCCAGGAGCAGGATCAGGAAGACCGCGAACTGCAGAAAGGTGTTGGCGGTCATTGGAACTTCTCCGGCTGGAGCAGGGCGAAGGCCAGGTAGACCAGAAGCGCCAGCGCGAGGACGGCGGCGAGGAGCTGCATGCCTGTCATGGGGTTTCCTCGATACAAGGAGCGGCGCCTGCGTGCGCCCGGAAGGTGGGGAAATGGAAGGGGCGGCAAGGCGGGATCATTCGGTCAGCCCCGTGATCGCGACGAGGGCCCAGCAGAGCAGGGGCATCCAGGCCAGGGCAACCAGCGCGAACGTTTCCGCCCGGCGCCCGCCCCCCCACACCTTCCGCAGGAGCCATGCGGTGTGAGTGCCGAAATATCCGAGGCCAAAACCGATCGGGATGAACCAGGGCATGGGCATTCTCCCCTCCCGCCCCGCGGGCGCCCGGAGGGCCAGGGATCTCCCTCCGGGGCCTCAGGGGTCTGCATGTCGTTCGCGAAGTGGGCATTGCATTCTCGCACCGGGACCCGCTGCGTTTACGGGCTACTTCCAGTGTCCGGAGCGGCGCATCAAGACGGTGTCAAGGTATGGCCGGTCGGCATCAAGATTTCGTCAAGACCGGGGCGGGTCTGCCACACAGACGCAGTCGAAGGGGAACTGCGCGACCGCAGGGAACAGGCGCTCCCCCGGATTCTTTCGGAAGATCCCTGAGGGCGACCGCCCTGGAACCCCTATGATGGTGCGGAGGAGACGAACCATGGCGATCGACCCGGCATCCCCCAGCGCAGGTCTCCGGCCCGTGGTGGAGGCCCTCTGCGAGGCCAGCGCCGGCCTCCGGGCCCATTGCCACCAGCCGCTGGCACGGCGCGAATTCCCCAGCCGGGACGTGGTCTACGAGCTGGTGGAGGACCTCCGTTCCATCCTGTTTCCTGGGTTCTTCGGGCCTTCGGAGCTCACGGACGAGACCCAGCGGTACCACCTCGGCGCCACCCTGGACAAGGTGCTGCACGGCCTGCGGGAGCAGATCCGGCGGGGCTTCTGCTCCAGCTGCCGCCCCGATGTCTGCTTCGTGGACCACGAGGATCGCGCCTTCGACCTGGCCTGGGCCTTCATCCAGCGCCTCCCGGAGGTCCGCCGCCTCCTCGCCACCGATGTGGCCGCCGCCTACGAAGGCGACCCTGCGCTCCGCACCCCCGAGGAAGCTGTCTTCTGCTACCCCGGCATCCAGGCCATCACCAACCAGCGTCTCGCCCACGAGCTCCAGGTGCTGGAGGTGCCGCTGCTGCCGCGCCTCATCACCGAACACGCCCACAGCCTCACCGGGATCGATATCCACCCCTCCGCCCGCATCGGTGAGCGCTTCTTCATCGATCACGGCACCGGGGTGGTCATCGGCGAGACCTGCATCATCGGGAACCATGTGCGCCTCTACCAGGGCGTCACCCTCGGCGCCAAGAGCTTCCCCCTGGACGCGGCCGGCCAGCCCATCAAGGGCATCGAGCGCCATCCCATCGTGGAGGACGATGTGGTGATCTATGCAGGCGCCACCATCCTGGGTCGTATCACCATCGGTCAGGGCTCGACCATCGGGGGGAACGTCTGGCTCACCCGCAGCGTGCCACCGGGAACCTCCATCACCCTGGGCAACGAGAAGGGATGATGGGGATAAATCGAGAAATAACCATTGACACACAATGAAAAAAATCGTGCCATGGAGGTCTTCTCCCCGCCCTCCCATCCCCGCCGTTCTCCCCTCGGGAGTTCTCATGAACCCGCGCGATTTCCCGGCCTTCGTCCGCCGTCTCCCGGAGGCGGAACTGCCCTGCAAGGGAATCCGCGGCTGGCTGCTCCAGGGTGGGACCGGCCAGGTGCTCTTCAAGGAGGCCGACACGGAAGTGACGATCCCCGAGCACGCCCACGGCGAGCAGTGGGGTGTGGTCCTGGACGGTCGCCTGGAACTGGTGGTCGACGGGTTCACCCGGCTCTACATGCGGGGGGATTTCTATTCCATTCCCGCCGGCAAGCAGCATCGCACCCGGGTCTTCCCGGGCCTCAGGGCCGTGGACCACTTCGAGGAATGCGACCGGTACAGGGCCAAGGCGTGAGCCGCTCCGGCGGACTGGAGGACGGTCGCAGGTTCACATTTCCGCACCGCCCCTTTCGGGGCCCCGAGGGTCGGCCTTGACGCTTCCGAAATTCCTGAGAATCCTCCTACTGCTGACGGTCGGTCTGCCCTACCTGGCCATCAAGGCTCTGGTGCTGCTGGCCCGGAAAGCCTGGCAGGTCCTGGTGATCCATCGGGGATTGCAGATTCTGCTCTCCCTCCTGCTTTTCCTCTTCTGTCTGACCGCCTGGAAGTTCGGCCCCCTGGTGACCGGTCGCCTCGCCCTGCAAAGCGCGGCCGAGACCCTCGCCCGGGGCTCCGAGGGACGCAACACCCTGGAGATGGAGAACGAACTGCGCCGCAGGGCCTTCCGCCTGGGTTTCCGCGGTGCGATCACCCAGCGGGACGCGGTCTCCATCGAGCGCACCTCGACCAACGGCATCACCCTCTGCACCATCACCTTCGAGTTCCGCCGGGAGGTGGACCTGCTCGGGCTCTGGCGCATGCAGGTGCCGGTCTCGGGCAGGATCGAGGAACCTGCAGAACCCGCCAGTGAGAGGGTTCAAATCCTGGAGTGAGCCCGGATCAGCTCTCCTGACCCGCCTCCAGCCGGAGGGGAATGCGGAGCCTCTGGCCCTCTCGCAACACCTCCAGCTGCACCGAGCTGCCCAGGGGCTCCAGCTCGATCCGGTCCAGCAAACCATCCACGTCCTTGATGGCCTTGCCCCCCACGCCCACGATCACATCGCCCAGGAGGAAGCGGCGTCCGGAGCGGGAGATGCCCTGGAGGCCTGCCCGGTCCGCGGCGCTGCCCCGACGCACCCGCAGGACAATGACCCCCTTGGGATTTCCGAAGCTGGCGGCGTAGGCGGGATCGAGTTCCTCGAAGCCCAGGTCCGGGCGCGCGACGCGGCCCTTGGCGATGAGCTGGGGCACGATGCGGTTCACGGTGTCCACGGGGACCGCGAAGCCGATGCCCGCGCTGGAGCCGCTGGTGCTGGTGATGGCGGTGTTCACGCCGATGAGGCGGCCGGCGCTGTCCAGGAGGGGGCCACCGGAATTGCCGGGATTGATGGCGGCGTCGGTCTGGATGACGCCGGTGATGCGCCGCCTCGTGGCGCTCTGGATCTCCCGGCCCAGGGCCGAAACAACTCCTGTGGTCAGTGTCTGGTCCAGGCCGAAGGGGTTGCCGATGGCCATGACGAACTGGCCCACCTGGAGGTCTGCGGAGACCCCGATGGGAAGGGGCCGGAGCCCTTGTGGAGCGTCCACGAGGCGGAGCACCGCGAGGTCCTTCTCCGGAGCCAGCCCCACGACCCGGGCCCGATGGGTGCTGTGGTCCGAGAGGGTCACCTCCAGCTCCTGGGCATTCTCCACCACGTGGTAGTTGGTGAGGATGTGGCCCAGTTCGTCCCAGATGAGCCCGGAGCCGGTGCCCGTGGGCACGGCCTGCACATCGAAACTGAACCAGTCCCGCTGGTAGGCGATGCTGGTGATGTAGACCACGCTGGGCCGGGCCTCCCGGAAGCGGTCGATGCCCGCCTGCTCCCAGGGGGGCATGGGGGGCCGGGGCGTGATGGGCCTGGGCCCGGAAGGCGGCCGGAGACCCGCCTGGTTGCTGCACCAGCCCACCAGGACGCCGGTGGTGAGGATCAGGAATACCCAGAGCAGCTTTCGCATGGAGGCTCCCGGAAGAGGCATCCGCCTATTCTGCCCCTTCAGGGCTTCATCAGGTCCCGGCGATCCACGAGGACGAAGGGCGTCTTCTTCCAGGCGACGGAGCGGGGCTCGAAGGTCAGTTCACTGGGTTTCAGTTCCAGGGGCTTCTTCCGGGCATCCGGGCCGAACAGGAAGGCCTGCTCGATCTCCCGGAAGGCCTCGTCGCTCTCCGGCAGCATCAGGTAGCGCACGAGCCACTGGTTCTTGGGTCCCGCGTAGACCTCGTAGATGTAGTGGCGCGTGTCCACCGAGGCCAGGCCGTGGGAGGTGGTCCGGAGCCATTCGGGGGGGGCGGGCTCGGCCTTGAAGGGGGGCACGATGCCGATGGTCCGGCTCCCGTCCGGCTCACCAAGGGGCGGTGGGGCCTGGGAAAGGCTCAGCAGGGTGGCAAGCAGGAGGGTTGGGAGCATGGGGTTGGAAAGTTCCTATCAGGATGCTCTATCTTCCTACCCTATCGGGTCGAAAGGGGTCACATCTTAGAAACAATATTCCAGAGGGCTCAGGCTTCCAGGACAGCCTCCAGCTGGTCCACGGCCCAGTCCAGTTCGGCCTGGGTGATGACCAGGGGCGGGGCCAGCCGGATGGTGTGGGTGTGGGTGTCCTTGCAGAGCATCCCGCGGTCCTTCAGGGCGTAACAGTATTTCCGGGCTCCCCCCGCGAGGGGATCCAGATCGATGCCCGCCCAGAGGCCCGTGACCCGAACGGCCTTGATCAGGGGGCTCTTGAGGGCCCTGAGGCGGGCCTCCAGGTGCAGGCCCAGTTCGGCGGTGCGCTCCACCAGGCGCTCCTCCCCCAGCACATCCAGGGCCGCGCTCGCCACCGCGCAGGCCAGGGGGTTGCCGCCATAGGTGGAACCGTGGATGCCTGGCGTGAACACCGACATCACGTCCTCGCTGGCCAGGAAGGCGCTCACGGGATAGAAGCCGCCGCTGAGGGCCTTGCCGATGGTGACGCCGTCCGGGCGGATGCCTTCGTGCTCGAAGGCGAAGAGTTTTCCGGTGCGGCCCAGGCCCGACTGGATCTCGTCGGCGATGAGCAGGACCCTGTGCCTGTCGCAGAGTTGGCGCAGGCCCTTGAGGAAGCCCCTGGGCGGAATGATGACGCCCCCCTCGCCCTGCACGGGCTCCACGAGGATGGAGGCGGTGTTTTCCGTGATGGCCGCTTCCACCGCCGCCAGGTCGCCGTAGGGCACGACCCTGAAACCAGGTGTGATGGGCGCGAAGCCCTGGAAGGAATCGGGATCGGTGCTGAAGCCGACGATGGTGGTGGTGCGGCCGTGGAAGTTGCCTTCGAAGGCGATGATCTCGGCCTTTCCGTATTCCACGCCCTTGCGGTCATAGGCCCATTTGCGGCTGGCCTTGATGGCGGTCTCCACGGCCTCGGCGCCGCTGTTCATCAGCAGGGCCTTGTCGAAGCCCGTGAGCTTGCAGAGCTTCTCCAGCAGCGGCGGGAATTGGTCGTTGCGGAAGGCCCGGCTGGTCAGCGCCAGGCGCTGGCACTGGGCGATCATGGCCTTCGCGATGCGCGGGTGGTTGTGGCCCTGGTTCACGGCGGAATAGGCCGCCAGGAAATCCATGTAGCGCTTGCCGTCGACGTCCTCCAACCAGATGCCCTCGCCCTTGGTGGCGACCACATCCAGGGGGTGGTAGTTGTGGGCACCGAATTCGTTCTCCTGGTCGATCAAGGACTGACTTCGGGTGGTGATGGCGCTCATGGAGGCTCCGGGCGAAAGGGTGTTCCGGATGCTACTCGGAATGCGGGCCCCGGCGAAGGGGGCGCGAAGTCTTCCGATGGATTAAAAATCAACGAGTATTCGATATTTTGGAATAATTATGCACTGCGGAATCGTTGACAAATCCAAGTAAATCCCGTCAGGACTGGATATTGAGGCCTCAGGACCGCGGTATATTCTGGGGATAAAGCGGCATAATCCGGGAAAAATATCCAGAGGTCTCCATGCTCCGACGCCACAAATGGCTGCTCATTTCCGTTTCCACCCTTGCGGTGGCGCTCTCCATCGGGTGGGCCTCCTTCCGAGACGGCAAGGGAGCCGGGGCCTTCACCGTGGAAAGCGTCAATCGCCAGGATCTCCGGGAGAGCGTTCTGGCCAACGGCGAGATCCAGGCCCGCACGAAAGTGAATGTCGGCAGCACCATCACGGCGGAGATCCGGGAGATCCATGTCACGGACGGCCAGTGGGTGAAGGCCGGGGACCTCCTGGTGACTCTGGACCAGGAGCGGCTGCGCCAGGATCTGGTGCGGGCGGAACTCACCGTGGCCACGGCCCATCAGGACCTGAAGAATGCCCAGGCCACCTTCGACAAGCAGACCAACACCTTCAAGCGCCGGGAGGACCTGCATGCCCAGGGGATTGTCTCCAGCGAGGACTACCAGCAGGAGAAGTTGAACCTGGATAACGCCTTCAACCAGCTCGAGCGCTCCAAGGTGGGCGTGCGGCAGGTGGAGGCGGCCCTGGCCCAGGCCAAGGACACGCTCTCCAAGACGGTCATCCGCGCCACCATGGCGGGCCAGGTGACGGGGCTCAAGGCCGAGAGGGGGGAGACCGCCATCGCGGGCCAGACCAATCTGGCCGGGGCCGTCCTCATGGTGATCTCCGACATGTCCGAGCTGATGGCCGAGATCAAGGTGGGCGAACTGGACGTGGTGAAGTTGCGCACCGGACAACCCGCGGAAGTGACGGTGGACGCCATCCCCGGCAGGGTCTTCCAGGGCAAGGTGATCTCGGTGGCCTCGGGCACGGATCGGCCTGCAGGCAATTCTTACGGCGGATCCCAGGAGACCCAGAGCTACAAGGTGCGCGTGCAGCTGGAAGGCACTCCCCAGGAACTCGGCTCCCTGCGGCCCGGCATGAGCGCCCGCCTCGCCGTGCTCACGGCCGAGCGCAAGAATGTGCTTGCCGTGCCTCTGGCCGCCATCCAGGAACGGGAGACGAAGGCGGGAGGGCTCGGGCTGATGACGGGCACTCGCAGCGTCGTCTTCGTGTTCAAGGAGGGCAGGGCCGAGGAGCGCTCCCTCCGGACGGGCCTGGCCACCCGGCGGGCGGCGGAAGTCCTGGAAGGCCTCTCCGAGGGCGAACGGGTCATTACGGGTCCCACGAAGGCCTTGCCCTCCCTGGTCCAGGGGCTCGCGGTGAAGCTGGAAAAGGCCAAGTCGTGAGCCCGCAGCGGCAGCGGAGGGCCACTTGGCCGAAGGCGAAGCCCGAAGGGCAACGCACAGGAGGTGCGTTGTGACCGGCTGGACGCGCTTCCAGGAGACCTTCCGCACGGCGCTCCGCAGCCTCTGGGCCCACCGGATGCGCAGTGTGCTCACCATGCTTGGCATCATCATCGGCGTCTCTTCCGTGCTCATCGTGGTCAATCTCACGAAGGCCCTGGAGAGCCGCATCATGGCCGAGGTGAAGAAGGAGGGCAGCCACACCTTCTTCGTCAGCGCCTGGGTGCCCTACTCCCGGTTCAAGACCGCCAAGGTCAAGCGGATGCCCATGGATTTCCAGACCCTGCGCGAGCTGAGGGAACTCGTCCCCCAGATCCAGATTGCGAGCCCCCAGAGCAACATCTGGAGCCAGCAGATGATGGTGAAGGCGGGCAGCATCACCCGGCGGGTCACCTACCTCACCTGCATCGACGAGAACGGCCTGGACCTCTCCAGCCGCGAGCTGGCCATTGGCCGCAACTTCACCGCCACGGACCGCGTCACCCGGGCGCCCCTGGCCATCCTGGGCGCCAAGATCGCCGACGATCTGGGGCTCTCGGAGGCCTCCGTGGGCAAGACCTTCACGGTCTCTGGGCAGACCGTGGAGCTGGTGGGGATCCTGAAGAAGCACGGGGAGATTCCCTTCGTGCCCCAGGAGAGCGATGACGAGGATTCCGCCATGTGGGGGCCCGATGGCATGTTCTTCGTGCCCTTCGGAAGCCTCCGCGAGCTGGCCCGGCCCGGCGCCTTCGACAGCCCCTTCTGGCGTCTCCAGGTGGATGGGAGGATGGCCGTGAAGGAGGCCGAGGAGTCCCTGCGCGTGGCCCTGCGGCGCATCCGCGGCCTGCGGGGCGACGACGCGGACAACTTCATGCTGGAGAGCAACGGGAAGGAAGTGGAAAAGGTCGAAAAGATCGGCCGCACGCTCATGATGGCCAGCGGTGCCATGGTGGGCGTGAGTCTCCTGGTGGGCGGCATCGGCGTGATGAACATCATGCTGGTGAGCGTCACGGAGCGCACCCGGGAGATCGGTGTGCGCAAGGCCATGGGGGCGAGGCGGAAGAACATCCTCTTCCAGTTCCTCATCGAGGCCATCGTCCTCTGTGTCGTGGGCGGCCTCATCGGCGTTCTCCTGGGCACTCTCTTCGGCGCGGCCCTCAGCCAGCTCCTGATGAAGCAGGTGGGCGCCGTGCCCCTCTGGGCCTTCAGTTCCGCCCTCCTGGTGCCCGCCGTCGTGGGGCTCCTCTTCGGCCTCTACCCCGCCAATAAGGCCGCCAAGCTCGATCCCATCGAGGCCCTGAGATACGAGTAGCGACCATGAGGTATGCCAAGAAAGACCCAACATGGATTTCCACGGATGAACACAGATGCGCGAGGCCTCATCAGGTCATCGGGCCAGGATCGCGGGGGATGGCTGCGAAGGGGATCCCCGACGGGGCAAGGATAGGCGTCAAGGCGACGATGATGACCATCATGGCGCTGGGTGCCGCCTTGATGACCGGCGCAATCGCTGCGGAAATGGAGTAGGCGTTTCCCCTCCCCCCGGGCATGAACAGGAACCGCGAGAAATAGGACCTGCCGCAGCATAGTTCCACGATGTACATGCACATCAGCGTGCATCGGCGTTCATCATTGTTCCAACCTCTTTCAGCTATGATGCACGCCGATAAACGCAGATAAATGCCAATCTGGTTGTCGGGTTTGGCAGGCCCTGGGGCCTGCTTGCCGGAACGCTCGTCTTCAGTTTTCCGTGAATCCTCCGTGGTCTCCGTGTCTCCCGGGTGGATCCTTTGGTTGCGCCATAGCCGCGCTGTGTCCTCTGTGTCCTCGTCCTGGGCACCCCTCCGGCTGGGTCTTTCCGAGCCGACGCAACCACTGGACGGCCCTGGAACACCGTTCGGCGGTCCAGACCGCCGGCTCCCTCGGGGCGCAGTATCCTTGTTTCATCCCTTCGAGGTGTGCCATGAGCGAGATCCTTCAGAGTCCCGAGTCCGAACCGAAGCTCTTTGGTGAGCAGCAGCCCGAGTCTCCTCAGGCCGGGAAGCCTCAGGGCGTCCTGGACCAGTTCACGGGGATCTTCACGGAACCAGCCGAGGTTTTTAGGCGCCTGCGCGTCGCGCCGTCATGGATGGGAGCGTTCGTTCTCACGCTGGGCGTGGCCCTCTTCGCCACGCTCACCTGGGCGGCCAAGGTGGACATGGAGGCTGGCGCCAGGCGCAAGTTCGAGGTGCTGGAACAGGCCTTCCATATGACCATTCCGCCCGAGGCCGTGGACAAGGCGATGGAGCAGGCGGCCAACCAGGGCAGACCCTTCATCTCGTCCTCTCTGGGCGTGATCTTCATGGTGCCTCTTGGACTTCTGATCATGTCCGGCATCCTCTTCGCTTTTTCCCGGTTCGGGGGCGAGGATGAGGAGGTCACCTTCAAGCATGCCTGGGCGGCCACCACGGTCCACGGCCTCGCCATGGTGCCCATTTCGCTGCTCGCAGGGATCATGTGCCTGCTCCGGAATGTGGGCGGCGCGGCTTCCTTTGCGAGCCTTGCACCCACCAATCTGGCCTTCTGGATCCAGCCGGAGAGCCCCTGGCTGCGGGGGGGCTTGGCGGTTCTGGACCCCTTCTACCTCTTCTCCTTCGTCGCCCTCTATCTGGCCGCCCGCCACACCCTGCGCCTCAAGACCTGGGCCATCGCGGTGCTGATGGCCATCATGGGCGTCTTCGGCCTTCTGTTCCACTTCATCGGCGGGATCTTCTCATGACCACACGCAAGACCAAGATTTTCATCGGTGCGGGCGCCGCCCTCCTTCTTCTCCTCGTGCTGGCCTCGGTCTTCGGCCGGAATCGCGACGAATCCGATGCCTATTCCTGGGACCGCATCACGAAGGGGGATATCCGCGAGACCATCACGGCTTCGGGCGAGATCCAGGCCCGCACCAAGATCAGCATCGGCACCTCCGTCATGGGCGAGATCAAGATCCTCCACGTCAAGGATGGCCAGGATGTGAAGGCCGGCGATCCGCTGGTGACCATCGACCAGGAGCGCCTGAAGCAGGGCCTGCTCCAGGCCCAGGCGGCGCTCGAAGGGGCCCGCCAGGATGCCGGACGCCTGAAGGCCGCCAAGACCCGGGCCGAGGAGAACTTCACGCGCATGGAGAGCCTCTACAAGCAGGGCCTCATCAGCGACGAGGAGTTCCGCCAGGCGCGGTTGAACCGCGACACGTCGAGCCTCACCTTCCAGTCCGCGGAATCCGGCGTCCTGCAGAGCGTGGCCAATCTCGCCTCCATGAAGGATTCCCTCAGCAAGTCCGAACTGCGGGCGCCCATCTCGGGCCGCGTCACGGGCCTCAAGGCCCTCAAGGGTGAGACGGCCATCCCCGGCATGAGCAACCTGCCCGGTGCCACTCTCATGGTCATTTCCGACATGAGCGAGATCATCAGTGAAATCAAGGTGAACGAGAGCGAAGTGGTGCGCACCCGCATCGGCCAGCCGGCCCAGGTGATGGTGGAATCCTTTCCGGGGCGCGTGTTCCCCGGCAAGGTCTATGAAGTTGCCACGGCCTCCGAGAAGATCGGCACGGACGCCAACATGTACCTGGTGAAGGTGGCCCTGGACATGACGAGTCCGGACGTCGCCAACCTGCGCCCGGGCATGAGCGCCCGGGCCATCGTGCTCACCAACGAAGCCAAGGGCGTGCTGCGCGTGCCCCTCCAGTCCGTGCTGGAGCGCGAGGGCTCCATGGAGGACGCCCAGAAGAAGGGCCTCCTCAGTCCCGAAAACCGCAATGTGGCCTTCGTGGCGAAGGACGGCAAGGCCACGGAGCGCACGGTCAAGACCGGCATCGCCAACACCCAGTTCATCGAGGTGAAGGACGGCCTCCAGGAGAACGAGCAGGTGCTCACGGGGCCCGTGCGCAAGCTCAAGGAGATGAAGGAGAAGGCTGTGGTGAAGCTGCGGGCCAAGTCCGACCAGGAGCTCGAGGAAGAGGCCAAGAAGCGCAAGGGGCAGAAGCCGTGATGGACGGTCTCGAACCCTTCCACGCGGCGCTGAAGGCCCTGCGGGCCAACAAGATGCGCAGCGCCCTCACGTCCCTGGGCATCATCATCGGCGTCTCCGCCGTGATCATCGTGGTCAGCCTGGTGGGGGGGCTCGAGAAGAGCATCCTCAAGCAGATCGAGAAGGCCGGCAGCCAGACCCTCTTCGTGCGTCCCCTCATGCCCCACGATATCCCCTTCGACGAGTTCTCCAAGGTCCGCAACCGGGATCTCACCCTGGTGGACATGAAGGCCCTTCAGCGGGCGCTGCCCCAGGTGACCCAGGTGACGCCCCTCTTCTTCACGGGCACGGAGCTGAAGGCCAACGGGCGGACCGACAGCGTCGGCATGATCATGACCGACGACACCTATATCGAGCAGAACGGCCTGACCCAGACGCTGGGGCGGAATTTCGTGCCTTCGGATCTGCGCCTGGGCAACAAGGTGGCCATCGTCGGGCCCAAGGTCCTGGAGAAGCTCGCCATCAGGGGCAATCCCGTCGGGCGGATCATCCAGACGCCCACCCTGAGCCTGGAGATCATCGGGGTCCTGGAGGAACAGGGCACCACCATGGGCCAGGATCCGGACAACAACGTGCTCATCCCCCTCTCCACGGGGATGGCCATGCTCTCGGACGCCCAGCGCCGCCAGCTCATGTTCCAGGCCCGCATCGATCCCAAGATCAGCGCCGATGACGGGGCGGACATGGTCAAGGACGCCCTGCGGCGCATCAAGGGCTTCAAGCCCAAGGAGCGCGAGGGCTTCCAGGTCTTCAGCCAGAAGCAGATCGCCTCCCTGGTGGGCAACATCACCGGCGTCATCGGTCTGGTGGCGGGGGGCATGGTGAGCATCGCCCTGCTGGTGGGCGGCATCGGCATCATGAACATCATGCTGGTGAGCGTGACGGAGCGCACCCGGGAGATCGGCGTGCGCAAGGCCGTGGGCGCCAAGCGCCGCGACATCATGCTCCAGTTCCTCATCGAGGCCAGTCTGCTGGCCGTCCTCGGGGGCGCGGTGGGCATCCTGCTCGGCTACATCGCCGGGGCCGCCCTCTGCAAGAGTCTGCTCGGTGTCGCGGGTACCATCCCCCTCTGGGCCGTGTTCGCCGCCTTCGGCGTTCCCGCCCTCATCGGCGTGATCTTCGGCCTCTACCCCGCGGCCAAGGCCAGCAAGCTCGATCCCATCGAGGCGCTCAGGTTCGAATAGGAGGACCCCGTGTCCAACACCATCACCATCCACCAGATGCCCATCCTGTCGACCTTCGAGCCCCCTCCAGGCTTCGAGATCGAGCGGACCATCGGCCCCTGCTGGGGCATCACGGTGCGCAGCCGCAGCGTGGTCGGCACGGCCTGTGCCGGCTGCCAGACCTTCTTCGGCGGCGAGATCACCATGCTCACGGAGCTGGCCAATGATTCGCGCAACGAGGCCATGAATCGCCTGGAGCAGCATGCCCGGCAGATGGGGGCCAACGCCGTGCTGGCCATGCGCTTCGATTCCAGCGAACTGATGCAGAACACCAACGAGATCGTGGCCTACGGCACAGCCGTGGTGGTGCGGCCCATCCTGAGGTGAGCCGGGTCCCAGGCGATCTCGCCCGGCGCCTCGACCGCCTGGGGAGGCGCGCCCACGCCTTCCACCGCTTTGCCCACCATCCCCTGTGTGAGGCCTATGGCGGGGAGGTTCTGGCTTTCGGCCGCAGGCGGATATGCAAGGGGTGCACCTTCCTGGTTCTGGGGGCCCTGGCCGGTCTCCCGCTGGGCTCCTTCCCGCCCGTCCTCTCTCCCCTAGCCCTGGCCCTCGTCGCCACTCTGAGCCTCGCCTGGGCCGCTGCGGTCTTTGCGGGGACCTGGTCGCGCCAACTGGGCAAGGTGGGCACCCGGCTGGTGCCTGCCCTCCTCGCGTCCTTCCTCGGGCTCCAGGGCCTCCGGAGCCGGGGCACGGCAGGCCTGGTGCTGGTGACGGGCCTCTCCCTGGCCCTGCCGGTCATGATCTGGGCCTACCGGCGCCGGGGTCCCTGGCGGGGGCTCTGTGAGGCCTGTCCCGAAAAGGAGGCCCGGCCCTGCTCGGGGTTCCGGCCCCAGTACCTTCGGGAGCGGGCCTTCCGGCGCCTGGCGGGGCGGCTGCTGGCTGCGTCCCCTCCGCCGGATCTGCCCGGGCTGTGAGCCGGGGATGCCACTGCTACACTGATACGTTGCAAATGGAGCGGCCGTGAAAATTCTCATCCTTGGCGTCAATGGCTTCGTGGGTTCCCACCTGACGGATCGCATCCTGAGGGACACCAACTGGGAGATCTACGGCATGGATCTGGCCAGCCACAAGGTGGCCGAGCACCTCGACGACCCCCGGTTCCACTTCGTGGAAGGGGACATCTCCATCAGCAAGGAGTGGATCGAGTACCACGTGAAGAAGTGCGACGTGGTGCTGCCCCTGGTGGCCATCGCCACACCCAAGGTCTACGTCACGGATCCCCTGCGGGTCTTCGAGCTGGATTTCGAGGAGAACCTCCGCATCGTCCGCCACTGCGTGAAGTACAACAAGCGCATCGTGTTCCCCAGCACCTCGGAGGTCTACGGGATGTGCACGGACGCGGAATTCGACGAGGAGACCAGCCCCCTGATCACCGGCCCCATCCCCATGAACCGGTGGATCTACAGCACCTCCAAGCAGCTGCTGGACCGGGTGATCTGGGCCTACGGCTTCCAGAAGGGCCTGCAGTTCACCCTCTTCCGCCCCTTCAACTGGATGGGACCCAAGCTCGACAGCCTGAACACCGCGAAAGAAGGCAGCAGCCGCCTCGTCACCCAGTTCAGCTGGAACCTCTTCAACGGCGAGCCCCTCAACCTGGTGGACGGTGGCCATGCCCACCGCTGCTTCTGCGACGTGGACGACGCCATGGACGGCCTCATGTCCATCCTGCGCAACGAGGGCGGCAAGGCGAACGGCAAGATCTTCAACATCGGCAACCCGGTCAACGACAAGAGCGTGCGGGAGATCGCCGAGATGATGATCGAGATCTGGAAGGAGCACCCCTTTCGCCTGGAGCGGGGCATCGCCGAGGGCTCCGTCATCGAGACCGGCAGCGGCACCTTCTACGGCAAGGGCTACCAGGATGTCATGCGCCGCACGCCCAGCATCAAGCGCATGCAGGAGACCTTCGCCTTCGATCCCAAGGTGGGCATGAAGGAATCCCTCAAGAAGGCTCTCGATTTCTTCGTCCAGGAGCACAAGGCCCTGGAAAGGGTCGTCGAGACCGAGGGGTAGGACCTCTCCCTGGCTGCTCGACATGGGCAGGGGACTGAACCGTCCGATCGAAAAATTAGCCCGGCCTGATGACACCAGCGACAGAATGGGCCGTCCCGAAACAACCAGAAAAGCATTGGTTATTTCGTGACGGCTCCTAAGCTGGGAGGGTGATGAGCCCCCTCCCGGATTCTTCCCCTCCGATTCCTGAGAATGGGCAGGGCCTGTTCACCCTGCAGATCACCCACGAGCGCGGTCCCATGACCCGCCTTCTGCGGGAGGCCGCTCTGGCTTGGGGCGGTGAGGCCGCCTGGGGGACGCTCCTGGCCTCGGTGTCTCCCGCTTGCCGGGTCCGATTCCAGGACTCGCTGGGCTTCTATGAATGGGTGGAATCGCCCCTGGCCCTGGAACTGCACGCGGCTTGGGCTCGGCTGCGGGGGCTGGATGATTTCTCAAAGCGGGGGGAAGATGCCGCGCGGGAGATGCTGGGAACCGTCCAGCGCTGGATCCTCCGGCTGGCGTCTCCCACCCTGCTCCTCCAGTGTGTCCCGAGAATCTTCGGCTACTACTACCGGGGGGGGCGCATGAGTCTGGCCCATCTGAGGTCGGGGACGGCCCTGCTCGAACTGCGCGCCCTGGGCTACCCCGATTCCTGGTTCCGGGACGGCCTGTCGACCTGGATGAAAGTGGCCCTGGAACTGACCGGCGCCCGGGAGGTCACCGTGAACCATGTCCCGCCGGGGGAGGGACTGGAACACCACCTGCACCGTTTCGAGGTCGCCTGGAAGCCCTGATTCCCTTCAGGGGCCCGCTGTCCTTGGTCGGGCCGAGGGGAGCCGGTACTCTGTCTGAATGACACGACGCGAACGCCTCCAGTTCTTCTTCACCTGGCTCTGCCTGGGCCTGGTGCCGTTATTCCTGCGCCCCCTCTGGGAGCCCGACGAGGCCCGCTACGCGGAGATCCCCCGGGAGATGATCGCCCTGGGGGACTGGCTGACGCCCCGGCTCAATAGCGTGCTCTACTTCGAGAAGCCGCCCCTGCAGTACTGGCTTTCGGCCCTCAGCATGAAGGCCTTCGGCGTCAACGCCGTGGCGGCGCGACTGCCCCTGGCCCTGGCGACCTTCCTCTCCATGGGCGCGGCCTTCCTCCTGGCCCGGCGCCTGGGGGCCCGCCGCCCCATCTGGGCCTCCTTCATGGCCGCCACGGCGATCCTGGCCTTCATCAGCGGCCAGCTCCTGACCCTGGACGCCCTCTTTTCCGCCTTCCTGGTCTGCAGCTTCGCCCTGGCCGTGGAGGCCGTGGCGGCGCGTTTCGAGGGACGCCCTTCCCTGGGATGGACCCTGGGTGCCTTCGCTTCCGTGGCTTTCGCGCTCCTTACCAAGGGGCTCGCCGCGCCCGTGCTGCTGGGCGGGGCGGTGATCGCCTCGCTGCCCTTCGCCAAGGGGGACCGCCGCCTCCGGGGCGCCGTGCTCCGCGTGCTCTTCGATCCCCTGGGCTGGCTCCTCTTTCTGGCCCTTTCCGTGCCCTGGTTCTGGTTCGTCGAGCAGGCCAACCCGGGCCACGCTCGCTTCTTCTTCATCCACGAGCACTTCGCGCGCTTCACCAGCAATGTGCACGCCCGCCAGGGCGCCAAGAACCCCGTCCTCGACAAGCTGTACTTCGTGGGCGTCCTGCTGGTGGGCCTCCTGCCCTGGCTTTCCGCGACCCTGGTGGGTCTGAAGCGGGGCTGGGCCTTCGCCCGGCGGCGGACGGGGCCCCAGGCGGAGGGCGCGCCCCTCCACCGCTGGGTGGTGGCCTTCACGCTCATGGCCTTCGCGGTGCCCTTTCTCTTCTTCAGCGTTTCCGGCTCCAAGCTCACCCAGTACATCCTGCCGGTGCTCGTGCCCCTGCTGGCCCTGGCCTGCGCCCTGGAGCGGGAGGGCGAGGAGCCCGCGGCCCTGCGCCGCCACGGGTGGGAACTGCTCGTCCTGGGCGGAATATTCGCGTTTCTCGCCCCCTTCCTGCTGAAGAGCCCTAGGGGCCTGCCCTGGATCATCCTGCTGGGGGCGGCCTTCCTGCTCCTGGGCCTCTGGGCGCTGCGCCCCAAGGGCCTGACGGCGCCGCGCTGGATGGCCGGGCTGACCGTGGCCCTGCTGCTGCTCAGCGTGGCAGCCAAGGAGGCCGTGGAGCGGGACAAGTCCAGCTGCCGCCTCATCGCGAAGGCTCCCCTGGAGGCCCAGTGGATCAGCGCGGGGTACTACTTCCAGAACCTCCCCTTCCAGACTGGCCGACGGGTCATCATCGTCGCCGGCACCGGGGAACTGGCCTACGGCCGGGACAAGTTGCCACCCTCCCAGCGGGAACACTGGTTCCGGGAAGATCTCAATGACCTCAATCCGGTGGCCTCGCAGCTGCGGGCCACCGATCCCGCCCGGCCCGTCTGGGCGCTCATCGATGCGGACGCCTGGCCCCGGCTCAGCCCCGAGCAGCGGGGAGCCTGGGAGGTCATGGACCGCACCCAGGCCGCCTATCTGGCCCGCTTCCGCTAGAGAGCCGGAATGTCTGACCTGATCTACCTCGACAACAACGCCACCACCCGGGTGGCTCCGGACGTGCTGGAGGCCATGCTGCCCTGCTTCCGGGAGCAGTACGGCAATCCCAGTTCGGCCCATGTCCTCGGGCTGCTCTCGGAAGGCGCCCTGGTGCAGGCCCGGGAGCAGGTGGCCGCCCTGCTGCACTGCCAGAGCGCGGAACTGGTCTTCAATAGCGGCGGCACCGAAGGCCTGAATCACGCCTTCCGGGGGGTCTTCGAGGCCTTTCCCGGGAAGCGCCACTTCGTCACCACCGCCGTGGAGCACAGCGCCGTGCTGGCCCTGGTGGAATGGTTGCGGCACCACGGCGCCGAGGTGACGGTCCTGCCCGTGGACGGGGCCGGGCGCCTGGAGCTCCAGCTCCTGGAGGCTGCCATCCGCCCAGACACCGCGCTGGTCTCGGTGATGGCCGCCAACAACGAGACGGGGGTCTGCTTCCCCCTCGAGGAGATCGCCGCCCTCGTGAAGGCCCAGGGGGCCCTCTTCCACGTGGATGCCACCCAGGCCGCGGGGAAGGTGCCCCTGGATCTCGCCGCGCTGCCCGTGGATCTGCTCAATCTCAGCGCCCACAAGTTCCACGGGCCCAAGGGGGCCGGGGCCCTCTTCATTCGTCGCGGCCTGCGCCTGAAGCCCTTCCTGGTGGGCGGTTCCCAGGAGCGGGGCCGCCGGGGTGGCACCGAGAACCTCCCCGCCATCGTGGGCCTGGGCAGGGCGGCGGAACTGGCCCTGGAGCAGCTGCCTGCCATGGGCCTCGTGGCGCGGATGCGGGACGGGCTGGAGGCCGCGCTCAAGGCCGCCCTGCCGGAACTGTGCGTCCACGGCGAAGGGGCCCCCCGCCTCCCCAATACGAGCTTCCTGGGCTTCCCGGGCCTGGAGGGCGAAGCCCTCCTGCTGCGACTCAGCCAGCGGGGGATCTGCGTGGCCACCGGCAGCGCCTGCACCACGGGCCAGACGGAGCCCAGCCATGTGCTGCGGGCCATGGGCGTGGCGCCTGCCCTGGCCCGGGGCACCCTCCGCCTGAGCCTGAGCCGGTATACGACGGAGGTCGAAATCCAGGTCGTGGCCGAGCTGCTGCCGGTCCTGGTGCAGGAGCTTCGTGATACGGGGCCCATGGCTCGGCGTTAACCTCTAGGTATGGTTCTCGCGCATCTCTCCGATCCCGACCGGCCCGCCGTGGTCATCGTCCGCCATCCCAAGGCGGGCCAGGAACAGGCCTTCCGGGCCTGGGCGGAGGGCATCCACCAGGTCATGGCCACCCAGCCCGGGTTCCAGTCGTACCAGGCCGTCCCGCCCGTGGACGGCGAGAGCCGCGACTGGTTCTTCGTCTTCACCTTCGACAGTCCCGAGAACCTCAGGACCTGGCTCCACAGCGACACCCGGGCCCACTGGCAGGCCCTCTCCCTGCCCCTCACGGAGGGCCCCGGCCGGACTCGTGTGCTCAGCGGCATGGAGCATCTCTTTGGTCTGCCTTCGCCCGAGGAATCCGATCCGCCCGCTGTGTGGAAACTGGCCGCCGCGACCGAACTGGGTCTCGCGCCCACGGTGTTCTTCGTGGGCCTCGGGCTCATGCAGCTCTCCTTCTACGCGCGCTGGGGGCGGGGCGGCCTCCGGGGCGGCTGGTGGCAGGTGCTGCTCTCCACGGCCCTCTGCGTGAGCCTCATGACCTGGGTGGTCATGCCCCTGCTCACCCGCCTGCTGCGCCCCTGGCTCTTCCCCGGGGCCCCGAAGGCCTGATGCTCCCCGCCGCCGACGCCCCCGCCACCACCGTCGTCCTCTCCCGCCGCATCCAGCCGGGGCAGGAGGAGGCCTTCCAGACCTGGATCGAGGGCTTCCACGCCGTGATGGCGACCCATCCCGGCCTCCAGAGCGGCCAGGTGGTGCCGCCGGTCCCGGGGGCCCAGCCCGAATGGGTCTTCGTCTACACCTTCGATTCGCCCCAGAATCTCCGGGCCTGGCTGGAGTCCGAAGACCGACGCCTCTGGCTGGCCAAGGCCGAGCCCCTGGTGGAATCCCAGGGCCCCGCCCAGATCATCAGTGGCCTGGAGCAGCTCTTCGGCCTCCTGCCCCCCGACGTGGCCCCCCCGCCCCCGGTGTGGAAGGTGGCGGTTTCCGTGATGGCGGGGCTCTTCCCCCTCACTCTCGTGAACATGGCCTTCCTGGCTCCCCGGACCCAGGGTTGGCCCCTGGTGCCCAAGGCCGTCTTCATCGCCACCCTGATGGTGGGCCTCATGACCTGGGTGGTGATGCCTGGTGTGACGAGGCTGCTCAAGCCCTGGCTGTATCCGGGCCTGAAGGGCCGCTCAGGGCGCTGAAGAGGCCCGTGCGCACGGTGGCTGGGTGAGGAATCCCCCAGGTCTACCGGCCGCGGGAAAGCCAACGCTGGAATTACTCTATAAAGGATGTCCAACTTTCGAGGTGAACGAAGCTTACGGGTTTGTTGTTTCTAAGAATAAAATATCCAGAGTGGTGTTTGTGGGCAATCTTGTCAATAAATAGCCAAGCGTAAAGTTCGTCCATTGGGTCCAATTGCTTGATGAACAAATCCCATTCCGCGCGTTTCGAGGCTGGGAGTCTCTTGAATTGAGATACAGCCTGATCAGGCGTGGTCTTTCCCTTGATCCATTCCTTGGGCAGCAAAGTTGGATCCTTCTTTACGGCCTCGATCCCGACTGGGCCTTTCTTTGCAGCTTCTGGCCCTACTGGAGCGCGGCACCCAACAACGATCAAGGTCAGGGCAGCGAATAGAATGGTTTTGGGATATCGGATCATGTTGACGCCTCAGATAAATTGCAAAAATGGGGCTGATATGATTGGGGTATTCATGGTGTCGATGAGTCGTGAATCCGGCCGAGGTTGATCTATTCCGTCCCCTTGGGGGCCCGGATTGCGGGGTGGGCGGTTAACGAAGGAAGTCGGCGGCGGCGCGGTAAGACGGAGAGCGAAGCGGAACGCTGAGCGAGGAAACCCGCCCGCGAAGGCAGCGTCCGGTTGAACGATTGGTAGACCCAATACGGTTCACTTAAGGTCCTGGATGCAAATGATGGGGTGACTGCGGGCATTGCATTTGA
>JAYSNJ010000145.1:0-42404 GCA_043723905.1 Holophagaceae bacterium
CTCGATCAGTTGGAACTGCCTCTCGGAGGGAAGCTGGGGCCGGATGAGTGCCAAGTTGCGGAAATGGATCCTCTCCTGCTCGGTCAGGGCCGCCAGGAAGGGATGTTCGAATTCCGCCACAGGATCTCCTACCCGCAGGCCTGAGCCTGGGCATCGAGCAGATCCGGTGCATCGAGGACGAGGCGGGAATCGACGAGGACTCCCTGGATTCCGGGGACTTCGGAGGCCTGGGCGATGTGCTGGGCGGCCCAGATGCTCCCGCCCATCAGCATGGGCAACCGGCTGCCCTCGGCGATGCGGGCGGCGGTGGAAAAGTCGGGGGGGGCTCCATTTCCGCTGGGAATATCCGAGAAGAGGATGCGGCGGAACCCTTGTTCCCGGATGCGGCCGGCGGCCTCTGCCGGGCTCAACCGGGAGGTCTCGTTCCATCCAGAGGCCTGGACCTCTCCGCCGCGGACATCGATGGCGGCCGTCAGCTGTTCGCGAAAGCGCGCCAGGAGCTGGTCCACGATGAGCGGGGAGCGGTGAAGGATGGTGCCCACCAGCAGCCAGGTAGCGCCCTGGTCGAGGAAGAACTGCGCCTGATCGGAACTTCGGATGCCGCCTCCGATCTGGATGCAGACCTTGGAGGTGGATTGGCGGAAGCGGCGCATGATTCGCGAGAGAAGCTCTCGGTTGTTGCCCTGACTTCGGGCGGCATCCACGTCCATCAGGCAGAGCCGGTGGCAGCCGCGGTCCAGCAGGGAGGCAACCACCTCCAGGGGATCTGCGTCAATCACCTCGCACCCGGCATTGGGTACCAGGCATCCGTTTTGGATTTGGAGGGTGGGCAAAACCTTCAAGGGGCACCTTTCCCTGACGCACCCTCCGGATCTTAACTCATGCGGCGGGGCTTGAGGAGAGAACTACTTCGATTGCCCGGGCAGCAGTCCCAGCACCGCCCGCGCAGCCTCCGCCTGGGCCTGTTTCAGGGAGCGGGCGGCTGCCTCGGCACGATGAGGTCCGACGCTGACACGCACCGAAAAGGTGGGCGCGTGGTCGGGTCCCGAGCGCGCCACCATTTCGTATATCGGGGCGGGGAGGCCCTGGCTGGCGGCCCGTTCCTGCAGCGTGGTCTTGGTGTCGTGGCGCTCCCAGGAATCCGCTTCCGCCTTCCGGATGGGCTCCCGGAACCGGTGGTTGATGAGCGTGCAGACGGCGGCGAATCCATCCTCACCGGCCTGCTGGGCATCGAGGAATACGGCCGCCAGGAGGGCTTCCACGGCGTCTGCCTGGGGCTTCCGAAAGGAGGTCTTCAGGTGACTCGGGTCGGCCTTGGGTGGGAGCTGGAGGCGGAGCTCGAGATCCTGGGCCCAGTCGAACAGGGAATCGGTGCTGACCAGCAGATGGCCCAGCTTGGTCATGGCCCCTTCGGGCCAGCGACTCTTCTCCCGGAAGAGCAGCAGCGAAAGGGCCGCCCCGAAGAGGGCATCCCCGAGGAATTCGAGGCGCTGATTATCGGGCTGAATGCCGCTGGAGGGATGAGTCAGGGCCTGGCGCAGCAGGGAGGGATCGCGGAACTTATAGCCCAGGCGGCCTTCCAGAGTCGAGGGTGCACCGCTCACTCGTCTCCCCCCCTGGGGATGCTGTGGTTCATCGCCTCGCGCTGCATGGCCATCCGGAAGCGCATATTGGATGCCATCTGTGCCCTTGAGATCCCGTGCTGACGGGCCTTGGCGAAGAGGGGCGGAATCTCCGAGTACCGACCGTTCTCGTAGAGCAGGGCGATGGCCCAGGCGTAGGCGTTCGCATTCGTGGGATTGGCGGAAATGGCGTTGAGGAGGCCTTCCGTGGCGCGTTTGGGATCCTTGCCCTCCAGCTGGATCGCCTCGCTCAGACTCAGGTTGCCGAGATTCTTGCGCTCGGGGAGGTCCATCCGGCGAAGGGCCTCCGGGGCGAACTTCTGCACCTCCCGGGGGGTCGGTGTCCCCTGGGGAGCGGCGTCATTGGCGGGATCGGGGGCCTGCACCTGCCCTCTGGGCGGGTTCTGGAGAGCAGCGGGAGGAACGGGGTCCCTGGGGGAAGACACCAATGCGGCGCGCTGTTCGCGCTTCACCGAAGGAGCGGCGTTCGAGGCAAGCCCGGAGGTTCCCTTCCCATCGTCGAGGGAAGGTCCGCCAGTGGCAGGTTCAGGGGCAACCGTGGTTTTGGAACCGAAGGCCCGGAACGCGGCATAACCGCCTCCCCCCAGGAGACAGAGGCCGCCGAGGCTGGCAGCCAGAGCCAGCCCGGCCCAGGACCGGCGGGGGGCCGTCTGCTCGGCCGGGAGGACGAGGGTGGACGGAGCCGCGGGAATGGGCGGCAGTGCCTGGGGAGGCACCGGTGCGGTGGGGGCGGCGGCTCTCAGGCGTGAGGTGGCCTCCTCGACTTCGCCTTGCCAGGTGGGATCCTTGGAGGCCCGCAGGGCCTTGGCCAGATCGTCGGCAGTCTGGAAGCGAGCGTCGGGATCCTTGGCCAGGGCGCGGTCCAGGACCATTCGGATCGCCGGGCTGATGCCCTGAATATCCTGGGCATCGAGCGGGTCCGGGGGTTCGTTGACGATCCTGTAGAGGATGGTGGGAGTCGTGTCGCCGGAGAAGGGCTTGCGGCCGGAGAGCACCTCGTAGAGCATCACGCCGATGGCGAAGAGGTCGGAGCGGGGATCGGGTTTGCCCGTGCGGATGTATTCCGGGGCCATGTAGCTGACGGTGCCCATCACCATGCCGGTGGCGGTCATGTCTGAATTGCTGATCCGGGCCACGCCGAAATCCATCACCTTGGCGTGAATGCGTCTGCCATCCCGGGTCACTCGGACATTGGAGGGCTTGATATCGCGATGCACGATGCCATTGCGGTGGGCGAAGTTCAGGCCGTCGCAGACCTGGGCGAGGACCTCGAGGGCCTCGGAGTGGGTGAGGGCCTGCTCCCGGAACAGATCCTCTAGATCGTGGCCCCGGACATACTCCATCGCAATGTACAGGACCCCCTGGTCCTCCCCGAATTCGTAGATGGTCACCAGGTGGGGGTGGTTCAGGATGCCGGCCGCTCGGGCCTCCCGTTCGAAGCGAGCCTTCGCCTCATCCCCCTGGGCGGAGGTGGGAATGATGGTCTTGATGGCCACCTCGCGTCCGATGGCGGGGTCCAGGGCGAGGTACACCTCGCCCATGGCGCCCTGCCCGAGGAGTCGCTTGATCTGGAACCGGCCAAGTTTTTCAAACATGAAGTCACCGCGTTCGGTGCAAAATGGGAGCACGCACAAGAATAAGGTCTACCCCGCAGCGGGCCAAGGCAAGGGCGGCAACTCAAATGTTGATAACAGGGATTGTTGCATGATTAACCCATCAATCTTCCCAGAGGAGGGCCAGTGACCCGGCCGGATCTGCCCCAGATTCTGCCCGCCATCCTGGGCTCCCTCCGCCAGCAGAAGGCCGAGGGCACGCTCATCCTCGAGCAGAACGATGGTTGTCGGCGCATGTACTGGGTGGATGGGAACATCATCTTTCTCCAGAGTGATGTGGCCGGCGAGCAGTTCGGGAACTACCTGCTCCGCCAGGGAATCCTGGATTTCCCGGCGCTGCGGGAGTTGCTCGCCAACGAGGAGCGGTTCAGGCTCGGGGAGAAGGTCATCCAGTGGGGCCTGATGTCCATCGAGGAGCGGGACTTGCACCTGAGATCCCTGCAGGAACAGGTGATGATCCACGCTCTGGAGCACCCCATCATCCAGATGGAGTGGAAGCCAGGGGCCATGGAGTTCCAGCTGAGTGACGATCTACGGTTCCAGGTGAACCACCGGCACTTCGTCTGGACGACCTTCCAGGAGGCCCACAATGAGGACGATCTCTGCGATCTCCTCTTCCAGGAAAGTGAATGGCGCTGGGAGGCGCATGCGGATCTGCTCTCGGCTCTGAGCGATCTGCCGCTCACACCCTCTACCGCCTATGCCATCTCCTTCCTGGGACGAGAGCCCATGGGCTTCGAAACCTTCCTCTCCCTCAGCAATCTGGAGGAGGGTCAGGCCGCGCGCCTGCTGGTGACGCTCTGGGCCCTGGGCGCACTTACCCTGGCACGGGGCGAGATGCCCAAAGTGGTTCTGATGCCTGAGATCCCTGCTGTTCCTGAGCCCATTGCCCCGACGCCATTGGAAATGATCGCGAGCACCCCTACGCCACTTCCCCTGCTGGAGTTCGCCCCCCGGCCGGGAGGCGAAGCCGATGACACCGCACCTGGCGTGGCGTTCCCTGCCTATGCGGAGATTCCATCCATTCCCCTCCAGGAGGCCCAGGCCCTCGGTGAGGATCCGGCCCTTCGGGCGAAGAGGCTCTTCGCCAAGGCGAAGGCGCTGCTGATTCAGGACCGCACAGTGGAGGCCATCCGCCTTCTGGAGGAGAGCGTGAGGCTCGACCCGGATACCGGACAGGCCTATGAACCCTGGCTCCTCCTTGGCAGGCACCGTCTTGTGAACCCGGCCTGGTCCACTCGGGCCATCGAGGCTCTCCAGGTGGCCTCCCGGCTGAGACCCGCTGCCGCTGAGCCCTGGGCGCTCATGGGCGAGGTCTACCACCGGAAGGGATTCAAGGCGAACGCCAAGGCCTGCTTCAAGAAGGCCCTGGAACTGGATCCCTCCGTACCCATTCCCTCCGATATCAATCTGAAAGAGGAAATCCTCGCAGCTCCGGAATCCGAAGGCCTCTTCAGCCGCTTCAAGGCCATCCTGGGGGGTGGGAAGGAGAAGGGTTGATTCACAGTCCCTTGGCGTACAGGGGCATTGCATGAAATCCCTCCTGGACCGGCTGCGGTTTTTGGCCTCCTATACCTTCCATTGCTGAAGCGAAAATTTGTAAATATCAGCAACATAGGGTCGAACGCGAAGTAATGATGGAGTGCTGTATTGGTATTGAATATATTAGCGAGAGGGTATGAATATGATAAGGCGGAAAAATACAGTCATTATTATTTCTGCTCCAAGTGAAAATGACGCAATTAATTTTTCAATGACATCTGTTTCAGACTGTTTACAAAATTTTAATTACCATATTGAATATTTCGACCTGACCCACTTTGACAGGGAAGGGTTGGATCGTTTTTTTGCAACCATATCTTCAGATAAAGTTGCATTTGGTTTGACATGGTGTGGCATCGGTCAGGACATTGAGACTATCGCAACAGGAGCTTCCAAGCAAAACGCATGGGAATATTTCAATGTCCCATTGCTTAAGTTTCATGGAGATTCCCTGGCATACTTCATTGAAAGGCACATGGATACGCCAAGCAATGCAGTGAACGTATATGGGTGCCAAGAACAAATAGATTTTCATAAATTGATTTTTCCGGATAGCAGATGCATTTCGGCGATTGCGGATCCATGTATTTATTACGATACGGATGAAAAAACAATAGATTTTTCAAAAAAAGCAAAGGGTAAATTGTTTTTCCTAAAAAATAGTCGAGACCCATCATCATTGCAATTTTACTGGCGTAATCAGTTGTCACCAGAAATTGGCAAACAATTGAGAGATATTTCTTGTGAAGTGATCACTGCCGGATTAAGGCCTGGGAAAATAAGTATTCATGACATAGTAATCGATTACTTAGAAGAACGTAAAATTGATATTCGCTGTAATATTTCACTGCTCTGTTTCTATGTCGCACAAATGGATGACTACCTGCGCAGGGTGAAGTCCACAATGATTGCCCAGGCATTGCTCCCGTTCCCGGTGGTGATCCTTGGCCAGGGTTGGGACTATCTGGATACCACCAAGGCGGTGGCCACCATCGCCCCATCTCAGGACCCCAAGACGACAGAATCCATCTATTTAGATCAATTAGGCATCGTCGACATGTCGCCTAATATAGATACAGGTTGTCATGACAGGATGTGCCGTGCCGCTGGCACCTATTCATTCGTCTTGGCGAATCAGACGACGTGGTTGAATAACCTCTTGCCCGCAATGAATGAAGCGGGATATACCTTCCACCCCGACCAAATCCAGACCGCCGTGAGCAACGCATTGAAGGACCCGGACCGCTGCATCGAACTTGGTCGCCAGTATGGCCGGGCGTTTCGCGATCAATATGAATCTGGGGAGTTCGTCGGCAAACTTTCCATCCTCGCAGAGATGACCGGCATAAGAGACGCCCGACCTACGGGGTGCAACCCGGATTGATATCATCTTCGTTGAGGAATACGCAGCGTGCGGCTGGGTGAGGCTCTAGGGGCAAAGGTCTCCGGCGGCAGTGATGGGCCTGAGGCCTGTCACCGGCTTCTGGTCCCGATGGATGGCCAGCATATTGATTGACCCGATGCCGGGGAAGACATTTCCCTTATTCCCTTTAAAATTGTCTGGATTGTAGAGTGGGGGGAAATGCCACCAGAGGCGATAGCCCATGTCCAAAAGGAGTTGGATCAGTTCGGCTGATCTTTCGGGACGATCATTTTCCACATACATGACCGGCCGACATCGGTCGATGGTGACGGCGCCACCCTCCAGTACCTTGGATTCAAAGCCCTCCACATCCAACTTGATGAAATCCACCTGCTGCAATTGGAAGTCGTCCAGCCTGCTCAGGGGGACGGTCTCGCCCTCCCCAGGCATATCCATGCTCACACCGCCAAAATTGTAGGGGCTGGCGTAATCCAAGGTGGGAATCTGGCAGGTGCCCGAGGCGTTGCTGAGGGCCATGGCGTGGGTCAGAGTATTGGTAATGCTATTGAGCGCGAGGTTGGCGCAGAGAATCTGGTGAAGAATTCGCTGAGGTTCGAAGGCCACGACCACCCCTTCGGGCCCTGTCAATTGCGCTAACGGCACGGTATGGGCGCCGATATTGGCGCCCACGTCCAGGACGATCGCTCCGCGTTGGACGAAGTGGGTGAATATTTCGACTTCCCCTTCGCTGAATTCACCGTATTCCCTGAAGGAGCGCCCCACATATTGGTCGTTCCGTGGGAAGAGCATGCGGCCATAGCGGCTGGTTTCTAGCTCCACAAAAGGCGGGAAGGGTAGGAAGGTGGTGGTCGTCATGGAGGCACCCGTTGTGGATGGATGGGGAATCAGCTTGAAATAGCTTTTGTGGTAGATCTTTGTCATGCATCAAAAAATTGGTTTGGGAAATTTGGATACTTCTTGATGCCAATCCATCCCTTGTCATGATTAATAATTGTGATACCGACTTGTTTGAATAATGACGTTACGGCTTTTTGTGTGAAAATAGATATGTGCCCATTCCTTGGCGCAATATACCATGACGTTAAGATGTCATTATTGGATGGGAACGGGTGTATCAGTGTTGAAAAATACAGAATCCCATGTTCAGAGAGATGACAATCAATAAACCGAGTCAATTTTTTTAAATCGTGGCAATGCTCAAAGACTTCGACTGCATAAATCACATCGAATATTCCCAATGATTTTTCTGTACCGCCTGCATCTGAAAAATACGGTTCATAAGATGTTACATCAAATCCATGATCAATCAGTGCTTGACCCATTCTGCCAGGGTTTCCGCCCGCACCAAAATCCAAGAGTTTAAGTTGACCTTGTCCTCCGTTAAGAAGGTCAGCAAGCAATTCTCCATTTTTATATGAAACAGTTGAACGAACTCCAGCAACAATATTTGGGTCGTAATCAATTTTTGAATATTCTAAATTGTATATCCTTTCTTTGAATTCTTCTTGTGACCATTCGTCACAATAATTCGTAAAAATGAAACCACAATTATTGCAAATGTAATAGGGGACCATTTCGGTACTTAGTGGGAGAACGCGCTCATTTTTATCTGAGCAGGTTCTATTGAAGTCCACTGAGCCGGCGTAATGGGCACCTGAATCACAGCATTTACAGCGGATCGCAGATGCTGGCTGAGGCTTCCCTTCCTCGGGCACCCGTTCGGGCGGTGGCAGGAGGCTGAAGGCGTATGAAGGCACATAGGCGCTTTCGATCCGTTTCTGGACCACCTGGAAGGCCCGGCGCACCTCGTAGACATCATCCCGGATGCCTTCAAGCCAGTTCTCGAACAGCTTGCGGTCCTCGCCGTAGCCCAGGAGGACAGGGAAAAAACTCAGGAGCCGGAGCTTGTTTTGCAGCGTTTCCTCGACCGTTCCCGGGCGCGAGGCCAGGCTCATGAGTTCGATCGCGAAGCGATCCCAGAAACTGTAAGTAAGGTAGCGGAAGAACCCCAGGGTAAGGGGTGTCGTGATGATGCCGCGCTGCCTCAGGTTCAGGAGGCCGGGGATGATGCGCCAGTAGCCTTCACCGACATTCGCTTTCGCCCAGCGTTCCAGGCTCTCATCGGTCTGTTCGGAATCTTGAGGATCGATGAACCCGGCCGTGAGAATCAGCATGGTTCGGCCGTAGGCGGCCTCGAAGAGGGCCTCCGAATGGGCGAAGGCGGAGGGCGCGGTCATCTCCCATTGGGGGGAGGCCATCATCCGATCCACAGTGTCCCGGGAAATCACCAGACTGGAAATCCAGCCGAGCAGGTCATGCCACCCGTACGTATTGCATAGATCCTCAGTATTGCCCGCCAGGATGCGTCCATCCCCAGGAAGAGCACGCCGCGTCTGGCAGCAGTGGACGATGGCGGGGGGATCCTCCGCAGATGCCTCTAGGGCCTCCATGAGCTGGGTGTATGCGGTGGTGTCTGAAACCCAATCATCATCTCCCTGCAGCCACAGATAGTCGTATTCAAGGCCAGAGCTCAGGAGGGCCCGTTTCAAGATATCGCCCCAGGCAGTGGCATGTTCCTCCCAGCGGCGAACATGAATCCAGGGAGCTGTCTCCTGCCAATGCGCCACCACCTCTGCAGTGCGGTCCGAGGAACAGTTATCCGAAATGAATAACTCAACGTGGCAGGTCCGGGCCCGGGAACGAGCAGCCGCGATGGCGCTGATGGCCTTATCCAGGTAGTCCGCGCGGTTCCAGGTGGGGATGACGACCAGGAGTCTCATGGCTTGCGCCTTTCGGAGAGCATGATTGGAGCAGGGGCTTGGCGTTCCATCAGAGTAAATGGGTGGGCGGTTCTTTCCGCCCCCCAAATCTGAGTTCCTGGGAAGAGTCGGTGCCAATCACAAAGGGCATTGGCTTTCAGGAAAGGCCGGAATCGAATTTTCGGGTGATCCAAAAAAAATGCTAATGAAGAAACGTCCCCCGCCCGAAGAGATCTTTGTCGGGGGATCCCCCCCACACGAACCGGGCAGCACGGATGCTGCCTAGCCACATCACGGAGGATGTCATGCCATCCATTCTTAACAACGTTTCCGCCCTGCAGGCCTCCCGTCAGTTGGGCATCACCACGATGGGGATGACCAAGACCATCGAGCGCCTGACCACGGGCAAGCGGATCAACCACGCTTCCGACGACGCTACGGGTCTGGCCCAGGCCAACGGCCTCAACGCGGACGCCCGGGTTGCCGTGGAGAACCGCAAGCTGGCGAACAACACCTATTACGCTGCGGCCGCTGATGACGGCTACCTGGACGAGGCCACGAATCTGGTCCTCCGGGCCGTCGAACTGGCTGCCGGTGGCAACCAGACCACCGCAGAGTTCAGCTCGGTCATCGGCTTGGCCACTGCTGCAGCGGGCAAGGCTACGGGCGTGACAGTAGCCCTCGGCGCGATCTCCGACTCCGCCAGTGCCAAGAACGCCCTCGCCTCCATCGCCACCGGGCGCGGCACGGTGGCCAGCTCCATGGCCACGGCGCTCTCCAATGCCAACCTCTACGGCATCGAGGCTGAGAACAAGACGGCCCAGATGAGCAACATCATGGACGCCGATATCGGTGCCGAGGTGGTTTCGCTCACCAAGTGGCAGATCCTGAGCCAGGCGGGCACCAGTGCCCTGAGCAATGCCAACCAGGCAAGCCAGACCGTTCTGGGTCTCCTTCGGTAATCGGGCTCAATGATCATCGTTGGGGACGGGCCTAGCCTGTCCCCAACGATGTGTCATAAGGAGTAATTCCATGGCCGATCAAGTTAACCCTCTGGGTGGCTTGGCGTCCGGGATGGTCCAGACACTGCAATTGACCGCTGTTCCGTCCTCGCTAAAGCCCGCCCCGTCTCGCACCGTTGAATCCAAGCCCAAGGCTGAGGATCGGCGGGATGCAGGTGTATCCAAGGAGAACCTCGAAGCTGCCGTCAAGAGCGTCGAGGGATTTCTCCAGCAATCGCCTACGGATCTCAAGTTCATGGTGGACAAGGCCACGGGGACATATTTTATAAGAATCCTCGATCCGACCACCCACGAAACGATCCGTCAGATCCCCTCGGAAGAGGTCTTGGCCATGGCCAAGAGGTTGCGGGCGCTAAGCAACGCCAAGGATGCCTCAGGTATTCTGGTGGACAAGGAAGGCTGAGGCCCCGATAGGGGCCTCTGCTGCGATTGGAGGTGCAAGATGGCATCCACACTCAGTTTCCAAGGTGTTACCACTGGGCTTCAGACCGACGCATTGATCAAGGCGATCATCGAGCAGGACGGTCTGCCCGTGCAGCGCCTGAAGGATCGCCAGACTCTGAACACCAAGCGTTCCGCCGCCCTGAACTCCATGCGCACGAGCATGGCCGCGCTCACGACCAGCATGGCTGCGCTCTACGATAAATTGGCTTCCAGGGCTGTTTCCAGCACGGATTCCAATGGCATCTTTGCCACCGCCACCGCCACCGGGGCGGCCAGCGGCAGTTACGAGGTGAAGGTCTCCACCGTGGCCACCAAGGGTCAGCTGGGGCCGATCATGGCGGGAGGCGTTCCCACCAGTCTTGCCGTGCAGGATCCCAACGCGGCGATCATCACGGGCAGCGGAAGCTTCGCCGTGCAGGGTACCGATGGGGTCACCAAGGCCTTCGCGCTCACCAACAACAGTCTCAACGGCCTGCGGGATGCCATCAACGCCTCGGGAGCCGGTGTGACGGCCTCGGTCATCAACTCCGGTACTGGCGATAACCCCTATCAGTTGGTGCTGACTGCCAAGGAGACGGGCACTGGTGCCGCTGCCACGGGGGGCAAGGTCACCTTGGCCGCCGTCAACAACGAGAATGGGAGCGCCACGACGGTGATCGATTCCTCGACGGTTAAGCTTGGGGCCGGCATCGGCGGCGCCCTGGATTTGACCGGCGGTGGGACCTTCGCCAACCCCACGGGGTTGAGCGGTGGACTGGCTTCCTCGGGCTCGGGCATCGCCAAGGATGCGGTCTTCTCCGTGAACGGCATCGAACTCACCCGGAAGACCAACGTGGTTTCCGATGCGGTGGACGGGGTCACCTTCACCTTGAAGAAGGGCGACGCCACCAACACCACCACGCTCACGGTGGCCCAGGACAAGGCCAGTGCCACGGCAGGCATGCAGGATCTGGTCACCAAATTCAACGCCTTGCTGAAGGTCTACAAGGATGCCTCCACCGTCACCCGGGACTCCTCGGGCGAGAACACCTCGGGCCCCCTCGTGGGCGATTATGTCGCCCGGTCCGTGATCAGCCAGGTCCGCAGTGCCCTGAGCGGGACGCCCGACGGGTTGTCCCCCTCGGCCCTGTACCAGTCCGCGGCGCAAATTGGCCTCAAGACGAATACGGATGGCACGCTGACCCTAGACACCCTGGCGTTCCAGGATGCCTTGGACAAGGACCCCGACGCAGTCAAGAAGGTATTCTCCTTCTCGGGTACCTCCACCAATGGGAGCGTCTCCTTCTCGAGCGGCACTGCCGCGACTCAGACGGGTGATGTGGGCTTCGACCTGACCTACGGGGCGGGCGGCGCCATCAGCGGTTCCCTGACCTATGGCGGGACCACGTACAGTGGTTTGACGGGCACCAACGGCGCGCTGCTCGGCCCTGGGGGGACCCCCCTCGAGGGGCTCAGCCTTGCCGTGACGGGGTCCGGGAGCGGCACGATCACGCTCAGCCGCGGCATTGGACAGAAGCTGCAGGACCTGATCTCCAGCCTCACCTCCTACTCGGGAACGCTCGAGACGACCCGCTCCAACCTCACCGAGCAGAACAAGACCCTGACCACCCGGATCGAGGCCGGTCAGGCCCTCCTGGACAAGCGTCAGGCGACCCTCAAGGCTCAGTTCGACAAGATGGAAGCCACCATCAGCCAGCTGCGTTCCGCCAGTTCCAGTCTGTCGGGTCTCTGAACGAATCCGCCGATATCCCGCTCCCGCTCTCCTCCTTTCCGTGAGAGAACTGGAGAAAATATGGAGCGGGTGGATGGGCGTAGAGTCTGATGCTGCCAAATGCCTCGCCAGAGCCAGGGAGCTGGCCCGTGCGGGGGAACGCGAACAGGTGCTGCAGGCCTTGATGACCTATCTTGAGCTGCGGCCAAGGGACGCATCGGTCTGGTCGAATGTGGGTGGTTTGCTCCTGGCACTCCAGCGCCTCGAGGAGGCCCAGGAGGCCTGCGGGAAGGCGCTTGCCATCGATCCGCGCCATCCTGCCGCCCTGCACCACTTGGCCGAAACCTATCTCCGACTCGGACGCCTGGATGAATCCGAAGGCCTATTCCGCAGGGTCCTTGCGATGGAGCCCGGGCACCTGGAGGCCCGCCTTTCCCTGGGGGAATGCCTGCTGGCGAAGCGGGTTCCGGAGGCGGCTCAGGTGGTTCTGGAGAAGGCTCTTCGCCAGGCTCCCGCCAACCTGAAGGCCCATCAGATCCAGGGTCAAATTCTCTACGGCCAGGGTCGGTGGGCGGAGTTCAGCGCCGAGCTTGAGCGGTTCGGGAAACATGCCCCTTCCTCGGCCTACCTGGAGTTTGAGCGCGGATTCGAAAACCTGCTGCGAGGCGTCATGCCCCTGGGGTGGCTGCAGTGGGAGGCCCGTCTCCGGGTCCCGGGATGTGTCGCCACCGAGCGGAACTTTGCCGAGCCCCAGTGGAAGGGGGAATCCTTCCCGGGGAGGACCCTGCTGGTTCACTACGAGCAGGGGTTCGGCGACACGGTGATGCTCGTGCGCTTCCTTCCCGAAGTGAAGGCACGGGGGGGTCGCGTGGTGCTGCTGGTCCAGCCTCAGTTCGCCTATCTGATGACCACCTGCCAGGGGGTGGACCAGATCATTCCCCAGGGCGATCCCCTGCCTCCCTTCGATTTTCAGGTTTCGCTCTTCTCCCTCCCGGCCGTTCTGCAGACGGACCTGCACTCCCTTCCCGCGGAGGTCCCCTACCTGGGCATCCCGCAGCAGGTGCCCAACCGCCAAGGCATTGCCGAAGTCCTGATGGCCTCGGAAGGGCGCGTTCGCATCGGTCTGGTCTGGGCCGGCAACCCTGGCCACCGACGGGATGCAGAGCGCTCGCTGCCGGTCCCGCTTCTCAACCGCCTGGGAGCCCTGCCTTCCGTGGCCTGGCACGGCTTCCAGCTGGGGCGGGCGGAGGAACCTGCGCTGCCGGGCTATGTCTCCCTGGCGCCCCTGCTGAGCACCTTCTCCGATACGGCCTATGCACTGAGCGGCATGGACCTTGTGATCACGGTGGACACCGCCCTCGCGCATCTCTCCGGAGCCATGGGCATTCCCACCCTGCTCCTCATTACCTTTGCTCCTGATTTCCGGTGGATGCTGGATCGGGACGATAGTCCCTGGTACCCAACCATGCGGATCTTTCGCCAGCCCCGCCCTGGGGATTGGGATTCCGTCATGGATGGCCTGCTGCGGGAACTCGGGGATGGAATCTAGCTGGCCTGGGCGGCGGGAAGATGTTATCCCGGAGGCGGGTTCTGCATGACGAGCGGGGGATGAGTGTGGCGCGTGACCATCTGGCATGGCTGAGGAAGGCCCAGGACTTCCAGCGGTCCGGGCACAACCCGGAAGCCCTCGAGGCCTATCATCGCTTCCTGGCAAGCGAGCCCAGGCATGCGGGAGCCTGGGCGGATCTGGGTGGATTGCTGATGAATCTGGACCGCCTGGACGAGGCCTCCGAGGCCTGTGAAAGGGCGCTGGTGATCGATGCTGCCCATCCCTGGGCGCGCACGAACCTGGGCTGCACAAGGATGAAACAGGGCCGCCTGAAGGAGGCCGAGGGGTTGCTGAGGCAGGTCCTGGCGGGAGATCCCCGGTGGCTCGATGCCCGACTGGCACTCGCCGAATGCCTGATCCGGGAGGAGGACCTGGACGGTGCCCTCGAGAATCTGGCCAAGGCGTTGCGGCAGGAGCCGGACAACTTGGCAGCCTTCAACAAGGTGATCCATATCCATTCCCGCAGGGCCGATTGGGTGGCCCTGGGTGCAGAGCTCGACCGCCGATTACGGCTGGTTCCGCACTGCCCCGAGGCCCAGCTGGAGCGGAGCTTCCTGAGCCTCCTCCTGGGGGAGATGCCCCTGGGCTGGGAGCAGTACGAGACCCGTTTCCGGGTGCCCAGCCAGGTCGTGTCCATCACCGGCCCCTTTTCCGAGCCATTCTGGGAGGGTGCGCCCTTTCCGGGGAAGACCCTCCTCCTGCACTGGGAGCAGGGTTTCGGCGACAGCCTGATGTTCATCCGCTATGCCTCCATGGCGAAGGCCCTGGGGGGCCAGGTGATGGTGCTCGCCCAACCCGTGCTGGCGGACCTCTTGGCCACCTGCCCAGGGGTGGACCGGGTCATCGCCCATGGGGATCCCCTTCCGCCCTTCGATTTTCATCTGCCCCTGCTCTCCCTGCCCAGGGTGTTCCAGACCCGCCTGGACACCATTCCCGCGGAGGTCCCCTATCTGGATGTTCCGGAGCGGGTGCCCAACCGGGACTGGATCGCCCAGGTTCTGGCGGCCTCCGAGGGACGGGTGAGAATCGGGTACGCCTGGGCGGGAAGGCCCTCCCACCGCAACGACCGGGAGCGCTCTCTCGCTCCTGTCTTGTTGGCCCCCCTGGCGGAGCTCCCGGGCGTCGCCTGGCATAGTTTCCAGCTTCCGGCCGCAGAGGTGCTGCCCCTGCCCAGTGTCTCCCTGGCCCCCCTCCTGGGCAATTTTTCCGATACGGCCTACGCTCTCAGCGGCATGGATCTCGTGATCACGGTGGACACGGCTCTGGCTCATGCGGCGGGGGCCCTGGGGATTCCGACTCTGCTGATGATCCCCTTCGACCCCGATTGGCGCTGGCTGCTGGACCGCTCCGACAGCCCCTGGTATCCCTCCCTGCACCTCTATCGCCAGCCCAGCCCTGGGGATTGGGAATCCGTCATCAGGGACATCCTCCGGGATCTGATGGAGGCGGTGGCATGAGGCCTGTTCTCGAAGCCCTGAGTGGGAATACCCGGTTCTGCTCACTCGGACGATCCTCAGCGATTCGCGAATGGCGACCGGATGTCTGAGCCGACTCCACCGAGGGTAGGTGCCGGGGGTGCTGCGATGCTTGCCAAGGCTCAGGAACTGGACCGCGCCGGCCGTCAGGAGGAGGCTCGGTCGGCCTATGGTGCCTTCCTGGAGACTGAGCCGGGTCATGGGGGGGCCTGGGCGGATTACGGGGGCCTCCTGATGGTGATGGGCCGCCTGGATGAGGCCGAGGCGGCCTGCCGGAAGGCCCTGGAGATCGAGCCGGAACAGGCACTGGGGATGGTGAACCTGGCCCACACCCTCCTGCGCCTGGGGAGGGTGGACGAGGCCGGATTCCTCACCCGGAGCGTGTTGGCCAGGGAGCCTCGGAATACCGATGCCCTGCTTGCTCTGGCGGATTGCTTCCTCGAGACAAAGGACCTGGGGTCCGCCCGGACCACCCTGGAGCGGCTTCTGGAGCTTCAGCCTGCCTGTGAAATGGCCCGTCGCCGCTTGAACAACATCTGCATCTGGCAGGGCGACTGGAAGGAACTGCGCAAGGGAATGGAGCGCCAACTGGAGGGTTTCAAAGGTCCCGAGGCGGAGTACGAGCACAGCCATCTGCAGCTGCTGTTCGGAGAGATGCCCGAGGGCTGGATCCACTTCGAGTCGCGGCTGGGTACGGTTGGCAGGATCAGGCCCTCCCGGGGATTCAGGGAACCCCAATGGGGCGGCGAATCCTTTCGGGGCAGAACCCTCCTGGTCCACTTTGAACAGGGGTTCGGGGACACGCTGATGTTCCTCCGCTACTTGCCCATGGTGAAGGCTTTGGGGGGCACGGTTCTCCTGATGGTCCAGCCGGAACTGGTGGATCTGGCCGCCACCTGCCCAGGCGCGGATTGTGTGGTCCCGGAGGGCGGCAAGGTGCCTCCCTTCGATCTGCAAGTCTCCCTGATGTCCCTGCCGGCGGTGTTCCGGACGGGGCTGCCCACCATTCCGGCCGTGGTCCCCTACCTGGATGTCCCGGCGCAGGTGCCGAACCGGGAGCGCATCCGAGCTGTCTTGGCCCCCCTGGATCGGGGCGTCCGCATCGGCCTGGTCTGGGCCGGCAATCCGAACCATCAGAGGGATGCCGAGCGTTCCATCCCCGCTGAGGCCCTCCGCCCTCTGGATGGCCTGCGAGGCGCCTGCTGGTGCAGCCTCCAGCTCGATCGACTCGAGCTGCCCCCCCTTCGGAACGTGGTCTCGCTGGCTCCCCTGTTGAGCAACTTCTCGGATACGGCCTATGCCCTCAGTGGCATGGATCTGGTGGTCACCGTGGACACGGCCTTGACCCATCTCGCGGGGGCCATGGGGATCCCCACCCTGCTCTTGGTGCCTTTCCAGCCTGATTTCCGGTGGATGCTCCAGCGGGAAGACAGCCCCTGGTATCCGACCCTGCGGATCTACCGGCAGCCCAGCCCAGGGGATTGGGATTCCGTGGTTCTGCAGGTTCTCGCGGATTTGGGGGAGGGTCAGGAGGGCCTGTAGCCCCTGAGGGCGCGGACGCCCTGGGCCTGGAGATCCATTCCCTTCCGCAAATCGTCCCTCTGGTCCGCGAGAATTTTGATGGCGCCATCCAGCTGCCCGGCAAGTGCCCGTGCGCGGGCGGTGGTGTCGGCCCAACCGGCGCCGCGTTCAGCGGTGGCCAGTGCGGCGTCGAAGCCCTGCCGCCAAGCTGCCATGGCCTCCGGTTCCACACTGCCCTCCCGGAGCAGCAGCTCCAGGGCCTCCAGGGCGGCCACCACCTCCAGGTCGCTCAAACCGAAAGATCTCCGAGGGACGTAGTGGGATTCGGGGCCGCCCCACTCCCGGTCTTGCGCTGGTGCAGCTCCTCCCAGGTGGCCCGCAGCTCGCCCATCTGGTCGAAGATGATCCGGAGCCGCTCCGGCTGGTTCTTCATGGCGCCGTCGAAAAGCTCATGGGTCCACCAGTCATAGATGCGGATCAGGTTCTCGACCAGTTCACCGCCCTCTTCGTGGTTCAGCCGCTCATTGAGCCCGACGATGATATCGGCGACGCGGTTCACGCAGCGGGCTTGGTTGGGGAGATCCCGGTTCTCCATGGCCTGCAGCGCCGAATGGAGGAACTTCTGCCCCCCTTCCAGGAGCAGTGCAGCCACCTGCTCCGGGCTCGCCCCCTGGATGCGATGAACCAGGTACTGGTCGGCGGCCTTCCCTCCCGCATATCCCTGCATGGCTTCCCTCTCCATCAGCTATCGGCTTTCCCCGGCGGGATGATTAGTCCGGGCCATTTCGCTTTTTTGGCTCAGGCCGTCCCGAAGATGCGATCCCCGGCGTCACCCAGCCCGGGGAGGATGTAGCCCCGCTCGTTCAGCTGGCGGTCCACGGCGGCGATGACCATGCGCAGATCCGGATGGTCCTCCTGGAGGCGTGAGATCCCTTCAGGCGCCGCGAGGACGGAAGCCAGCGTAATCTGGCGGGCGCCCGCGGCCTTCAGCTGCCGCACAGCCTCGGAGGCGCTCCCGCCGGTGGCGAGCATGGGGTCCAGGACGAAGACAGGGCGCTCCTCCAGGAGAGGGGGGAAGTTCCGGTAGTAGGGGACGGGGACCAGGGAGTCGTGATCCCGGTAGAGGCCCAGATGGCCGACCTTCGCGGTGGGGAGCAGCTGGAGGAAGGAGGGCAGGAGGCCGAGACCCGCGCGAAGGACCGGCACGAGCACCGGGTCGAGCGGGTTCAAGCATCGGCCCTGGGTGCGTTCCATGGGGGTCTCCACCACGATGGTCACCGTGGGAAGATCCCGCGTACATTCCACCGCCAGGAGGAGGCCGAGTTCCTCGATCAGCTGCCGGAAGAGGCTCCCGTGGGTCTTCCGGTCTCTGGCCAGGGTCAGCTTGTGGTGCGCGAGGGGATGATCCAGAACAATCGCGTCCATATATTTCTCCTTGGGGTGAGGGGTTGTCGAGGGCATCAGGATTGCGTGAAACCGAGTGGTGATGGGCGTGCACAGCCGATTGACGGGGGCGCCAACATGTAGTGTCCTCCTCTTTGCCCGACAGGCAAAGGGTTGAGCGAAGCCGGAGTGGACACTATATTTTGTTTGAGCAACTCGAAATTTTGTTGACCTGCAATAGAACGCTGCTTTAGTTGAACACTAGAAGTCGTACCACCTACTTGAGTTCACGGAACAATCGATCCCGCGATCAGGGGCCTCCGAGGGAGCGTAAATGCTGAAAAAAGTCCAGATATTCAAGGCACTGGACATCGAGATCAAGAAGCAAAAGGGGCCTGCGGCGGTCAAGGACGCGTATCGCGGGCACCATTCCCTCAAGGAAGAGCTCAGTCAGCCGGGCATTTCCGTGATCGCCGAAGTCGCCGGGGGCAATCCTCTGCGCGGCCAGGTGCGGGAGAGCTACCGCCCTGCCACCCATGCGAAGAGCCTCGTGGAGAACGGGGCCCGCGCGGTTTCGGTGGCCACGGATCGCTTCCTCTACTCGGGCGAGGACAAGCACCTTCCGGAAGTGCGCGGGCAGGTGAAGGTCCCGCTCCTGCGCCGGGACTTCATCTTCGAGGAGTACCAGATCGAGGAGAGCAAGATCCTCGGCGCCGATGCCATCTACCTCGTGGCAGCCCTGCTGGAGCCCGAGCGCCTCAGGGCCCTCCAGCGCCTAGCTGCGGCGAAGTCCCTCGATGTGGTTGTCGAGGTGTTCTGTGAAGCCGACCTCATGCGAGCACTTGAGGCCGAGGCCGAGATCGTCTGTGTCGTCGGCCGCAACATGGACACATGGGAGCCCTCCTTCGAGAAGGCCCTCGCACTCCTCAAGCTGGTTCCGGAAAAGAAGTGCTTCCGGATGGTCGAGGCCAGCGTCGCCAACCTGGACCAGATCCGCCAACTCGAGGCCCTGGGCGTCCATGGCGTCATCATCGGCGATGTCTTCCTCGACGAGTTCTATCCGGGCAAGCGCCTCGCCCAGATCCTCGCCGGGATCGAGCCCACCAAGAAATCCCCGAAGGCCAAGGCCAAGTCGGAAGCCGCACCGACCCAGGAGTCCAAGGCCACCCCCAAGCTTGTGGGCAAGACCAAGGGCACCAAGGGTGAACCCGCACCTGCAACCACCGCACCCGCTCCACTTTTACCATCAACCTCTTTACCCCACCCCGCCCGGAAGGGCAAAAAGGAGTCCTCAATGAGTGACGAGATGACCATCGCCGCCCCGGAAGTCACGGCTGGCGCGCCCGTCAAGAAGGCCGTCAAGAAGGCCGCCGCGAAGAAGCCGGCCGTCAAGAAGGCCGCCGCGAAGAAGCCGGCCGTCAAGAAGGCCGCCGTGAAGAAGCCGGTTGTCAAGAAGGCCGCCGCCAAGAAGCCGGTTGCCAAGAAGGTCGTGAAGAAGGTCGTGAAGAAGGCCGTTGCCAAGAAGCCGGTCGCCAAGAAGGTCGTGAAGAAGGCCGTTGCCAAGAAGCCGGTCGCCAAGAAGGTCGTGAAGAAGGCCGTCGCCAAGAAGCCGGTCGCCAAGAAGGTCGTGAAGAAGGCCGTCGCCAAGAAGCCGGTCGCCAAGAAGGTCGTGAAGAAGGCCGTCAAGAAGTAGAAGGTCCTTTTCACCGTTCCGCCCCCAGGGGGGCGTCCAGGAAGTCTCGCCATGAAGTTGATTGAACGCGTCTCTGCCCTCGAAGTCCTCGATAGCCGTGGAAACCCCACCGTGCTGGCCAGGGTGTACCTGAACGACGGTACCTTTGGCCAGGCCATGGTCCCCTCCGGTGCCAGCACCGGAAGCCGGGAGGCTCTCGAAAAGCGCGATGGCGACAAGAAGCGCTATCTCGGGAAGGGTGTGCTCGGCGCCGTTCACGCGATCAACACGGAGATCCAGGACGCCCTCCAGGGGATGGATCCCTTCCAGCAGGCGGAGCTCGACGAGCTCATGATCAGCCTGGACGGGACCGAAAACAAATCCAGCCTGGGGGCCAATGCGACCCTGGGCGTCTCCATGGCCCTGGCCGATGTGGCCGCCAAGGCCCTGGGCCAGCCCCTCTACCGCTATCTGGGAGGGGCATCGGCGCGCCTGCTCCCCGTCCCGATGATGAACATCCTCAATGGGGGTGCCCACGCGGACAACAACGTGGACATCCAGGAGTTCATGATTCTGCCCGTGGGTGCGCCCTCCTTTACCGAGTGCATTCGCTGGGGCGCCGAGGTCTACCACGCTCTGAAGGGTGTGCTGAAGGCCAAGAAACTCTCCACGGGCGTGGGCGACGAAGGCGGCTTCGCGCCCAACCTGGGCAGCAACGAGGAGGCCCTGGTCCTCATCGAGGAAGCCATCAAGAAGGCAGGCTTCAAACCCGGCAAGGATTTCTATCTCGGTCTCGATTGCGCATCCTCCGAGTTCTACAAGGACGGCAAGTACGAGATCGACGGCAGCAAGCGGGGCGGCAAGGAGCTCATCGAGTACTACGCCGGCCTCGTGGACCGCCATCCCATCCTCACCATCGAGGACGGCTGCGACGAGAGCGACTGGAAGAACTGGAAGGCGCTCACCACGAAGCTGGGAAGCAAAATCCAGCTCGTGGGCGACGATCTCTTCGTCACCAATCCCGAGATCCTCGATCGGGGCATCCGGGAAGGCGTCTCCAACGCCATTCTCATCAAGCTCAACCAGATCGGCACCGTCACCGAGACGCTGAAGGCCGTGGACATGGCCCACAAGGCGGGCTACCGCGCCATCATCAGCCACCGCAGCGGCGAGACGGAAGACACCTTCATCGCCGATCTCGCCGTGGCCACCGGGGCCGGGCAGATCAAGACCGGGGCGCCCTGCCGCACGGACCGCGTCGCCAAGTACAACCGCCTGCTCCAGATCGAGTGGGAGCTTGGGGCCGCCGCCCGCTATGCCGGCTCCGAGGCCTTCGGCCCGATTCTCCGCTGAGGCCGTGAACTCTGCCTGGCTTCTCAGGTCGCGCACCCTCTGGGGTGCCCTGGGCATCTCTGCCATTGCTTCCACGGGCATCCTGCTGCTGGCGCCCGATGGTCTCCCGGCCCTCCGCAAGAGGGAGGGGGAACTCCGGGCCTTCAAGGAGGACCTGCTCCGGAAGGCCAGGCACAACCGGGAGCTGGCCGAGGAAGTCCGACGCCTAGCAGCGAAGGACCCGGAACTCTTCGAGGCGCTCGCGCGCAGGCAGGGGTATGCCCGTCCCGGAGAAACGGTCTACAGTTTCCGCGACCGCACGGATCGCCGTTGATTGGGCAGGACTCCCGAAGGCTCCAGATCGCGGCGGCCTCCGGCAACGCCTTCGCCTACATCTGGCTGGATGAGGCACCCCCCTCATTCCATGGGCCTACTTGGGCCCAGGCCCTCTGCCCCCGGGGTCGAGGCCTGGGGCTCGATGGGCTCTTTCGCCTCCATCGCCTGAGCGAAGGCGAGCCTTGGCGCATGGACCACTGGGAGCCGGACGGCTCCAGGACCTTCTGCTCGAACGGCACACGGGCCGCGGCGAGTCTGCTGCCTTCCGACGTGCGTGGAAACCTGGAGGCTCTCGTGAGCGGCGAGCGGGTGAGCCTTCGCCTCGAGGACCAGGGGGTGGGCCTTCGCCTGCCCGAGGGGAATGGCTACGGTCTCCGGCCCTCCCTCCTGCCCCTGGAGCTGCCCCACGCCTTCGGATGGACCGGCACTCCCCACCTCGTGGTGGAAGTCCCGGATGTGGATGGGGTGGAACTCGCTTCCTTCGCGCCGCCCCTGCGTTTCCATCCCGGGTTGCCGGAAGGCGCCAACATCAGCATCATCCAGGTCCTCGCGTCTGGCCGAGCCCGCATCCGCAGCTGGGAGCGCGGCGTGGAAGGGGAGACCCTCTGCTGCGGTCAGGGTTGCGCCGTGGCCGGGGCCTGGCTTGCGGAGCGCACGAAGACCCGGGATTGGCATTTCCAGCCTGCGGGTGAAGACCCGGTGCGCGTGTCGGTGGAGGGAATGGAGGGGGGAAGATGGGCGGGCCTCTGGCTGGCGGGCCCCGTCCGGCGCATCGGTGCCTTCGAGCCAGATCCGGCGCTGATCGGCGGCACGACCTGAAGGAGCTCTCCCTGCCGCCATCCTGGGTGGGTGGGATTCGCACTGTGGAACGTGGTAGACTCGCAATGTTCCACATTCGAGGTTGTCCGTGCATTCACGTCCATCCAGCCCTTCTGCTGTGAAGTCGAGGCCATAGGCATGTCCGCGCGGACCGTGGTGCTGGCCAACCAGAAGGGCGGGGTCGGGAAGACGACCACGGCCATCAATCTGGCCGCCTCCCTGGCGATGATGGAGAAGATGGTCCTGCTCATCGACTTCGATCCCCAGGGCCACAGCACCACGGGCCTGGGCTTTCCCAAGCCGGACCAGCGGGCGGGCGCCTTCGCCCTGATGAAGGGCGCGCCAGCCAAGGCGCTGATCCTCAGCACCGAAGTGCCCATGCTCCAGGTGATCCCCGCGGGGAAGGACCTGGCCCAGCTGGAATTCGAGCTCTTCGAACTGCCCGAACTGCAGGTGCTCCACCGGGCCCTGGACGCCGTGCGGGACGACTACGATTTCATCCTCATCGATCCCCCGCCCTCCCTGGGCATGATCACGCTCAACGCCCTCACGGCGGCGGACGAAGTGATCGTGCCCATGCCCTGTGAATTCTTCGCGTTGGATGGGCTGGCCGAACTCATCGAGACCATCCGCCGCGTGCAGGCGGGTCCCAATCCACGCCTTCAGATGGGCGGCATCCTGCTCACCATGGCCGAGGAGCGCACGAACCTCGGCGCCGCCGTGGCCAACGAGGTGCGCCAGGCATTTCCGGGCAAGGTCTTCCAGACCGTCATCCCCCGGAACATCCGCCTGGCGGAGGCGCCCAGCCATGGCAAGCCCGTCGCCTTCTATGACCTGAAATCCAAGGGCGCCCAGTCCTACCTGAACCTGGCGCGCGAATGGCTGAGCCAGCTGGAGCCCGCCCTCCAGGAGGGGGAACGATGATCCCGAAACGGCCCGCCCTGGGGCGGGGTCTCACCTCGCTCATGAACCAGATCGCGCCGGAGGATGCGAATTCCCGCGAGATCCCCGTGGGCACGCTCGTCGCGAACCGCTACCAGCCCCGCACCTACTTCGACGAGCAGGCGCTGGAAGACCTCGCGGCCAGCCTCAAGCTGCACGGCATGGTGCAGCCCATCGTGGCGCGCAAGGTGGGCGACAAGTTCGAGATCATCGCCGGCGAGCGCCGCTGGCGCGCCGCCAAGCGGGCAGGGCTCTCCATGGTGCCCGTGGTGCTCAAGGAGGTGCCGGAAGATCGCCTGCTCGAATTCGCGCTCGTGGAGAACATCCAGCGCCAGGAACTGAATGCCATCGAGGAGGCCAAGGCCTACTGGCAGCTGGGCGAGCATCTGCGGCTCACACAGGAGCAGGTGGCGGACCGCGTCGGCAAGAGCCGCCCCCAGGTGGCCAACACTCTGCGCCTGCTGCGGCTGCCCACGCTCATCCAGGGGATGGTGGCCACAGGAGTCGTCTCCACGGGTCATGCCAAGGTGCTGCTGGGCGTGGAAGAGCCTCGGGTCCAGGAGAACCTGGCCCACGAGATCGTCGAGAAGCAGCTCTCCGTGCGCGCCCTGGAGGCCAAGGTCCACCAGCTCGCCAAGCAGCGGAAGGCCCGCATCAAGCGCCACAATCCCAGCGTCTTCCTCAAGGCTGCAGCCGAGGAACTGACCCAGGCCTGGGGCACCCGCGTGGAGATAAAGCCCAAGGGCAAGGGGGGCGCCCTGCTGCTTCACTTCGGCAGTGAAGAGGAGCTGGAGCGGCTCTTCGAGTCCCTCAAGCACGGCCCGAAGAAGGGCTGAGATGGCGGCGCCGGAGACCGGGAGTCCCTTCCCCCAGGGTGATCCGGACTGGGAGGCCTTTCCCCACATCCAGCGTCTGGAATCCAGGGGCCACTGGGGCATCAAGCGGGGCCTCGCCAATCCCCAGCACCTCCTGGAGGGACTCGGTCATCCCGAGCGGGGCTTCCCCTGCATCCTGATCGCGGGCACCAACGGGAAGGGCTCCACCGGGGCCTTCCTGGCCCAGGCGCTCCGGGCCTGCGGGCTTACCGTGGGCTGGACCACCTCGCCCCATCTGGTCGCACCCACTGAGCGGATCTGGATCGACGGTCACTTCATCGGGGCCTCGGCCCTGGACCTGATATTGGGAGAGGCCTTCGAGTGCGAGGCGCGAGCGGGCATCCAGGCCACCTACTTCGAGCTGATGATCACGTCGGCCATGCTGGCCTTCAGGATGACCGGCGTGGAGGTGGGCCTCATCGAGGTGGGCATGGGCGGCCGCTGGGACGCCACCAATGCGCTGGATCCCCTGCTCACGGTCCTCACCAATGTGGGGCTGGACCACACGAAGTACCTGGGGGAGACCCTGGAGGCCATCGCCCGGGAGAAGCTCTGCACCGCGCGTCCGGGGCGCCCCCTCGTGCTGGGTCCCATGCTGGACCCCGCCTGGATCGAGCCTCTCCTGGAGTGCAGCCCCCGGCTCTGTCCTGCCCCGCCGGTCCGGGCCGAGGCGGTCCTGTGGGACCACAGCCTCGTCCAGGGCAGGCCCATCGGATTGCCCGGTGCCCATCAGATGGAGAACCTCGCCACCGCCCTCGAGACGCTCAGGCAGCTCCGCTTCTTGGGTTTCCCCGTCCCCGAACCGGAGGCTTGGGAGGGCCTCGCCAAGACCCGTTGGCCCGGCCGCCTGTGGCCGATTCCCGGCTGCGAGGATGTGTGGATCGACGGAGCCCACAATCCCGATGGTGCCCGCATGGTGGCCCGCCACGCCAGGACCTGCGGCGTGAGGCCCCATCTCTTCTTCGGCGCCATGGCGGACAAGGATCTGGGGCGGATGGTCCATGAACTGAGATCCATGAACCCCCGCTCCATCACGCTGGTGAAGGGGGAGAACGAGCGCTACGCCTCCGGAGAGGCCCTCCGCGCCGCCTGGGGCGAGGAGCTGCCACTCCTCAGCATTCCGCAGTTGGCTGCCTCCCTGGAGGAACCCGCAGATGGGCTGCGCCTGGTGACCGGCTCCCTCTTCCTCCTGGGGGATCTGCTCCGGGAGATGGGCCTCGTTCCTCAGGCTTAGGGCCCCGGGACCCGATGAGATAGGGATGAACATGCTGCTCCCGGCCCTCCTCCTGGGCACGGTCCTTGTCGCCCAGCCGCTCCAGGTGGTGGGGGTGCTGCGCACCGGGATGCCTCCCTTCGAGGAGACTGAGCGCCTCTATCGCCTCGAGGGTGAGGGTTGTCAGGTCCTGGGCGTAAACGAACTGCTGACGCTCCGGCGCCAGGGGGAGCGGCGGAACCTGGGACGCCTGCAGATCATGGCCATCAAGGACGGCTACGCCCTGGCTCGGCTGGCCGTTTCCGGAGAGACCTACCCGCTCAAGGGCGATCTCGCGGTGCGCCACGAGCGAGTGGTCGCCCTGCCCGCCCTTCCTCCCCGGCAGCCTGAGGCGGCATTCCCCGCGGAGGCCCTGGCCCCCCGCCTGCCGAAGCTCGCCATCCCCGCCAGCCTTGCGAAGGACGGCCTCTGCCGGGAGTCGATCTTCTTCCTCAAGGGCAGTGCAGAACTCTCCCCGGCCGCGGGGGTCAAGCTGCGCGCCTGGGTGGGGGCCTGGGGTCTCGACGGGCGCTGGGCTCTCCTCGTTCCCGCCGGGCCGGAACCGGAGATCTCCCGGGCCCGGGTGGAGGCTCTGAGGGCCGCCCTGAAGGGGCTGGGTGTGATGGACCTGGAACTGCGGACGCTGTCCACCGAGCCGAACGCCAGGTACGATTCCATCAGCGTGTCCAAGGAACCTTGGTAGGCTCACTTCAGATGGCTCTGGCAGCGGAAAGCAAACTCGGTCCTTACGAGATCGTCGGCCTCCTGGGCGCTGGCGGCATGGGGGAGGTCTACAGGGCCCGGGACCTGCGCCTGGGGCGGGACGTGGCGGTGAAGATGCTGCTCTCGTCCTTCGCGGCCGATGCGGATCGCCTGCGGCGCTTCGAGCAGGAAGCGAAGGCCGTGGCCCTGCTCAACCACCCCGCCATCCTGCAGATCTACGATACGGGGATCCATGAGGGGATGCCCTTCCTGGTCATGGAACTGCTCGAGGGCGAGACGCTGCGGGCACGCATGAAGACGAAGCCGCTCTCCCTCAGGAAGGTCCTGGAACTGGGCCAGCAGATCGCCCAGGGGCTCGCCGCCGCCCACGAGAAGGGGCTCACCCACCGGGACCTGAAGCCCGAGAACATCTTCATCACGCGGGATGAACGGGCGAAGATCCTGGACTTCGGCCTGGCCAAGCTCCGCAGTCCCCAGACCGGGGACACCGATGTGACCCGGGGGGACCACACGCTCCCCATGGAGACGAAGGTGGGCATGGTCGTCGGCACCGTGGGCTACATGTCCCCGGAGCAGGTGAACGGGCGCCCCGCCGATCCGCGTTCGGATATCTTCGCCTTCGGCGTGATCCTCTGGGAGATGGTCTCCGGGAAGCGTCCCTTCCCTGGGGATTCGGCCGTGGAGATCATGCACGCCATCCTCAAGGACGATCCCCCGGAACTGCCCCCGGGACTGCCCCTCCCTCCCTCTCTTCACCGGACCCTCCTGCGCTGCCTGGAGAAGGACCCTCGGGACCGGTTCCAGAGCGCCCAGGATCTGGCCTTCGAACTCGAGAATGTCCTGCTCGGGGCGACCTCGGTCTCCCGTTCGGCCTGGAGGCCCACTCTCTGGCGACGCTGGCGGTTCCGCCCTCTTTTCGCGGCGGGTCTGGCCGGACTCCTGGTCCTCTGCGGGACCGCGCTCTGGCTGGGGCGCGAACTGGCGCACCGGGAGCCGCCGACGCTGCACCGGCTCACGTACCGTACCGGCGAAATCCAGAGCGCCCGCTTCGCGCCCGAAGGCCAGAGCTTCGTGTACAGCCTCCGGGGCAGCGATGAGCCGGGGCAGCTCTGGCTGGGGCGCGTGGAAGGCCTGGGGGCCCGATCCCTGGATCTTCCCCGGGGCACCGAAATCCTTTCCATCGCTGCCACGGGGGAGATGGCGCTGCTCCTGCGCCCCTCGGGAGCCGCATCGGGGTCCGGCATTCTGGTTCCGACGGGCACCTTGGCCCGGGCTCCCCTGGGGGGAGGAGCGCCGCGAGAGATCCTGGAGAAGGTGCGGTCCGCGGACTGGAGTCCGGAGGGGATGAACCTGGCGGTGGTCCGGGTCGGCGAGAACGGCCGGCAGCGCCTGGAGTATCCCATCGGCCGCATCCTCTTCGAGGCGGCTGCGCTCAATGCCATCGACTGTCCCAAGGTCTCTCCCAGGGGCGACCGGGTGGCTTTCTCGGAGATCGTGTCGGCCGGCAACCAGTCCCTTTCGGTGGTGGACCGGAAGGGACGACGGGAAGTCCTTGCCCGGGGCGAGATCCAGTCCCTGGCCTGGTCTCCGGACGGCCGGGAGCTCCTCTTCACTCTGCGATTGCCCGAGGACCGCCAGGAACTCCGCATGGTCACGCTCTCCGGGCGCCAGCGGCTGGTCTACTCGGTGCTGGGCCGCCTCGCCATCCGGGACGTCTCGCCCACGGGGAGGGTGCTGCTGAGCCACAGCATGGCGCGCCGTCATCTCTTCCTCGGCCAGGTCTCGGCGGGGCAGGAACGGGAACTCTCCTGGCTCCAGTCCTCGAAGGTGGCGGATCTGACCCTGGACGGGAAGGGCATCCTCTTCGCCGAGAACCGGGAAGGGGCCGGGCCCGGGGGGGCCTACTTCCGGCGGGCGGATGGCTCCGAGGCCGTGCGGTTGGGGGACGGTGACCCCCTCGTCCTCTCTCCGGATGGGAAGTGGGCCGTGGTGCGCAACCTCACCCATCCCGGGACGGAACTCGCCCTGCTCCCCACCGGGCCCGGGGAGGCTCGCCGCCTTCCCAGCCATGGCGTGAAGGCCGACTGGGCCGTGTTCCTGGGGCCGGGGAAGCTGCTCATGGGGGGGGGGCCCCGACAAGGTGTTCCGGTACTACGAGCAGGATCTCCAGACCGGGGAGATGAAGCCCTGGATGACCGCCCCCGGCCGTTCCGAGGCCTATTGCCTGGTTGCCCCCGATGGCTCCCGGGTGGTGCTGGGCCCCGTAGACGGGAAGCTGCAGCTCTACACCCCCGGGGGCGAGCTGATCCGGGAACTCCCCGGGATCTCCGAGGAGGAGATTCTCATGCAGTGGAGCCGTGACGGGCGCGAGCTGTTCCTGGGCTCCCTGGAAGGACTGCCCGTGAAGATCTGGCGCCTGGATCTAGCCACGGGGCGGCGCAGGCTCTGGAAGGAACTGAGGCCCGCGGATGCCCTGGGCGTGAGCCGCCTGGACAACGTGTGCGTGAGTCCCGATGGCGGAACCTACGCCTATTCCTGCCTGAGGATCCTCGCCTCGGATCTCTACTTCATGGACGGCTGGAAGTAACCCGGATCGTGCATTTCGAGTAGCCGACCGCCGCGAGGCGGGCGGCGTAGAGCGGCGCGGCACAGGCTTGGTGCCCCCGCAGGGGGTGCGCCGAGAAGCCCAAACTGTGCAGTGCCGCGGCTCGAAATGCCGTAATACACCAGCTTGCTGGAGCACGATTCCGCCGTGTCTGGGGCGGACGGCTAAACGGTACCGCCTCCGGCCAAGGGCCGGTCCCGGCGATCCCCGATCACCCGGGCGGGCACGCCGCCCACGATGGCCCAGGGCGCGACGTCCCGGGTGACGACGGCGCCCATGGCCACCACCGCATGATCCCCGATGCACACGCCGTCCGTGATCCCCGCCAGGGCGCCGATCCAGACATCGGCGCCGATGTCGATACCCAGGGAGCGGACCGGCTGGGCGCGGATGGCGTGATCGGGTGCGACGCCGTGATCGAAGGCATAGAGTGCGGCCCCCGTGGCGATGCGCGTTCCGTCCCCGATGCGGATGCCCTTGGCGCCGCCATCGAGGCAGGCCCTGGCATTGATGGAGACATCGCACCCGAGGGTGATGGGGCCGTGGAGGAAGACCTCGGCGGCCAGGGCGCAGCGATCGCCGATGAGCACGGCCCGCCCAGGCTCCCCGAAGATCCGCGCCTCGGGGGCGATGAAGCTGCCCTCGCCGATTTCCACGGTCTCAAGGGCGCGGAGCCTCGCCTGGATCTCATCCTGCCAGGCCTCCGCCCAGGCCCGGTGGCGGTCCTTGAGCCCGAAGTAGAGCCAGGGCATCCAGGACAACCTCAGCTTGTGCTGTTCGCGGAACTTCAGAAGATCATCCATGCAGCGATAGGATAAGGCATGCCCGCCTTTTCTCCGCTTCCCACCTGGCCCTTCATCCTGGGGGTGACGGCCTCCCTCTTCTCGGTCATCAATCCGCCCAGCGCGGCGACCCTCTTCGCCACGGCTACGCTGGGCATGGAGACCCGCGCCCTGCGCCGCGCCGCGCTCAAGGCCAGCCTCACGGCCACCGTCACCATGGTGCTCTTCGCGCTGGTGGGGCAGTTCATCTTCACCTTCTTCGGGTTCACGGCGCTGGCCATGCGCTTCGTGGGGGGCGTCCTGGTGCTCTACCGCTCCATGTCCATGATCTACGGCGAGGATCCCCGGGAGCGCGCCACGGAGCAGGAGAAGGCCGAGGCCGCCCTGAAACTGCCGGACGATTTCGCCATCATTCCCTTCGGGATCCCGCTGCTGGCGGGGCCTGGCACCATCTCGACGGTGATGGGCATGATCGCGGGCATCAGCCTCTCCGAGTACCTGGTGGTGCTGGCGGCGATCCTCCTCAACGGCTGGGTCTGCTACCAGTTCCTGCGCCAGGCCCCCCGGGTCATGGACCGCATGGGCGCACTCGGCATCAAGATCGTGAACAAACTCATGGGCCTCATCCTGGCGGCGGTGGCCATGCAGTTCCTCATCAACGGCGTGAAGGCCCTGGCCCTGGAGATCCAGCAGCAGCGCCCAGCCCAGGTCCAGGGGGCCGCGCCGAAGTGATCATCCCGCCTTGTTCAAAAGGCGAGAACATTCCCCGGTCGGTGCGCCCCCCAAGATCTTGAGGCATGAAAGGCTGAACCACAGGGGACACGGAGAACACCAAAAGCACAGAGAACACCAAAAGCACAGAGAACAGGCAATTCCATTTCTCCCGCTGTTTTTCTCTGTGCCCTTTCACATCGCAGGCCCCAGGGTGTAGTGTGTCGGTCCTCCGGGCGCGCTTCTGAAGGTGCGCCGGAAGGCCCAACACACCAGCCGCCGCAGAGCGGCGGGCCCTGGGCCCTGCTGCCACGACGCGCAGATGCAGTTCTCCGTGCATCCTCCGTGCCCTCCGTGTCTTCGTGGTGGATCTGTTGGTTGCGACCAGGACCGCCCCGCTCCAGAAGCGCGAACCCGTTCTGGAGAGTGACCAACACCTGGCGGGGCTGTTCCCGGAAAAACGTGAAGAACAGATCTCCCGACGGGTCGAAGCGCCAAATTCGGGAGAGCGGTGCCCCTCTTCGGCTCCGCCTTCCTCGAGGCCCGTTGAGCGGAGGCCTGACGGCAGGGAAAGGGTCGGGCCATAATCGAAGCATGCGCTTCCAGGAACTGATCGCCTACGAGAAGGCCCGCCTCCGCCATCCGTGGATCTGGATGCCCGTGCTCGGGTTCGGGATGCTGCTGACCCTGGTCTCCGCGGGGACCATGGCCCTGGTGCCAGGAAGCTACCATCCCACCACCCTCCTCAGTGCCCTCCTCGCAGCCTTCGCGCTGCCGGTCCTGATCCTCTGGCTCTCCCCGGTCCCCTGGATGTGGACACGGGGCCGCGCCACCCACGCGCCCTTCCTGCGGGGCATGGTCCAGTCCGGGCTCTTCGCGGCGGCCTTCATCCTGCTCGTGGGAGCCCTCCAGCTCCTCCTGGGCACCTTCACGAAATCCAATGCCAGCCGCCCCCTGGCCCTGCTGGCCCTGGGTTCGGCCCTGGCCATCTGGGTGCCCACGGCCATGCTCGCGGGGTACTTCATCACCCTCTGGGAGCGCACCCGGATGCTCAAGGAGGAAACGGAGAAGAAGCTGCGGGAGGCCCACTGGGTGCTGCTCCGGGGCCAGCTGAGCCCGCACGCCCTCTTCAACGCCCTCAACGGACTGGCGGAACTGGTGCACACGGACCCCCCGGCGGCCGAAAGAGGCATCCTGGATCTGGCGTCGCTCTACCGGGCCCTGCTGGACCACGGCAGCCGGCCCTCTGCGCCTCTGCAGGACGAGCGGACCCTGGTGAGCCGCTACCTGGCAGTGGAATCCATGCGCCTGGGCCAGCGCCTGGACGTGAAATGGGCCTGGGACGAGAGCCTGGAGGCCCTGGAGACCCCGCCCTTCCTCGTCCAGCCCATGGTGGAGAACGCCATCAAGCACGGCATCGCGCCCTCGATCTCGGGGGGCGATCTGGAGATCACGCTGGCCCGGGAAGGCGATGATCTGGTCCTGCGGGTGGTCAATAGCGGCAGGCCCCTGCCCCTGCTGCTGGGCAACGGGGTGGGCGTGGGCAATCTGGAGGCGAGGCTCTTTCTCGCCTACGGGGATCACGCCTCCTTTCGCCTCTGGGGCGAGGAGGACCACACCCTGGCCGAAGTGAGAATAGGACTGGACCGGATCGGGAGGAAGCCATGACCCTCATGAGAGTTGCGCTTGCGGACGACGAACCCCTGGCCCGGGCGAGGCTGGGGCGCCTGTTGCGGGAGGCGGGCTGCGAGGTCCTGGCCGAACTCCCCGATGGGCCCTCGGTGCTCGACTGGTTGAAGAAGGGCCAGGACGTGGAGGCCCTCTTCCTGGATATCCAGATGCCCGGGATCACGGGCCTGGAGGTCATGGCGGAACTCTCCGACGGCCAGGAATGCCCCCCCGTGGTCTTCGTCACGGCCTTCTCCGAGCACGCCGTGCGGGCCTTCGAGGCCTCCGCCACGGACTACCTCCTGAAGCCCGTGGCCGCCGAGCGCCTGGAGAAGGCCCTGGCCCGCCTGCGCCAGGGCGCCGTGCCCCGGCGCAGGGCCGGGGAGCTCAAGACGGCCCTGGGCGCCCCTCCGCGCTTCCCCGTGAAGGCGGGGGAGGGCCATGTCTTCCTGGAACTGAAGCGCACCACCCACTTCGAGGTGGAAGAGGAAGTCGTCTACGCCTGGGCCCCCGTGGGAGGTAAGCTCACCCGCCAGCGCACGGACTGGACCAGCCTGGGCGAGGTGGAGGAAGCCTTCCCCAGCGCGGGCCTCCTGCGCATCCAGCGGCACCTGCTCCTGCGCCCCGAGGCCGTCCTGGGCCTGCGCTCCCTGGAGGGGGGCAGGGCCGCCATCCGCGTGGCCGAAGGCGTGGACCTGGACGTGAGCCGGAGCGTGACACCGAGGCTGAAGGAGATGCTGGGGCTGTGAGTGTCAGCCAGCAGAATGAAAAAGGGCCCCCGAAGGGGCCCTTTGCCGTGATCCGGGAAGGGATCAGAAGGTGAAGCGGAAACCGGCCGCCGCCGTCCGGGGCTGGTTGTTCTGGTACCCGGGGCTGCGCTGGCCGAAATCATCGGCTCTGACTGCCGCCTTATATGGCTGAGGGGGGGTCGCGATCGGGTCCGTCGGGACCGTGTATTTTGTAACGATCTGGTAATAAGTATTATTGTAATTTGAGCCGTAATCGTAGTTGTTAAGGATGTTGGAGATTTGGATGAAGGGTTCGAGAATCATGCCTTTCCCGAACTTGAAGCTGTGGGAGATGCGCAGGCCCAGATCCATGGCCCAGTCGCCTCTGGCCTGGCCGAGGTAGTCGTTGGGGTGAGCGTCGTCGGTGCCGCCGCCGGCTCCGAGTTCGGCATTATATCCGGCGTAGATATCGTAGATCTTGCCACTGTGCCAGGTGCCGAGGACGCCCACTTTGGTGCCGATATCGAAGTTATAGGTGAAGGCAAAGGAGCCGGAGAAGGACTCCGTCCCTGCGCTCGGTCGTTCAGGATTCTGCTTGTAGGAATATTCGGCGCCGGTGCCGTAGAAATCGGCCGAGGCGTGGCCATCATAGGAACCCGCGGAACCGCCAAAGGAAGCGCGGAAATCCTTGAGTACCATGGTGGCAAGGGCGCTCCACTTGGGCGCCGTGTAGGAGTACTTGACCTGAATCTGGTTGCTGCGAGCGGTCTGATTGGAATGAAATACGGTGTCACCCATGTCCGTATCAGGACCATCGGTGGCATTCCAGGTGGCAAGAGAGCCATCGCTACTCCAGGCCCGAGGATCGCTGCCATCGGTGGCAAGCTGGGTCGTCGCATGCTGGGTGCGGGACCAGATGTACTGGAGATCCAGGGTCTGGTGATCGCCGATCTTGAAGGTGCCGCCGAAATTGATGGTGTCCGTAGTGGGATATTCAAAGTCGGAGGCCATCAGGCTCTTGCCCGCCGTGGTGAAACTGGCAGTCTCCAGCCAACCATTGACGGTGTTTCGGAAGTAATCCCTGAGACCATTGGTGTTGTTTGCGTAATTATAAGGGGTTAGGTCGGCGGGCAGGACCACAGGATGGCCGTTGACCGTTGTCAGGGTCTGGCCAGCAGAGAAGGAGGCAATATGAAGGTTTTTATTGGGCTGGGCGGCACCGCTGTATAGAACAGCAGCATCATTCTGGATCACACTCCCGGTGAGGCCGTTGGCCCTGTTCCCGAGAGCTCGGCTGAAGCCGGTGACGTTGTCGATGAGCGCGGCGATGAACTTGCCGTAGCCCACCTTGAAGGTGACGGAATCATCCCCCTTGGGCTTGAAGACCATCTGAACGCGAGGAGAGAAGTAGGTCTTGTTCTTGGGGACCGTGGAGCCGTGGAGCAGATCAGGGTTCGCTGCCGCAATCTGGGTGTAGAGACCCTGGTAGGGTTTCATGAAATCGAAGATATCGTCCTTGTCGAGGCGGAAGCCGGCATAGACGGAGAGCTTCGGGGAGATGGTCCAGTCATCCTGGGCGTAGAAGCCGAACTGCTTGTAGGTCTGGCCCGACTGGAAGCCATCCGGAACGAGCGCAACGCCCACAACATTCTGGTCGGCTACGACCGTGTTTCCGAAGGCCCCGGCCCCGATGGGGAAGCCGGCCACCCGAATGCTGTAGAGACCCGTCTCGGGCCAGAAGAGATGCTGGTCTGCGTAGGTGGTTTTTTGGAAATCCAGGCCGGCCTTGAAGAAGTGATCGCCGAGCATGTAGGTGACGTCGTTGCGCCACTGGAGGCGCTTGATACCCGTGTTCTGGAAGGCGTTGGGATCGTGGCCCATGCGAGCCAAATCAGAGCTATCGATCGCAAGCAGGTTGCTATTTACGGTGCGGACCTGCATCTGGCCGACGGTGTTTCCGTTGCCATTAGGCGTGATGCCGTTGGCATAGTCGAAGTAGATGAGGTTGCTTTCCCAGATCACGTTGGGAGTAAAGCTGGTAGTGGCCTTGAGGCCGAAGCGGTTGGTCTTGTTGAGGCCCGTGCCCAGCATTGAGGGATCCACGTTGCCGTTGACGGCGCTCGTGTGAGGGAAGGCCTGGTTGGGGGTCTCATTCTTGTCGTAGGAGTAGGTCCCCGTGACGTTCACCATCTGGCTGGCGGCCCAGTCCAAGCGGACATAGGCAATGGTTTCCTTCAGCTTTGTCTTGATGCTGCTGAGGGTAGGGAAGGCGGCGATGGCTGCCGGCGTGAATGTGAAGGCTGCCCCCTCCTCGTCCTTGCGCTCCACGGACACCATGTAGAAGAGCTTGTCCTTGATGATGGGGCCGCTGACGAGAGCCGCGAGGGTCTGGCTGAAGTTGTCCTTCTTGTCGCCTTCGTCCGTGACTTTGGCGCGCATGGCCTGGTTGGTGTACTGGCCGCTCAGGATCCCAGAGAATGAATTACTGCCGGCCTTGGAGACGACGTTCAGGAAGCCTGCATTGGAGCGGCCGAACTCGGCCTTGTACTGATTGGTCACGACCTGGAACTCGCCGATGGCATCCATGGGGATGGGGGACACGTAGCCGCCCACGTCCGTCGAATTGTTGTCGCCGCCGTCGATGTTGAAGTTGGTGCCGCGCCCCTGGCCCTCGCCCGTGGACATGTAGGTGGAACTCTTCTTCGTGGGGTCCACATTTGAGCCTGAAACCAGCTGGACGCCCGGGGCCAGCACGGCCGCGGAAACGACGTTTCGGCTGAGCACGGGGAGGGACTCGAGGCGTTCTGCAGAGACGTTCACGCCCACTTCGGCTGAGGTCGTATTAGCCTGATCGACGGTGTCGGCGGTAGCCACCACTGTCACGGTGGCCACGGCGGCAGGCGCCATGGCCACGGAGGCCTCCGTCTCGGTGCCCAGGCTGGAGGTGCGGATCATGGAGGCGGTGGAGTCGGGGGACTTGAAGAGGATGCGGTAGTTTCCGAGGGGAACCACGGAGAAGCGGAAGGTGCCATCGTTGCTGGACAAGGCTTGGCGGTTGTAGCCCGTGGCCTGGTTCTGGATGGTGATGACCACGCCGGCCTTGGGCGCACCCGTGGCCTTATCTGTGACGCGGCCTTTGAAGGCGCCGAAGGTCTGTTGGGCCTGGACCACGCCGCCGGTGCAGAGACCGGCCACGAGGCAGCAGAGGAGCCGAGAGTTTCGAGTCATGGATTCACTCCTTGTTGAGAAGGTGCGGCCGGGGCCGCTGGGGGAGGAAAGGTAATGAGGAACCCGTGTTATGGGTTCAAAATCTCAAGCTGGGAAAGTAAGGTGGTCCTTTATCCCCCCCCGGACCCGGGAATGCAACAAAAAACACGGGATCAATGTTTTTTTGGGGAACCTTTTGGTCCTTTCTTTCTGGACGGCGAAGCCCAGGCCTCGAAAGCCTGGGGCTCTCGAGGCCTGGGGTGGCGGGTTGTCTGGAGCTATTCGACGGTTTCGAGCAGCCAGGGGCCCGGCGTGACGGGCTGGGGCTGGAGGCTCAGGGTCTCCAGGTAGCGCGCCACGGGGATCTCGGCCTGGGCCTTGGCATACACCGTGAAGAGGGTATCGCCCGCCTTTACGGCCTGACCCACGTTGCGGTGCAGGCGGATGCCCACGCCCAGGTCCAGGACATCGTCCTTGCTGCGGCGCCCGGCGCCCAGTTCCATGGCCAGGAGACCCAGGGCGCGGCTGTCCACGGCCTGGATCCAGCCCTCCTGGGTGGCCTTGATCTCGAGCACCTTCCCGGGCTGGGGCAGGCGGCTGAAGTCATCGAGGGAGGATGCGTCGCCGCCGTTGTACGTCGTCCAGGTGCGGAAGGCCTCCATGGCCCGCCCCGAAGCGACAGCTTCATTGACCTTGGCCTGGGCTTCATTCAGATCCTTGGCGGCTCCCCCCATGACCAGCATCTCGGCGGCCAGCCGGAAGCTCATCTGGGCCAGATCGCTCTTCCCGTGCAGGCCCTTGAGGATCTCCACGGACTCGATGACTTCGAGAGCATTGCCGATGGCCCAGCCCAGGGGCTCCTCCATGCGGGTGATGAGGGCCTTGATCTTCATGCCGTGGGCCTTGCCCACATTCACCATGCTTTGCGCCAGGGCGCGGGACTCCTCCGGAGTCTTCATGAAGGCCCCGCCGCCGCACTTCACGTCCAGCACCAGGGCATCGCTGCCGCCGGCCAGCTTCTTGGACATGATGCTGGCCGTGATGAGGGGGATGGATTCCACCGTGGCCGTGACGTCCCGCAGGGCGTAGAGCTTGCGGTCGGCTGGCGTGATATCGCCCGTCTGGGCGCTGTTGGCAAATCCAGTGTGGCGCAGGCTCTCCTTGAACTGCTCGACGCTCAGTTCGACCTTGAGCCCAGGCACGGCGGCGTACTTGTCCACGGTACCGCCGGTGTGGCCGAGGCCGCGGCCGCTGAACATGGCGCAGGGCACGCCGCAGGCGGCCACGATGGGGCCGAGGATCAGCGTGGTCTTGTCGCCGACACCGCCGGTGCTGTGCTTGTCCACCTTCACGCCGGGCACCGAGGAGAGATCGACGCGATCGCCGGAATCCCGCATGTTCAGCGTGAGGGCCAAGGTCTCTTCGGTGTTCATGCCGCGCCAGCAGATGGCCATCAGGAGCGCCGCGCTCTGCTCGTCTGGGACGCTGCCGTCGGCGGCGCCCTTCACCCAGAAGGCGATCTGTTCAGGGGACAGCGCCCCGCCCAACTTCTTGGTGTAGATCAGATCGTACATGCGCATGGTGGCCTCCCAAACTGGCTGGCGAAATGAAGCGGAATTTCAGATGCTGGCGAGGACCTTCTCGAAGGAGGCGTCGGCGCTGTCCTTGAAGAGGGACTTGTACTCGGCGTAATCCTTCCAGGCCTGAGCCCGGTCCCCCTTCAAGCGGTGGAGGTCCAGGAGTGTGGACCAAAAGAGGGGAGCCCAGGGCGCGTCCGGCTTGGCGGAACTCCGGAGGGTCTTGAGGGTCGCGGCGACCTCCTCGGCCTGGCCCAGGGCGAGCTGGCGCTGGGCCGTGCGCAGGCGACTCCAGGGATCTGAACCCATGGCGGCCTGGGGGGCCTTCCCGTCCAGCTGGAGACGCCAGGAGGCCAGGAGCCCCTGGGTGTTGGCCGCGGCAGCGCCGGGGGCCGAATGGGCGAGGGCTTCCAGCCTGGGCAGGCTGGTCCGCATGCGCTTCTCGAGTTCCGCGGGGGGCACCGGCGTAAGGCCGTCTCCCTGGACCTCGTTCATGAGTTCGGCCACGGTCGCCTCGTGCTTCTCGAGCACGTTGGCGCGCCAGGCCCGGAAGCCGAAGAAGCCGATCACCAGGGCGGCGACGAGCCCCGCTCCGATGAGGAGGGGCTTGAGGAGGGTGGCCTGGGATTCCTCGCCGCTGGCCAGTTTCTGCTGGAAGGCCTGCAGACTCTGAGCCGGCTTCTGGACCTGGATTTCTTTGCTCTTGTGATTGGCGGCCATGTGTCAACGCTCCGAACCTTCAAGGATGCCTCAATCGCACCCCTGATCGCACTTGAAAAAGCATCGATCCCCAGGTACTCTGTCTCTTCCCGCCTGGGTAGCTCAGTTGGTAGAGCAATGGACTGAAAATCCATGTGTCGACGGTTCGATTCCGCCTCCAGGCACCAGTAAACACTAGCGAAAAGCCCCGGACGAGCTCCGGGGCTTTTTTGTCGTTGCTCTAGCGTTGCTCTACAGATTCGAGGTCGGTCCCTTTTGGGCGACCTGGGGCGGCCAAGAGAAAAAGTTGGTGTCAATAAATTTTTGGGAGGAATCCCGAGGGTGATCCCGGCCAGGGCCAGCCCGGCCCGGGAGGAGCCCTCGCGAACCTCGAAGGTTCCCGCAACCTGGGATGGAAGAGCAGGCCTCCAACCGGAAAACGGCTCAGAAACGCCTCGCTCACATAACCCCATGGGGTCGGCCTTGCCTTGGGCGAGGAGGCCATGCCCTATCTCCATCGCCCGGAAGAGGAAAATTCTATGATCAAGACGCTCGGAAGAAAGCCCACGGAGCTCCAGCCAGTCCAGGGGCTCCCTGCGGAAGGTAAAGCCAACACCGCGAAAACACTCTTTCCCAACATCCAGGAGTTTCGGGTGGCGGTCTCCCCACGAGAATTCAGGGAGACTTTTGGGATCGGGAAGACCCTCTTTTTCAAGCTCGTAAAGGAGGGGAAAATCCGCACATTCAAGATGGGGTGCCGCACCCTGGTCCCCATGGAGGAAGTCCATAAGCTTCTGGCCAAGGCAGCGGGCTAGGTGGTCCGCGATGCCCATCGACCAGATCGTCCACCTCTCTCTTGATAGAACAGGAACAACTCGGTACCCCAGCACAGGGAATGCCCGGATTTTGCGGAAGGCTGTGCTGGATCGCGAGAGATTGATGACAGCCCTCCATGGCGGCGGGCCCCGCTCGAGGGGGGCGGCTCGGAGGCTCTCGCGCTGCGGACGGACCGCCAGCATTGTTCGCACGCCCGAAGGGGAACGAAGGTACCTATGGGGATGCGATGCGGCCTTTTGCCACTATTGCAACCTCCGAAAGAGAAGGCGTCTCTATGTCCGTCTCGAGCCTTGGGTGAGCCACCACCTGGGGCTCGGAGGTTGCGCAGCCCTTCTTACAGTTGGGTTCGGGGCCTCGCCCGAGACAGGAAGGTTGCCGATCTTCTCAATCCAGCAGCCCCTCGGTCAACACCACCGGGAATGACTCATTGAGCGCCTGGTTCGCACCTTCGGCGGCCCTGCGCGGGCTCGCAGCGAGGAGCGGAAACCGCGGGGTGACGCACCATGAGATTCGCTCTGCCCGGGGAAGGATGGGAGCTGCCCTCAGGTGGCCAAAGGGAATTGGTGGGCAGACGGTGGTGGACGATGGCGGACATGCGGCATCCCTGGAATGCCTGACGGATGCCAAACGGATGCCGCTAGGCACCACTCCCTCACCTTCAGGCACTAGTGCCCCCTCTCCCCCGAAGACCTGGCCTATACGGCCCAGATGCCAAAACACTTCACCCTTGCCCCTGCCCGGGGCGGAAAGGTTCCAAATGCAAGCGAACATCACACTCAAGGTCCCCACGCCCCACGGCTTCCTCTGGCTCGTCGTGGATCCCGCCGGCGAGCGGTGGACCCCCGTGGCCAGCCTTGCCGAGCGGATCGGCGTCCCGGTGTCCCTCCTCCTGGCCAAAATGGACCGGGGCCGGAACCACTGGCGGGCGATGGACCTAGTCAATTCAAGCCCCTCCCGGCACTGTCTCCCCAGCGACAAGGTCTCCGAGCTCCTCAACTGCATCAAGAAATACAAGGTGCCCTTCGCGCGGTTCGAGGCTTTCACCTGGCTTCAGCACCACGCCTATACCGCCCTGAATGACTACCGGATAGCCGCCAAGCCGGCCCTCGGGACAGCTCCACCTCCCAGGGCGGGGGACCTCATCCCTCTCATGGGGGCGCCGGTTCGGGTGTTCCAGGCGGATGAGGCGCCCGTCCTGGGGCTCCAGACGTTCAACTTCGGGATGCTGACGGTTCGGGTGGTCATGCTCGAGGATGAGCCATGGTGGATGGCTGCGGATGTGTGTTCTGTGCTGAAAATACAGAACCCTACTGATGCGCTCAAGCGCCTAGACGAAGACGAAAAGGGCACCCTAGTTTCAACCGAGGGTGGTCCTGGAAGGCGCATTGTCAACGAACCAGGCCTCTACGCGCTCATCTTGGGGAGCCGGAAGCCCGAGGCGAAGGCCTTCAAACGGTGGATCACCCATGAAGTGATGCCCAGCATCCGCAAGACAGGCGCCTATGGGGTGGTCCAGCAGTTCCGGGTTCCAACCTCCCTCCGGGAGGCTCTCCTCCTGGCCGCCGATCAGCAGGCCACCAATGCGCCTGTCCAGCCCGCATTCTTTTGCGAGGCAGTGTGATGACAGCCTCCACTCTATGCATGGCCACCAACATCTCGAAACCTGGGATGTACCCGGGGGGCCGCCCCTCGAAGCATCCCTGGCTGGAGATCGAGGACCTCTATGTCCAGGGCGAAGATGTCGCCAAGCCAGGGACGGGTGGCAATCCTGGACCCTCTCATCAGTGGCCCACCCAGACTGACTTAGCGAATCGCTACGGCATCCGTCTGGAGCAAATATCTCGACGATTCGCGAGGGTCCGGCCAGATGGCACCTCAGTTCATGATCGCCGGGGAGATTTCCAGGCGGGGTATCAACGGCATGTTGACGACAAGTTGGCGAGGGATTTAGCGGGGCGAGAGATCCGGTTTCGCATGGCCTCCATGGTCGTGGCAGAGCTCGGAATCAAGCTCATCGCCGACCGACTCGCCCCGCGAAATGGCAGGGGTGAATTGGCCAGAGTTTCCACTGATGACTTGGCGAAACTCCTCACGGCGGCGAAGCGGGCCCAGGAGGTGGGCATGGTAGCCCTGGATCGCCCGGCGAATGGACCCGATGCCGTGGCTCTTGGGAACCAGGACTGGAGCCTGATGCGAGAGATCCGACGCATCGGCTCAAAGGATTAGGGAGATTGATTCGGGGCGGAATGGCCTTCGAGGCAATCCGGATCACAGGCATAACGGGGCCGTCATGCACCGATGGGCCATGTCTTACGACCTCTCGGATGCCCGCTAGATGGAATGGGGAAGTTCAGCCCCGATTCGTCTCCCACGCCTTCCGGAGTCCCTCGAGGGCCTCGTCGATCTGGAGATAGGCGGTTGGCAGAACGGAGCGTGCGAACGCATGATCGGAACACCTTGACCTCACGGTTTCAAGTGTTCGCTCCCTTCGCCGACGGGTCAGGCAGTCCTTGATCACGGCTTTGCCTACCAACAGGGTGGGTTGGCAGTCATCGGTGGATAGCCTTGGTCTAAAAGTCGCCCAAGATGGCCTTCCGCTTTTCTTGATACTCTTCTTTTGTGATGATATTGGCATCGAACATTTCTTTTAATTTCTTCAAGCGGTCTTTAATGTCGGCGGGTGGTTGCTTGTTTGCTGGGGACTGCGCCGCAGGCTCTGCCTTTTTACCCGTTATGGTTTTCGTGGCCCAGAATTGGCCCCCATATAGCGAATCACCTGACCATGTAATGGTTACCAGCATGCCAAACGAGACCTCGTAGTCACCGTGCATCAAGCCGGCTTTTGGATGGGAAAGCTGGACAATGCCCCAACCTCTGCCCGAATTCATTTGATCAAATAAATCCCTCCTAAACGCTTCGTCTTCTATCCCAGTTCCGGGAAGGGTTGCATAGTCTGACCAGCGATATGGGTAAAAATTGGAATCCACATAATGGGCATTCTCGCAAAGGGAAACCCAATCTGATTGAATTAGTGACTGATTAAAGTATATTTTACCGGTGTATGGATCATATTTAACATCATTCAGTGTTTTTTCGATAAAAGAATCTACTCTATTTTTATTAATGTCCATACTCGGATTTGGTCTTTGACACCCAACCATGACCAGCATGCAAATGCAGGCCTGGAGAAAAATTAACTTAGCAGATTGGACTGATCTCATTTAGTTCCTCCTTGTTGATCATGGCAGGGAAAATAAAGGGTCAAAATGCTGAATGACGGAAAGACAAAGGAAGGTCTCAGGGCGTCGCAGGGGATCTGATTAGCGTGGTGGGGACCCTGAAACGCGTCAGATTGGCAAAGATCTTGGTGATTCGATAATGATCGCACCCTTCGTCGGCTCGTCAATCAGGCATTGACCATGGTTTTCCTTGTTGAGGATCTTGACGCCCGGGTGCGGCTTCGCGCCATCCAAGGCGGCTTTTATCCAGTCGGCGGTGGCCTGGCTGGCCTGGGTCAAGATGCCATCGGTCCC